>JBGAQY010000028.1:0-36087 GCA_044220495.1 Acidimicrobiales bacterium
GTTGCCGAGATCGAAGATGCGTATGTTGCAGGCGGTCCGTCAACACTGACTGATCTGAATGACTACGACGATCGCCGCAAGTCAATCGATGTTTGCATGCAGATCAGTTTCGAGCATCTCGTCTCGGCAAGAGGAACTGAGATCATTGATCGTTGCGACTCGCTCGGGTTGTTTCCTGAGGATGCTGAGATCCCCCTTGAGGTTCTCGACACGGTGTGGAGCTGCAATCGATCAATAACGAAAGATGTTTGCAGCGTTCTGTTTCGATCATCACTGCTGCGCTCGTACAACATCCACGCCCAGACAGTCATGCTGCACGATGAGATACGTGACTACCTCCGACACCGCATTTCGGTGAAGCGCCAACAACTGCAGCGAGAAATGCTTGATGCGCTTCGTCCGATTAGCGGTTTGTGGAGCGATCTGCCCGACGATCACTACTTGTGGGACAACCTGAGCTATCACCTGCGCGAAGCAGGCAGCGCGCGCGAGTTGTATGACGTAGCAACCGATGGCCGATGGTTGGCCACGCGGCTACTTCGCCACGGTGCGGCGGCCTTGCTTGCTGACATCGAACGCGCTTCTGAGCTTTCGGTGCACGCGAACGTGACTGCCAGTCTCGAGCGCGTCGTTCGTCAGTCGTCCTTCTTGCTTAGCGCCGACATGACTCGAAGTGACATTGCTTCGACTCTTGCGTCGAGATGTTTTGGCGAGACACAGCTAGACGACGTTCGCCACTCACTCGAGTGCGTTGCGAAGGGAAGTCCACGAGCGAGTTGGCCAATGCCCGACCGGGCCCAGATCGGCTTCTTTCGAGCAATCCGCCACGAGGCATGGCTCCATGCGGTCGCTTGGGCACCTGACAACGACATGATTGCGACTGGCGGGGAAGACGGCGTAGTTCGCATTTCTTCGGTCGCAACCGGGGCCGAGGTAGTGCCGCCGATCGAAACAGACCGAATCGTCTACGCGCTTGACTGGAGCAACGACGGAACCAAGCTTGCAGTCGGCACATCGAGCGGTGTCTTCGTGTGCACGATCAACGACGAAGTGCAGATCGCGGGTCGACTCGATCATCCAGCTCGCGTGCGGTCACTCAGTTGGCACAGCGACGGCGTGAGACTTGCGACTGCATGCAACGACGGCCGAACGCGTTTGTGGAACGCAGACGACCGCAGTCTTATTTGGACTACGCGCAGTCTTGGTTGGCGAATTTGGGATGTCGAGTGGGTGCCTCACGAGAACCAGCTGTCGGTACTGACGGCGAACGACGTTGTTTTCATCTTTGATTCAGAAACTGGCGGTATCAGTCGCACGTTCGCGTTCGGTGGCATCGGCGCGCGGACATTGGACTGGAGTGCAAACGGCCGCCGGCTCTTACTTTCGGGAACCGAAGGAAACGTTCAGAACTGTGATGTCGAATCAGGTGGACTTGAGGCAAGCCCGCGGACCGCGCCGTCGGCGGTGTGGACTGCAGCTTGGCGTCCCGATTCTGCCTGCTACGCGATTGTTGATCTTGGCGGATGCATCACCTTCTTCGACGGCGATCGTCCACGCGTGCTGGGCATGCAGTTGCAACATGGCGACGCCGTCGAATCGATCGCGTGGAGTGGCGACGGTGCTTTTCTCGCATCAGCTGGCGACGATGGTGTCGTGCGCATCTGGGAACCCGATCGAAGCTTGCGTGCTCGGCGTCCGTCTAAAGCAAAGACGACAGAGCTGGATGACCCGTCTGCGCAGCTCAACGACGTTGCCTGGAATGCCAGCGGATCATTGATTGCCTGTGGGCGAAGCGACGGGCGGGTTGTCGTTCGAGACGCTTTCACATGCGAAGACATCGCGCGACACGCGCATGGCGCATGGGTTGACTGTGTTGCGTGGAGCAGTGACGAGCGGCTTGCTGCGGGGGGACAGTCAATGACGGGCGCGCCCGGTGTGTCAGACATGCCTTTGATTGTCGGCAGTGACATCGAACTACGACACGGTGGGCTCGTAACCATTTGGAACAACGATGGATCTGCCAATTCGTTCAGAATGCGTCAGTGGGTGCGTTCGCTGTCGTGGAGCTGTGACAACACGAGACTGGCCGTCGGTGGTGACAGCGGACTCATAAACATTTGGGATGGCGATAGTTGGTTCGAGTTGCACAACGCGCATGAGCCAAGCCTCAACACTGTGCGAGCAGTTGCGTGGAGTCCCGATGACTCACTTCTCGCTGTCGGGTATGCGACGGGTGTTGTGGAGTTGTGGAAGGTGCAAGAGCGTCAATGCGTCAGCCGTTTCTCGAACCCAGGATGGCTTGTTGCTCATTTGATGTGGCATCTAAACGGTCGTCATCTGACAAGTGCACTTTCAGACGGTTCGATATTCACGCACGCTGTCATTCGTCGTGACAATGACGTCTTCTTGAGCACCAAGTCTGAGTGTGTGAAGCCCGAGTTTCAACATTTCGCATCGAGTCCATCAGGCGGATACATCGCGACAGTGGGCAACGATGGTGCGATACGAATCTGCGACGTATCGCTTGAGTTTGAGACGATAGCGATGGTGTCGGTAGACGGACCATTAGCGGGCGTGCAATGGGGCAACGGGCGAATCGCTGCGCACGGCCGACGAGGCCTCTATGTATTCGAGGTCGACGAAGACGATCTCAACACGATCGACCTACGTGAGCGCATCGATATTGCTGAGCGTATTCCCTCCTCCCGCCACCTCTAGAAGTTTGCGTCGCTCATTGGCGTCTAGCAACGGTCTGCGAGGTCGAGATTCGCTGAGCGCGCATTTAGTTTTGCAGTTGTGATCTGATGCATGGATGCGACTGACGAAGTACAGCCACTCGTGTGTTCGTATCGAAGATGACGGACGCGTTTTAGTTATCGACCCCGGCGTGTGGTCTGAAGCCGAGGTCGCGCTCGATGGCGCCGAGGCCGTTCTCATAAGTCATGAGCACATCGACCACGTCGACGTCGATGTAATCCGCAAAGCAGCGGCGACAAACACGAACCTGAAGATCTGGGCGCCCATTTCGGTTTCGCACGACTTTCATGAGCTCGGCGACCGTGTCACTACGGTTGGGCCCGACGAATCTTTCGAAGCGGCCGGCTTTCGCGTGCGAACCTTTGGCGGCCAACACGCGTTGATTCATCCGCTAATCCCGCTTGTTATCAACGTCGGTTACCTGGTCAATGAAGCGGTCTACCACCCAGGAGATTCGTTCGTTCCGCCACCAGTGCCGGTTTCGACTCTGCTTGTTCCCATTCATGCGCCGTGGTCGAAGTTGGCTGAAGTCATTGATTTCGTGATCGGTGTTCGGCCCAAGCGCGCGATACAGATTCACGATGGTTTGCTCAACCAAGAGGGAATCAAGTTGAGCGAGATGCACCTGGGTCGCTTGTCGGGTAATTACGGAACTGAGTTCATGCACTTGAATTCTGGCGATCAAATCGACGTCTGAAAGTTGGCGTCGCAACAAGTTGGTTGTTCGCCGCGCAAGTTGTCATGGGTAGTCGACTACGTGTCGTAAACCCAAAACGGTTCATATGACATGAGCGCGCGGCTGCAGAAATAGAGACTGCGTGAACGACTTTGCTCGATTGGTTTTCGCGCGCGACGAGCGCGACGCTGGCGCCCGAATCGCCAACAGAGTTACCGGGGGATCGGTCGTGAACCAGTCAACGCAGAGTCAGCACCAACACCAAAGTCATACGCTTTCGTTGGAGCAACCTCAGATCACACGTCCACCTAATTGGCGTCCCGACGCAGGGATTGACCTTCGCGTTGATGACACTCGCCGCATTCGAACCCCCAACGGACTTGCCGTGCATGTGTGGCGATATGCCGATGGAATCAACTTGTGCGAAACGTCTGATGGGCAGACGGCTTTCGCGCTTAGTGCAGACAAGAACGCGCAGGTTCCCTCTCCGTTGCGCAACGCGTCGGGTTGGTATCAAGAGTTCGGTGTCGAGTGGGCGTCTGTCGCCGTTGCATTCCCCGATGTATTTCCAGAATCAAACGAAACCCTAAGACGCGCGAATCAAGTTGTTAAAGAGTTCCGACCCGATGACTACGAAGCGTGGACGGGCGCGAGCTTGACCACACGTGACTCGTTCACCTTGCGAGCTCGTGAGTTCTTCATGGTGCGCAATCGGAACAACTGGATTGGTGCTGGTCCGTTCTCGACTGACTTACAAGTCGACGCGCCCGACGCAATGGTTGGCGTCGCCGCACAGCGTGGGCGCGACTTTCGAGTTGACCCCGCCAAGCTCCAGGCGGGGTCAACCGAGGCGTACAAGTTCCACCCCGATCGAACGGTTGCGCACTTCTTGGTGCCTGCTGACGAGTTCTTCGATGCGCCGGTGCTCGAACGCCGCTTGGGTTCGCGGGCAGTAGTCGTTGACCCCACTCGACACCCGAGTTGGTCAGGCCCCGACGAGGGCTCGCACGTGTCGGGACGTGCATCGGCCGACGGTCTTGAGCTTGCCCGCGTGCTCCGTAGGTAAATCAACAACTTTCCGCACTCATCAGCGGCCAGGCCAGTAGCTTTGTCGTCGTGGCGACCCGACGACTCTGGATCCTGTGCCCGATCGACCTATGACGGCCGGCACAAGCCAACGCGCTCGCCGCAAGGGCGCTCAAGGGGCGCTGACGCTCGGCGCATTGGGCGTGGTGTTCGGTGACATAGGTACAAGTCCGCTTTATGCCATGCGCGAAATCTTCGCCGGGCCGCATCACATAGGCATTAGCGAAGAGTCGATTTACGGTGCTCTGTCTCTAATCTTCTGGGCGATCACAATCGTTGTGAGTCTTAAGTACGTGCTCTTCATCATGCGCGCCGACAACCACGGTGAGGGCGGAATCATGGCGCTCATCTCGCTCGTGCGTACGGTCGCGATGAAAGCAACGTCTACGAAGTCAGGACTCGTTGCATTGGGTGTGTTTGGCGCGGCGCTTTTTTACGGCGATGCACTGATCACACCAGCGATCTCAGTGTTGTCGGCGGTCGAAGGTCTTGAAGTTGCGGCGCCCAGACTGCATGAGTTCATCATCCCAATAACGCTTGCCATCATCACGATGCTGTTCGCTATACAGCGATACGGCACGAGCTTTGTTGGCAAGTTCTTTGGGCCGGTGATGTGTGTTTGGTTTACGACGCTTGCCGTGCTTGGTGTTAGCAAGCTGATTGACGAGCCAGAGGTGCTTCGAGCGATCTCACCTACTTACGGGATCATGTTCTTTGTGCATCACCCGCACACAGCATTCTTGATGTTGGGTTCGGTTGTTCTCGCCGTTACCGGCGCTGAAGCGTTGTACGCAGACATGGGACACTTCGGTCGTCGACCCATTCGGCGTGCATGGTTTGCTCTCGTGTTTCCTGCGCTCGTGTTGAACTACTTCGGACAAGGCGCCATGCTGCTCGAGTCGCCCGAACGAGCTGGCAATCCCTTCTTTATGCTTGCGCCAAGCTGGGCGTATTGGCCGCTGGTCATCCTGGCAACTTGTGCAGCAGTGATTGCTTCACAAGCCGTTATTTCGGGCGCATTCTCGATCACGCGTCAGGCCGTGCGGCTCGACTTCCTGCCTTTGCTTGATGTGCGTCATACGTCGCGAGAAGAAGGTCAGGTGTACGTCTCAGCCGTCAATTGGTCGCTCTACGTTGCAATCGTTGCGTTGGTGGTTGGTTTCGAAAGCTCGACGGCGCTCGCGTCGGCTTATGGCGTTGCTGTCACCGGCACTCTCGCCATCGACACGATTCTTGCTTTTGTCGTCGTGCGTCGTTTGTGGAAGAAGCCGCTGTGGATGGTGTTCGCCGGGGGCTTCGGATTCCTCATGGTTGACCTCTCGTTCTTTACTGCGAACATGACAAAGATCTTCCACGGCGGTTGGTTCCCGCTTGTCGTTGCTTCGACCTTGTTTGTTGTGCTCATGACATGGCAGAAGGGGCGCGATCTACTTACTTCGCAACGACGCGTACAAGAAGGTCCGCTACAAGAGTTCGTATTCCAATTGGCGAAATCGACCAAGCCGCCGGTGCGTGTTCCGGGAACTGCAGTGTTTCTGAGTGCGAATGAAATGACGACCCCACTCGGTTTGCGCTTCAACGTCGAACACAATCGAGTGCTGCACGACAACGTTGTGATCTTCACTGTCGAAACGGTCGGCCTCCCACACGTGCCTGAAGACGATCGGCTTGTTATCGACGACTTGCGCGTACCCGACGACGGCATCGTGTTCATTCGGGCCAGCTTTGGTTTTCTCGATGAACCCAACGTGCCGGCCGCGCTACAACTGGCCGTGAGCGAGGGCCTCGACATCGACGTCGACAACGCCTCTTACTTCATCACTCGAAGCGCAGTTACGGCCGCCCCGACAGGTGGCATGGCTCAATGGCGCAAGCGCCTCTTTATCGCTATGAACCGAAACTCAGGAAGCGGCACGAAATACTTCGGCCTACCTGTAGATCGCGTCGTGTCGCTCGGCGCAACGATCGCCATTTGAGTCACTCCCCACAGGTTGACCACATTCCGTAACACCGAGACAGGGTTTGGGTGGCAATGTGGCTTTTGAGCATTTTTCTGTGTGAGGTTTCATGAGGCGACGCTTACTTATTGCATTCACGACGGCCATTGCCGTCTTTGTCATGGCGACGGGCACTGCGCTCGCAGCGACTTGGACGACGACTGGTGGAGGTGTTGCTGAGGTTTGCTTCGTTTCTCAGGGTCTGAGTGCTGTTGCTCAACAACAGGCCGCCGCTGCTGCACGCGCGTGGAACGTGTCAGCCGGGCTGCGGGTCACGGCTGACAACTGCGGGGCTGGCGCTCATGTGGTGCCGATGTCGATTGCGACGCTTGATGGCGGCGGACAGCTTGGGCGCACCAACTGGACAATGACCTCAGGTGGCAGCGACGCAAACTTCATTTCCGCACAGGTCACTTTTGATGGTCAAGAAGTTGAGCGCTGGGGCACTGCCCTTGGATCAGTAGCTAACGCATGGCGCAACGTTGCCTGTCACGAACAAGGTCACGCTCTTGGCTTGTCGCACTCGACGATGAGCGACTCGTGCATGCAAACGGGCCTGTCGCGTTTCGTTCTCGAGCCTGGCGAAGCAGACGTCAACACGCTGCAAGGACTGTACGGCGGCGCTGTTGTGACCACCACAAGTACGACGGCACGACCTTCGACGACAAGCACTTCAACAAGCACTTCAACAAGCACCTCAACAAGCACTTCAACGACGGTGACACCCACGACCGTCGTTCCTACGACGGTGACACCCACGACGGTGACGCCTACGACAGTCGTTCCTACGACTGCACGACCGACACCAACCACTTCAATACCAACCACTTCAATACCAACCACTTCAATACCAACCACTTCGACGTCAACGACCCGTGTGCCAGGCACGACGAGTACGACTAAGCCAACGAAGGTTCGTCCGCCGCGGTTCATTGACCGTCATGACGACACCAACCGGATGGCGTGGATCCGCTGTCTGCAGCAGTCTCGCCAGCAGCAGGCCCAGTCGAACTTCGCCCGAGCTTGGCATTTCTATTTCCGCTGATCGGCGCCTACCGGCCGGCCGCCGCAGGGTGTTTGTGCGGGCTCGGTGTCAAGCCGTGGGTTGACTATCTGCAACGTCAAGCCATGGCCTGACCCCAAGCCCGCACGACCCAACCGTTAGTGCCCACCTTTTTCTCTGTTCAGCGTCCGCAGTAACAACTTCGTCGATTCCCACTCGGCTGTGAGTGCTATCTCAGGCAGCTCACAGGTCCGAGGCCGATTCTCTCTGTAATCAGAAACGGAGAGAGTTGTGTTCCAACTGCGATATGCAATCAACGAGCTGAGGCGTCGCCTTGGTCGAACCGTGGTTACGGCTCTCGGCCTTGCTGTCGGCGTCAGCCTTGTCACCGGAATCATTGGCGTGTCGCAAGGCCTGAGCGAGGCCCAAGATGATGTGCTTGCCCCGCTGCAATCGGTCGGAACCGACATTCTCGTGACTCGCGTTGTGGGCGCAACGTCCACAACGTCGGCGACCGGAGATGCAACAGGCTCATCAACCACATCGACGACTGCGGCCAGCCAAGGCGGGTTCTTTGCTGGCGGCGGCCGTGGCGGACAACTCAATCAAGCCGACACCACTGCGTTGGTGAACGAGAACAGCAACGTTGTGACTGACTTGTCGAAGCTTGGCAATCCGGGCGACAAGTCCACACGTGACTTCTTTTTGTCGGCAACGTTGTTGAGCTTCCCGCAAGACGCTGTGTCGCAGATCGCTGCGATTGACGGAGTGTCGTCAGCGGTGGGCGGGCTTACGCAACTTGCGTCTCACCAAACCGGCACGGTTCCGCAAATTGTCGCAACGCTGCAGACCGGTGGCGAGACTGTTGAACAAGATGTGCGTCCGCCAGAGATGACAGACGCTGAGCGCGCTGCGTTTCGTGAGTGTCTTGCAGCATCTGGTGTGACAATTGGCCAGCGGTCGTCGACTGACCAAGGTGGTGCAACTGCCGGTGGGCCGCCTCCTTCGGGTGGTGGAAACGATGACGCCTTCCAAAAGTGCTTGCCTGAAAGTCAAAAGCAGTTCAGAGCGCGCTTGACCACGCCGCTGCAGACAATTCAACAAGCCGTGAACCCGCCAGCCACCGACACTACGGCGACGAGCTACACAGCGGCTGGCATTGATGCAACGAACACCGAGCAAGGTGTCGTGACTGCGAAGCAACTAACCGAAGGTCGTTGGATCAGCGCTGACTCTCCGAACGAAGTTCTGATCAGCACGGCGTATGCAAGCAAGAACTCGTTGAAAGTCGGCTCGGTGATTCCAATCAATGGAACTGACTACACAGTTGTTGGTCTTGTTAACCCGAGTTTGTCGGGCGACACAGCCGATGTGTACTTCAACTTGTCGAAGCTGCAAGAGCTTGCCGGCAAGCAAGACCGTGTGACGCAAGTGATGGTCAAGGTCAACAATGCAGCATCGGTCGACTCGGTCGTGCAACAAATCAAGACTGCTCTGCCGGGTGCGCAAGTTGTCACTGCTCAAGAACTTGCAAGTCAGGTAACCGGTAGCCTTGCTGACGCAAAGAGCCTCACCGACCGCCTGGGTGGTGCGCTCGGTGCAATCGTGCTTCTCGCCGCTTTCGTGATCGCAATGTTGTTGACGCTCTCGTCAGTGTCGAAGCGTGTTCGTGAAATCGGAACGCTGCGTGCGATTGGATGGTCGAAGTCTCGAGTGGTTCGCCAGATACTGGCCGAGACCATAGGTATCGGTTTGCTTGGCGGCGTCTTGGGGGTCGCCCTCGGTGCTGCAGTATGCGCAGCGGTTGGAGCGTTCTCGCCTCAGTTCAGTGCTACGGCAACGGGCGTCTCCGGTTTGTCGGGCTCGACCTACTCGACCCTGTTCAACCAGTCAGCTCAGGCTGTGACGAAGACGACGGAGGTGACGCTCACCGCGCCGCTTCACGCATCGACCATTGCTCTCGGCTTTGGGTTCGCACTTCTCGGCGGTGTACTCGCCGGCGTAGTTGGAGGATGGCGGGCAGCGCGACTTGCCCCCGCAACAGCATTGAGGAACGTGGGATGACCGACACAACAACAGACACACCTACAACAGACACAGCTGAGATCGATGACGCGATCTATCGCCTCGAAGACGTGCAGCGAGTGTTTTCACTCGGCGGTGGTGAAGTGCGAGCAGTTGATGGGCTCGATCTGCAGATCAACCGAGGTGAGTTTGTCGCTATCGAAGGTTCGAGCGGCTCGGGAAAAAGTACCTTGCTGCAACTTCTTGGTGGGCTCGATCGTCCGACGAGTGGGTCTCTGCTGTTGAGCGGCAAAGAGCTCTCGAAGTTGAACGATCGCGCGCTTACGCAAGTGCGATCACGCGACATCGGTTTCGTGTTTCAGCACTTCAACCTGATTCCGACTCTCACTGCGCTTGAGAATGTGGAAACAGCAATGGTTCCGCTGAAGATCTCTCGCTCGGAACGCGTTGAGCGCGCAACCTCATTGCTTGAGGATGTCGGGCTTGGTCATCGCTTGAAGCATCCGCCGTCGCTGTTGTCGGGTGGCGAGCAACAACGAGTCGCGATTGCCCGAGCCTTGGCCAACCAGCCGAGCGTGATTCTTGCCGACGAGCCCACTGGAAACCTCGACAGCTCAACCGCTGACGAAGTCGTTGCCATCCTTGGCCGGCTCAGCTCAGAAAAGAACGTGACGGTGGTACTCGTCACGCATGCCCCAGACGTCGCCCAACGGGCATCTAGGCGACTGCGTATGCGTGACGGAAAGTTCCAGGCCGAGGCCTGACCGAACCTGCCGTCACACGATCGGACGTGCACTGGTCCCGTCCCGCCTGGGGCTGTGCACGTCCAGTTTTTTAAGACTGTGAACAGTTGCCGCCCGGTAGCGCCTTGGGTCTTGGGTGTCATATCCTTGAGCAGTAATGCGTAATGAACCCCGAAGTTCACGCCGTCGCCTGGCCAGCCACTCGCCAGGGGGCATGAAGTGATCGAGTGGCTGCTTCTCGGCTTTGCTGTCCTCCTGATTCTCGGCAATGCCTTCTTTGTCGCTGCTGAGTTTGGACTCATTACGGTCGACCGCGCCACGGTCGAGAGTGACGCGAATAATGGCGACAAACGCAGTGCTGGAGTGCTGAGCGCGCTCAAAGCCTTGTCGACGCAACTTTCGGGTGCTCAGCTCGGCATCACGATTACCAGCCTTGCTGTCGGATACATCACTGAGCCGTCACTCGCTCGACTACTTGTTGGTCCACTTAGGGGTGTTGGGGTTTCAGACGGCGCCATCGATGGTGTGTCAGTTGCATGCGCACTGTTCATTGCCACCGGTGTGCAGATGGTTATTGGTGAACTAGTGCCAAAGAATCTCGCTTTGTCGAAGCCGTTGGAAGTAGCGCGCGTTGTCATTGGCGGTCAACGGGCTTTCACGGCGCTTGCTCGTCCGGGCATCTCGTTTCTGAACAGAGTCGCAAACGCGATTCTTCGTCTACTGAAGATTGAGCCACAGGAAGAACTGCGATCGGCGCGTTCACCGAGCGAGCTTTCGTTACTCGTACAGCGTTCGCAAGAACACGGAACGTTAGAAGCATCGACGGCGACCCTGCTCACCCGTTCGCTTGAATTTGGCGATCGAAGAGCTGTCGACGTAATGACGCCGCGCGTGAAGATGCAGACGATCAAGGCTGATGCTCCCGTGTCGGAGGTTATCGACGCCGTTCGCTTGCGAGGTCACTCCCGATTCCCTGTCGTCGGCGGCGAAACCGATGATGTGGTTGGCATCGTGCATGTGAAGCACGCCGTTGCTGTGCCGAGTGAGCAGCGCAACCATCGCAATGTTGGCGAGATCATGGTGAAGCCGGTGCTCGTGCCTGGTGCCGCGCAGCTCGATCCATTGCTCACAACTCTTCGCGAAAAGGGCTTGCAAATGGCTGTTGTCGTTGACGAATACGGCAGCACCGACGGGTTGGTAACGCTTGAAGATCTCATTGAAGAACTCGTTGGTGACATTGCTGATGAGTTCGATCGTCCGGGTTCGCACGCACGGCGGCGTCGCGATGGTTCGTGGTCGATCTCGGGTCTATTGCGTCCCGACGAAGCGGCGACGCTCACGGGAATCGTGATTCCTGAAGACAAGGATTACGACACACTCGGTGGTCTTGTGCTCGATCACCTTGGTCGCCTCCCGGTGCCTGGTGATGTTGTGGCCGAACTGGCGACGACATCAAGCGATAACGAACAGCATCCCGTGACGCTCACCGTTGAGCGTATGGATGGAATGCGTGTCGATCGCATCCGTCTCGAGGTTGCAGTCGCCGAGACAGAGCCAGAAAGTGTCAGCGCGTCGTTGGGTGATCAGTCGTGACTGGTCTTTGGCACATACTTCTCGCATTGGCGTTTGTTTTCGGAAACGGTTTCTTTGTTGGTGCAGAGTTTGCGTTGATCTCGGCACGACGAACGCAGATCGAACCTCTTGCCCAAGAAGGGTCGCACCGCGCCAAAGCAACGATTGCGGCGATGGAGAACATCGGCTTGATGATTGCTGGTGCGCAACTCGGCGTGACCATTTGCTCTTTGGCGCTCGGCGCACTCGGTGAGCCTGCGGTTGCGGAATTGCTGCACGGCCCGCTCGAGACCGCCGGTGTTCCTGAAGGTGCCGTGCACTTGATCTCGTTTCTCATTGCGATGAGCGCGGTTGTTTTCTTGCATGTAGTTCTCGGTGAGATGGTTCCAAAGAACATTGCGCTAGCCGGGCCCGAACGTTCCGCAATGATTTTGGGGCCAATGCTTGCGGGCCTTGTGCGCGTGTTTCGCCCGGCCATTGTTGCGCTCAACATGACAGCAAGCGTCTTATTGCGTTTGCTGCGAGTCGAGCAGCGCTCTGAGGTTGCGTCTGCTTTTACTCGCGAAGAGGTAGCAGGCTTCATGGAAGAGTCTCATCGTGAAGGTCTGCTTGACGAAGAAGAACACGAACTGTTGTCGGGCGCACTCAGCTTCGAAGGCGACTTCGTTACGTCGGTGCTTTTGCCGTTTGATCGTCTCGTTGTTGTGTCGGAAGAGTCGACAGGCGCCGACGTAGAAGAACGTTGTGTGCAAACGGGGTATTCGCGTTTTCCCGTCGTCTCACAATCGGGCACGGTCCTTGGCTACTTGCACCTAAAAGACGTGCTCGAGTCAGATCCCGACAAGCGTCTCCGTACTATCGCTTCGAAATGGATTCGTCCGATGGCGAGTGTTTCGCCAACCGATACGCTTCGATCTGTTCTGCGCACGATGCAAGCGCGCGGTTCGCACATGGCGCGCGTTGTCGAAACCGATGGGTCTGTTATTGGCGTTGTCGCCCTCGAAGACGTTCTCGAACAGTTGGTCGGTGAGGTGCGCGATGCAACACAGGCCTCATCAGTTCGCTTGGCCGACTGACTTTCAGAACTGACGCCAGGCCTTTGCGTCAAGCGCTCGTTTTACGCGTTCGATGTATCCGTTGGCGGACGAGTCATACCAGCCGCCAGAGAAGTGAACGCCGACGCATCCCCAGAGATCACCTTTGGTCTGCCGGCCGAGCCACGAAACGCCGTCATAGCATGCGCGACGCATTGCCAGCGAGTAATCGAGGTTGAATGCCGTACTCGTGGCGCTCCACGGATAGGTGCCCGGTTGATAGTCGCTACGCAACTGCAAAACGCCAAATGCAGTGGGCTTAGTTTGGCATGGTGAAGTCGTGCTCGTTGAGGTGTCGCCGCTCTGGAGAGCAGTCGTAGTGGTCGTAGTCGTCGTGTCGACAGCTGAGGTTGAGGTTGTACTTGAAGCGCACGTCTCGATAGGAATGAATCCTCCGACCGCCGCTTGACGCCAGCTGCTCTCGACCATGACTTGCGCGCGTGTGACTTCGGGGTCGAATCCCCATTTGCACGATGCCCATTGAATTAGCTCGTCAGTTGTACCTGTGCGCTTGCCTGTAACCCGGCGGATGTACTGATTGGCAGTCGCGTTGCTGCCCCAGTTCTTGTCGAACGTCAAATGGGTGGGCGTTGTGTGATTTGCCTTGGCGTTGGCACTGCGAGTTTCAGGAGTCCTCGCGACTTGCCTTGCGCATTCCGCCTCACTTGGCAGCGCGGCACCAGGGGCAATCGCAAACTTGCCTACGTTGCCGACAGACCACAGAGGAGTCGTGGTTGTGGTTGTGCTGGTGGCCGCAGTGAGGATTGTCAGTGTCGATA
This sequence comes from Acidimicrobiales bacterium, assembly GCA_044220495.1. Classification (GTDB taxonomy): domain Bacteria; phylum Actinomycetota; class Acidimicrobiia; order Acidimicrobiales; family JBBSGY01; genus JBGAQY01. The sequence goes on from JBGAQY010000028.1 coordinate 13,733, forward strand.
CCGAATCGGCTGTTGCCCACACACGAGTGTCGACAATGCGTTGAAAGTTGTGCGCGTTACTGCGTTCGTTGCGCGTGACTTGAAACACTGACGTGCAGAGCAGCGTGATCAGCAGCAAAGTCGTGCACGTCTCGATAAATCTGACGGCGCCAAGGGCGGCGCGGCCCCATCGCCGGCTCGGTCGCATACATAGAAGATCGGCCGACCACTGTTGGCTCCAAAGGCATGCGGGTGGCTTTTGTCATCAAAAAGTCGCTAAAGGTGAGGCGCGTTTCTGCCGATAATGAGGTTTCAATCGTTGTTGAAAGTGCTCACTCGTAGTCGAGGGGTACGGCGTCTGAGACTGTCTGCTGGTCAGGCATTTCTCCGCGAATGCGCTCGACGTCTGCGCTCTCCATCGTCCATCCGCACGCATCGATGTTCTCGGCAAGGTGCTCAGGTGAACGAGTGAGGGCAAGCGTTACGACATTGGGCTGCGAGACGAGCCAGTTGATCGCGATCTGTGTCGGCGTCTTGTCGTATTTTTCAGCCAGCTCGATGATGATTGGCGCAGCAAGGTCGAGCCCACCCTTTTGCACAGGCCTCCACGCAATCAACAGCGCATCTTCGTCGCGTGAGAAGTTCACTAGGCCGGCGGCCTCTGCTTCACGCACCTGAACGTTGTAGTGCACCTGGTTTGCGACGATCTTGTGGCGCGAAACTTTCTGTGCCTCACGAAAGCGATCGACGGTGAAGTTGCTCACCGCAGGATGGCGAACGAGACCTTCATCGATCAGCTCATCCATAGCGCCCATTGTTTCGTCGAGCGGAATATCAGAGTTGTATCGATGCAACATGTAGACATCGACATAGCTGGTGCCCAAACGATCAAGCGATTCGGTCAGCGACGAGCGCAGGCGGTCGGCGGTCATGTTCGATGGCAACGACTTGGTGACCAGCGTGAGCGTTTCGCGTTGCTGTCCTTTGATCGCCTCGCCAACCAAGGTCTCGGCGTGGCCAGCGGCATACATCTGAGCAGTGTCAATGTGAGTAACGCCAGCGTCGATTGCCCGTTTGATGGCGTTTATGTCGCGAGTGTCGTCGTTGCTGACGTCGCGCGTGGAACGGCCCCCGACCTCCCACGTTCCGTAGCCATAAACCGGCAGTGTGAAGCCGTTGGACAACGTCTTGCTGGGGATGCTCGTCATGACGCGACTCTATCGAGATCGCGCGGCTAGGTGCCGCGTACGCGCTGACCAGCGCGAACGTCAAAAGTGCCTGTTATTGCTGGTCGCGATGGGTGAGGATCCCCCCATTGTCACACCCCCGTGCATAAGGTTTTCGTTTGACAGACCAGCTAGCGAAGGGCATGGCGTTGCCGCAAGAAAAGCGATCGGGCAAGCGAAAGACAACCAAGTCAACCTCGACTTCTGCCTTTGGCGTGTCGCGACGCGAGGGTCATGATTCGCGCAGTTTCTATGCGCGTTTTGAGCCGCCCACGTTGTCGTCAGCAAGCAACGTTGCGTGGCCGTCAAAAGTCGATGAGATCTACCACGGCGATGCGCGAAGTATGGACAAGGTTGACGACAATTCGGTCGCCCTTGTCGTCACGTCACCGCCCTACTTTGCTGGCAAGGCCTACGAAGAAGCCTTGGGCGAAGGGCACATTCCTGCGAGTTACTTCGAGTATCTCGAGATGCTCTACCAAGTGTTTCGCGAGTGTGTTGACAAACTCGAAGACGGCGGTCGCATTGCCGTAAATGTTGCAAACCTTGGCCGTCGTCCATACAGATCGCTGTCGTCAGACGTCATCGACATCTTGCAAAACCGCCTGCATCTGTTGTTGCGCGGCGAGGTCGTTTGGCAAAAGGCCCGTGGGGCAACGGGTTCTTGTGCGTGGGGTTCGTTTCAGAGCCCGGTCAACCCGGTGCTGCGCGATGTAACCGAGCGCATCATCATTGCCAGCAAGGGCCGCTTTGATCGTGCGTTGTCGCGCAAAGAGCGCAGCGCCGTTGCGCGTCCCTCTGACGTGTCGATCTACAAAGAAGAATTCATGGAAGCCACGATGGACGTTTGGGATATTGCGCCCGAGAGTGCAACGCGCGTCAATCACCCAGCTCCGTTCCCGGTCGAGCTGCCAGAGCGGCTCATCAACCTCTACACGTTCAGCGGCGACCTAGTGCTTGATCCGTTTATGGGTTCCGGCACAACGGCAGTCGCTGCACTCAATACGGGCCGTCATTACGTGGGTTACGACACCGAAAAGGCGTACGTCGAAGCTGCGAAGAAACGCGTTCAAGTCGAGCGCAAGCGTGTGGCCAGCGCGGCGTCGAGTCCGCTTCCGCAGTTGTCAGTGACCAAAGCAGTCCGCAATGACGATGAGACGTTCCAAGAGCGCGCTGTGCGAGAGGGGCATTCCGCCAACGAGCTTGCCGAAGAACTTCTGAAGCAGTCGGGTTTCGACGACATCGTGCGCAATAAAAAGGTTGGGCCCGGCATCGAGGTCGACTTCTCGGCAAGGGGGCGCGACGGAAAGCTCTGGCATTTTGAAGTCTCGGGCGCGTTCACCAGTTCGCGTGCGGGCCTTCGCAAGGCAGAGACTTTGTGGAAGGCGCTTGGCAAAGCAGGTGTGCTCAACGCGCAATCGCCAGATGCTCGGCTGGTGTTGTTGACGACAAACCTCCCAGTGCGCGGCAGTGCCGGGCAAAAGGCATTGGCCGCTGTGCAGGGTGCGGCGAAGGGCAACCTTGTTTACGACGTGGTCGAGATACAGACCGAAGAGGGTTGGCAGCGACTGTCTGAGCTCGCTGGTCGAAAGCGACGTCGGGTCGCCAAGTAAATGCTGTTGCCTTCAGGCCCTATACCTCCGGCCCCAGGAGGGTCAGTTGCCTATGCAGTTACGCGAGGCGACGAGCCGCAGGTGTTCATCGCAAGCTCGCCCGAAGTTTTGTCGCGCGTTTTGGCAACGACGATCGTGGCGCGCGCAGAAGCCGAAAGTGTCGCGCCCGAGACCCTCGACGACATCAGATCGGCGTTGCTCGACGAACGCTGGGACGATGCCGTGGTGGCGTGGATGGATGTCACCGGTGAGGTGATCGACGTCTACTGCGACGAAATCATCTGGAACGAAGCTCGCCTTGATGCCGAGCGTGCGTCGTTTGAGATCCGCATGGCGCCAATCTTCAACGAAAGTTAGGGCGCAATGGCGAGCCTGCTCACGCAGATCACCGAACTGACGACTGCTCTCGGTACGCTCGGCTATCACGAGTTGTCTGATGCGTTGAACGCGCGCCCGCCTGAGATGGTGAGCGTTTCACCCGAGCAATGGAAGACCCTCGACGACGCATTCGACGGTGGTTCACATGAGGGCGATTTCGAACGCGCCTATGCAAACGGCCTGGCTTTTTTCAACGCGTCTGATGGTTTGCGCGGGCGACGTCCAGAAATCATCGAGTGGAAGGGCGGTCACAATAATGTCGGCGACGCCGCCTTGCCCATCGACTTGCGTATTGATCATGTCTTCTTGCTCAGCTGCAAGTACAAGTCGAAGGTGTTGCACAACCAAAGTCCGTCGAACGTTTTCGAGCACACATTGCGTCCCGCAGCACAAACGCGTGGCGGTGACTGGTTCCGACTCGTTGCGCCGCTTGAATACCAAGAGCTCTATGAGTCGCTCATTGATGTGTTGGCGCTCGACTTGCCCACGCGTGCAGACGAACTGACGTCACAAGAACGTGCTGTGCTCAAAGCGCATCTTCCCGAAAAGAAATGGCCAGGTAGATCTGAGAAGCACTACGCGCGCCTGTGCGAGGTTGTGGCTGAGGCCTCGGCGAAACGTTGGCGCGAAGAGTTGACGACCAAGTCTGAGCAAGAAAACACTTTCTGGCGGTTGCTGCGTTTTGGTCAAGCTCCATATTTCTTATTGGGGCAGGTAAGTAAGCATCCGCTGCGATTGCGCATTGCAACACCGTGGGATTGGCGCCAGATCTACGACTTCACGTCACTCTCAGTCGAATCTCGGGCGGCTGGGCAGCCCACTGTCGACTGGGTGGCACATATGCGTAGCAAGCATTCGCGAGAAGTGATCGAAGTAAAGGGCCATGTCGAGGTGCGCTGGAGCCACAAGGCCTTTCAAAATGTGCCCGAGGCCAAGATCTATCTCGACTCACCGCATTCATCTGTGCCCGGATACTTCGAGCTGAGCTAGTTCACAGCTCAAACTTCGTATCCCTTAAGGGTTCTCCTCTGGCACCATGGGTGCGTGAGTGATGCAACGCCAACCCTTCGCGATCTGTTCTCCGAGGCCACGACCGTCTGGGTCGATGCCAAAAAAGAAGGTCAGTTCGACAAAGTCTTGCCCCTCCTTAGCCGGGCTGTTGAGTTCGGCAACGAAACTTTCCAGGTGGGCACGCATTTCCTGAAGAGCACCGACGCCGATCAAAGAGCCCTTGGTGCCGGCCTTGTTGGCGTCGCAGCTAAGTCTGATGAGCAACTCAGAGAACGAGCCGCAACCGCTCTTGTTGAAGCGCTTTCGACCGAGCAAGACGCCGCAGCGGCCTGGTTGATGCTCAATGCAGCGGCGGCGACGCAGTCGGCCACGGTGATTCCCGCCCTGGCGATCGGCGCCTCGGCTGAGAAGCCTGAGGTGCGTAAGGTGGCCGTCGATTCGCTCTATGCGGTACTCGCAGGCGGCATCGAAAACGACCAGGGCACCGATGTGCTGATTGCTGGCTTGCAAGATCCCGATGTCGAGGTTGCCTTGCGATCGACTCAGGCACTTGCTGAACTTCCGCACGTTGATGGCCAGCGGGTGCGTGATGCCTTGTGGAAGCGACTATTTGATCCGAATGACGACGTGCGCCTCGAAGCGATCTACGGCTTGGCCAAGCGCAAAGAACCTCGTGTTGAAACCACTCTTGAACAGGCACTCAGCAATCCCGAAGTGCCTGCCCGTGTATTCGATGCCGTAATTGCTCTCTCGTCGCCGATGTTGAGCAAGCACGTCAAAGAGGCCAATCATTCGAACGTCAGCGATCAGACGTATGACGCAGCGGTGAAGGCCAGCGCAGAAAAGCGACCAGCAGAGACGAGTTAGTCACTAAGGGAGCGTACGTTCGTCGATTTGGAACGTACCTGAGTCTGATACGAAGATCTTCGTCTGCCTTCGGGTGGATCGTGCGATTGAGGCCCTCGCTTTGCGGGGGTCTTGTCGCGTCGCCGGCCCTTTCGACGCCTGTCGATCTTCGCGTGCGTGACCCGTTAGCTTGGTCGTGCTGTGAAGATCGACACAACAAAAAATCCCACACCGTTGTCGGCGCGTAGCCGCTTGGCTGTCCGTGCCGGAATACTTGCATCGACGCTTTCGAAACTGTTGGGGCGTGGTGAAGGCTCGGTGATCGGCGGACGGGTTGCCTTGCTTGTCGACCCCAACGTGTTGCAGCAACTCGCAACGGCGCGAACGGTAGTGCTCGTATCAGGCACCAATGGGAAGACGACGACAACGAGTCTGTTGGTAGCAGCACTCGAAACCGTTGGTCCTGTCGCAACCAATGGGGCGGGGGCAAACATGTATGGAGGTATGGCAATTGCGCTTGCGCAGTCAGACGCGCGTGTTGCCGTGCTTGAAGTCGACGAAGGTCATCTGCCAACAACGTTGGCTACAACTCATGCTCAGCTTGTTGTTTTACTCAACCTGAGTCGAGACCAGCTTGATCGTGTTGGTGAAGTTCGCATGCAGGCAGCGAAATGGCGCGACGCACTCACCAATGCTGAAACGACAGTTGTTGCCAATGCCGATGATCCGCTCGTTGTGTGGGCGGCATCGATCGCGAAGAGCGTGGTGTGGGTGTCAGTAGGTTCAGCGTGGCGTCTCGACGCAACATCGTGTCCGAACTGCGGTAGTCGAATCGACTGGAACGACCAAGACTGGTCGTGTTCGAGCTGCGAGTTGAGACGTCCGCAGACGCCAACTCGACTGGGCAACGATGTGCTAGAGCACGATGGCTTAGTCGTGCCGTTAAAGCTTGCTCTGCCTGGTCGTGTCAATCAAGGCAACGCCGTGTTTGCTGTCGTTGCCGCGTCGTTGCTGGGCGCTGATGTGCGCACGGCGGTTGCGGCAGTCGCTCAAAGCTCCGGTGCTGGAGGGCGCTTCACAACCGTTCGCATAAGTGGTGTTGATACGCGTTTGATCTTGGCTAAGAATCCGGCCGGTTGGGCCGAAGCGCTCACGATTGCAAAGTCTGATGACGAGCCGCTGGTTGTTTCGATCAACGCGCGCGTGCAAGACGGTAAAGACCCGTCATGGTTGTGGGACGTTCCGTTTGAACAGTTGCGCGGTCGATTCGTAGTCGCAACCGGCGATCGCGGTCGTGACCTCGCCGTGCGGTTGCGATACGCAGACGTTGAGCATGTGTTCGTCGAAAACCTGACTTATGCGATAACGCGAGCGTCATCTCGAGCTGCAAGTGCTGCCACCATCGACATGATTGGCAATTACAGCGCGTTCCAGGATTATCGGAAGTTGGCGACGTCATGAGTGCCGTCGAGATCTGCGTTCTCTATCCCGACCTGCTTGGCACATACGGCGACGGGGGTAACGCAACAGTTCTGCAAAAGCGTCTCGAATGGCGAGGGATTGACGCGCGCCTTGTTGCAGTGAATATGGGCGAGAACGTTCCGACGTCGTGTCAGATCTACCTCATGGGTGGTGGCGAAGATCAGCCGCAGACGTCGGTGACCAGCCAGCTGTCAGAGAGTCGCTCGTTGCATAAAGCGGTCGACGCCGGTGCAGTGGTGCTTGCAGTCTGCGCAGGCATGCAAGTGCTCGGTGAGAGTTTTGCGATTGCAGGCGACAAGACTCGCGGCGGGCTCGGCTTGTTGGATGTAACAACTGTGCGCGGAGAAGGTGCGCGCCGCGTTGGTGACATCATTGTTGAACCAAGTCCTGATTTCGGTAGCGAGTTTCTTACCGGTTACGAGAACCACGGGGGCATTACTCATCTTGGGCCTGATGCCAAAGCATTGGGCACGGTGATTACAGGTCGTGGCAACGACGATGGTTTGGGCAGTGAAGGTGCGGTGGATAGCAGCCGACGTGTGATCGGAACCTACTTGCATGGTCCGGTGTTGGCCCGCAATCCGCAGTTCGCCGACGCGTTGCTGAAGCTGGCGATCGGTGAAGAGCTGTCACCGCTCGATGACGACGAAGTGACGCAACTTAGAACTGAACGTTGGCGGGCAGGCAGGCGCGCACAACCATCGCGACACTTTTGGGGACGATTGCGAAAGCGCTGAGTCGCTACTGGTCGGAACTGGCGCCGGCGGCTTGCAAGATGGCGCCTTGCAGTTCGCCCGATACGAAGGGCTTCACCAAGTAGGTCGCGTTCATCGAGCGACCGCGCTCCGCATATTCGGGGTTACCTGATCCGCTGAGGAAGACGCACGGCAGCTTGGGGCTGTCGAGTTCAGGATGACGGCGGAGTTGTTCGAGCAACTCGAAGCCATCCATGCCCGGCAACTGCACGTCGAGCAGCACGACGTCGGGCACGAAGTCGACTCCGACCATGCTGAGGGCGAGGCGACCACTCGGTGCCGTTGTGGCCGTGTGGCCGTAGGCCCGAAGGCGACGCGCGAGCAGCTGAGCGACATCGGCGTCGTCTTCAACGATCAAAATGCTGGCCATCCGGGGTGCCTCCTCTCGGGTCGAGAACAGCAGAAATACCTGCTCCTTCTGCTGCTTATCGGCGCCTCGTGACTGGCCTTGAGCGAATAGGGGGATTGTGTTTTGCCTGAGAAGAAACCGTGGAAAGCTCTGGCCCATGGCCAATCCACCAGACATGCAGATCAACGAAGATGCACTCTACGAAGTGACCATCGACACCGACAAGGGCGAGATCGTCCTCGAACTCGACCCCAAACTGGCGCCGAAAACGGTCAACAATTTCGTGAGCCTGGCCCGTAACGGTTATTACGACGGGCTGATCTTCCATCGAGTCGTGCCTCAGTTCGTCATTCAAGGCGGCGACCCGACTGGCACTGGCACCGGCGGGCCTGGTTACAAGTTTGAAGACGAGCCAGTTAAGGGCGAGTACGTCGATGGAGCGGTCGCGATGGCAAACGCCGGCCCCGACACCAATGGTTCGCAGTTCTTCATTTGTATTGACGACTGCACACGCAAGCTCACCCCTAACTACAACCTCTTCGGACAGACAACGAAAGGCCTCGAAGTTGCGAAGTCGATTGCGGTCGGCGACACGATGAAGACGGTCACTATCAACGAGATCAATCGATAAGGAGCAAAGCTATGGCAGCAATGGATGATCTGAAGGCGAGGGCAGACGCAATGCCGGGCAAGAGTTTGGCGGCAGACTTCAAGGCGTTTCTGCTCAGAGGAAATGTTGTTGACCTAGCGGTCGCTGTTGTTATCGGTGCTGTATTCAGCAACGTCGTCAAGTCGCTTGTCGAGAACTTAATCACGCCGATCATTGCGATTCCCGGCAAGGCCGACTTCAGCGCACTCGACTTTGAGATTCACGGTTCGACTTTCAAATACGGGTTGTTTTTGAACGACTTGATCACGTTTGTCACCGTTTCGGCGGTTGTCTTCTTCTTTGTCGTGAAGCCCATCAATCACTTGATGGCACTGCGCAAGACTGAGACCGAAACTGAGTCGTTGACAAAAGACTGCCCCGAATGTCTGTCGTCGATTCCGGTCGCGGCAAAGCGTTGTGCGTTCTGCACTTCTCAGGTCGGAGCTGCTGGATAGAGATGTCTGTTGACTCTGAACAAACCTGCGACGTAATCGTTCTTGGCGCTGGGCCAGCCGGCGAAAACGTCGCAGGCAGAGTCGCTAGTGCTGGTTTGAAGACCATCATTGTTGAGCACGAACTCATCGGTGGTGAGTGCTCATATTGGGCGTGCATTCCGTCAAAGACGATGTTGCGGCCCCAAGCCGTCTTAGCCGCCGCTCGGCGGGTTCCCGGTGCGCAGCACGCGGTTGTCGGCGATGTCGACGCGCGAGCGGTATTTGATCGCCGCAACGAAGCGGTCAGCAACTACAACGACGCGAGCCAAGTCCATTGGCTCGAAGGCGAAAATGTAGAAATCGTTCGCGGTCACGGTCGACTTGTTGGTGAACGACGCGTAGTTGTTGCATCCGACGATGGTGACCGCGTTCTTACTGCCAACAAGGCTGTTGTCGTGGCCACGGGTTCTAGCGCGATAACGCCCGACATCGAGGGCTTGTCGTCGATCAACGCTTGGACGAGTCGTGAAGCAACCAGCTCGAAGTCGGTGCCGCGTCGCTTGGTAGTGATTGGGGGCGGAGTTGTCGCTGTCGAAATGGCCCAAGCTTGGAAGTCTCTCGGCTGCGAAGAGGTGACAATGATCGTTCGTGGCGACCGCTTGCTTGAACGCGAAGAGCCTTTTGCTGGTGACGCTGTTGCCAGCGCCTTGAGTGACCTTGGCGTTGACATCCGGTTCAGCGCCGAAGCGGCTTCGTTTGCTCGTGTTGGCGATGCCGTCGAGGTAACTCTCAAAGACCGAAGCGTTGCTACCACTGACGAAGTATTGCTAGCGCTCGGTCGTCGGCCTAACACGGCTGACATTGGTGTCGACAGCGTGGGGCTCGACCCCGCTAGACCGATCGAAGTCGACGATCAGCTGCGAGCTACTGGCGTCGACGGTGATTGGCTGTATGCAGTCGGCGATGTGAACGGTCGAGCGTTGCTCACTCACATGGGCAAGTACCAGGCCCGTTTATGTTCCGACGTAATTGCTGGCAAGTCGGCTTCAGCGATTGCTGATCATCGTGCGGTTACTGCTGTTGTGTTTACTGACCCTGAAGTGGCTTCTGTGGGCGTTCGCCTTGCACAAGCAAAGGCAAACGGTTTAAACGTTCGTGAACTGCGTGTTGAACTATCCAGCGCGTCGGGTGCTTACGTCAACGGTGACCAAACTGGTGTTGCACAACTTGTGGTCGACGAAGACAGGCGTGTTGTGATTGGCGCGACGTTTGTAGGCCCCGATGTCGCTGAGCTGCTTCATGCAGCGACAGTTGCGATTGTTGGTGAAGTAACAATCGACAAGCTTTGGCACGCAGTTCCCGCGTTCCCCACCGTGAGCGAAGTGTGGTTGCGCTTACTTGAGCAGTACGGGCTATAGCTCGATCTGTTTTGCGGCGAAGCGGCTGAATAACTCTTCGGTAAACCAACCTTCTTTGCGTGCTCTCTTGATTACGGCAGCATGCGGCGAATCGCTGTAGGCAAACTCGCGAATAGCGGCCTCGTTTTCCCAGATGCTAAATGTCGCCTGCTGGAAAAAAGGCCACTCGCCAATGCCCAAGGCAAGCTGGTTTGCCTCGCGGCCGTTTAGGTCGTCGTCAACGCTCGGCACCGCACGCATGAAAGACCACGCTTTCGTCGCTCGTATGTTCGCGTGAGTCAAAACGGCGATCGGACTGTTCGGGTCGGCTGCTTGTCTAGTTGCGGCTGGGAAAGGATCGACCCCACTCCAGCTGCCGTGCGACATAAGGGGCGTCAGCTCGAAATGTCGAAAAGTACTTGCTGTGTTGTTCCATCGCTCGATGATCGGCGAACTGTCGAGAAACTTCTTCAGTGCGATTGGGTCTTCCCAAACGGCAAGAATCGCCCAGCGCGAGAGGTCGACGCTTATGCGAGTCGTGCCCTGGCGCGACGTGCCCAATACTTTGCCAAAAACGCAACCTGGGCTTTGCGACAGCTCCCAGCGCTCAGCGGGTAGAGAAATCATCTTTGAGATCGCCCGCCGTTTGGGGAAGGTGGCGAGGTGAAACGAGGCTACGCGGGTCACGTCCCAAGCCTCGCGTAGATTGTGTGCATGGTTATTGCTGCCATTGTTGGTTATTTATTGGGCTCCATACCGACTGCGATGCTGGTCGGGCGCTTTTTTCGAGTTGATCCAACCGTTGCTGGTGACGGAAACCCAGGGTGGTGGAACATGCGCGGCTTGGTCGGTGATCGACCTGCCCTGATTGTTCTTGCTGGCGATGTCGCAAAGGGTGCGTTGGCAGCCGTTGTCGGCAGTCTGCTGTGGGGTCCATGGTGGACCGCCTATGTGGCAGTCGGTGCCGCCATGGTTGGTCACGCGTTTCCTGCTTTTGCCAACCTGCGTGGGGGCCGGTCGATTCTCACTTTTGTCGGCGGATTCTTGGTGATTGCTTTCGTGCCCGCTGTCATGTCATTGGTGATCGGTGCCGCTGTTGGGTTCCTGTCGAGCAAGTTCGCGTATGGTGCGCGCGCTGCCATGTTCTTGTTTCCCTTTGTGATGGCTGTCTATGAACCTCGATCGCATGTCGCCACCGCTGGTGTGTTGATGACGTTTATCGGGTTGCGCTTTTTGTTTGCGCGTACGCCCGCCCACGCCAACTACGAACCGGTCGCAACGTCGCTTCGGTAAGGCGCACGCTTGACGCGATGTCGGCGATTGGTGACAGCAACACGCCTGGTATTGGCTTGTCGTAAGAGCGAACCAGTGGCAGACACAGAGCAAACCTGACCGCAATTAGCACGCGGTCGATCAGCGTTGCCCGCTTCGTAATGAGTCGCCAAAGCGGCAATGTCATTGTGAGCCATACGGTTGCGAGATCGAGTGTGCTCTGTCGTGGTGTTGTTACGTCTGACATTGGCAACGAACGACCCCATTGACGCCACACGTCGGCCGTTGATTGGTGCATGCGCACGTCGAGCACGTCAGATCCATCAAGAAAGACAACGTGGGCACCTCGGTGAGCGAGTGCTCTTGCGAAAGCGATGTCGTCTGTCATGTGCGCAGCTGCACACTTGAAACCGCCTTGAGCAAGCAGCCATTCTCGACGCACTAAGACACACTGACCATTGATGATGGTGCGATCGGGTGTCGGTTTGGTAATGGTGCCAGTCGGGCCGAATCGATAGATGAGCGTTGCCAACATCGACGCATGAAGTGTTTGCTCGACAACGCTGTTGCTCAAGAAGCGAGCGCTGAGCGACAGCACATGTGCATTCGTTCGGCGGGCCGCCCCGATTGCACCCACTACCAATTTGCGTCGTGGCACGGTGTCGGCATCGAGAAATAACACCCACTCTGAGGTCGCGGCAGAAAGCCCCTGTTGCAAGGCCCATGGTTTACCCACCCAGTCTTTGGGCAACGGCTTGCCATCAACGACGCGCGCTCCGAGTTGTGATGCGACTTTTGCGGTGTTGTCGGATGACTCGTCGTTGACAACGATTATCTCGTCGACGTGTTGGCCTCTGAGGCCGGCGAGACATTGTTCTATGCGCCCGACTTCATTTCGCGCTGGGATTACAACGCTTACCGATTCATTGAATGCGGCTGATGCGTTGTTGGCCGACACCGGCGCCATGCGAAATGCGCCGGGTGCCAATCGCTTGAGTACTGCGATGGCGGCTATTGCTTGGCTTGCGCGCAATGCATAGCCGAACGCGCTCACGCGTAGTCTTTCTTGATCATGTCGGCAACAATGGCACCTGACATCGCAACCAGTGGCAAGCCTCCGCCGGGATGGCTCGATCCACCTAGCAGATACAAGCCGCGGACTGGCCCACGATTTGATGCTCGCAAGAATGCACTGCGCTTTCCGTTTGATGACGACCCATAGATTGCGCCGCCTGGTGAGCGGTAGTTGTAGGCCAAGTCGATCGGCGTAATCATCTCACTCACTTGCACGCGTCGCGCCACATCAAGTCGATCGATCAGGTGATCGCGATATGTATGCCAGTCATAACTCGCACCGGCGGCAACGTTGACCAATACGAACCAATTCTCTTTGCCGGCGGGTGCTTGTGACGAGTCGCTAGTCGACGAACAACAGACATAGATGGTCGGATCACTTGCTACACCTGCCCCGTTGAAGATCTCGTCGAATTCTTGTCGCTGGTCTTTCGAGAAGAACACATTGTGATGCTGAAGTTGCGGTGTTGTTTCGCTGAGCCCGAGGAGCAGTGCAAAGCCCGACGAAGAACGCCCAGCTTTGTGTACGCGCTCGAGTCGCCGACGGTTGGGCATCAAGTCTTTGTATAGATGTTCTGCATCGCAATTGGCGACGACAAGATCGGCACGATGACGCTCGCCGTTCACGACAACGCCCACCACTTGCTTGCCGTCAGTCATTATGCGCGACACATCGGTCTCGGTGTTTACTTCAACGCCAACTTCAGTTGCCAGCGCGTGAAGAGCATCGGCCAACCGCGCCAAGCCTCCTTGCACGTGCCACGCGCCAAACCGCTGCTCTACAAAAGGGATGCACCCAAGAGTTGCCGGCGCAGAGAACGGGTTTGAGCCCGAGTAGGTGGCATAACGATTGAGCCACATCTGCATACGCAGATCTTTGAACGTTGTTGTGCTTCTTTCGGCCAGCGAGTTGTGGGCGTCAATTTCGAGTAAGTCGCGGGGCGACTTGAGTCGCTTGGCGAGTTGCCATGGTGAATCCATTGGCCCAACGAAGAACGAGCGCATTGAAACCTGCCAGATGCGTTCGGCGCGACCCATAAACGCCTGCCAAGAATCTCCTTCACCAGCAAACCGTTCGACCGCTGCTTGCGAATCGTCGTGCTGATCGTGCATTTCAAATGAGCTGCCGTCAGCAAACGAGTAACGAAACGAAGGATCGAGGCGAACGAGTTTGAGTCGTTCGTGAAATGAAGCACCGGCATCGGCAAACAGTTCCTCGAATATGTGCGGCAGCGTCAGCAACGACGGACCGGTGTCCCACGTGAATCCGTCGATGGTTGTCGACGCGAGTTTGCCGCCGACGTGCCGGTTGCGTTCGAAGATTGTGACCTTGTGGCCAGCGACGGCGAGGCGAATCGCCCCGACTAGACCGCCGACTCCGCCGCCTATGACGGCGACTCGCAGACTCGTCATCGTCTGATCATGTCGGCCACACTCTGGCGATAACTCCTATGGGCCAGCCAGGCGAGAGGAAGCGTTACAGCCCCGCCCACGACGGCGACGATCGGGCGGTCGAAGGCAAACGGAAGAGCGAAGCCGAGGGTCTCGGCGCCCACCATCCAGAAGTAGGCAAGCGTTAGCAAGGGGGCGGGAGGCGCCGAAAAATCGAGCAGGCGATTGAGCACGACCATCACCAGAGTGCCGGTGGCGAACCACCCCAGGTAGTTCGAGGCGGGAATGCCTTGCCAAACGCCGCCGTCGGGCCAGATCCAGAACTCATTCTCGGTCATTTGCGGGTCTAAGAAGATGTCCCACCCAGCAAGAGCAGTGCCTCCGATGAGGCAGGCAAACCAGCGATTACCAGGGGATAGGCGGCGGCCGACTTCCCATGCAGGCAGACCCATGGCAAACCAAGCCAGAGCCACCACGACCGGCACGCCGAAAAGCTGCCCAGGCAGGCGATTTGTGTAGTCGTAATCGCCAAATGGCCAACCCGTGGCCACCCCCACAGCTTCGACTGCCAAGGCAAGGGTGACAACGGCCCCAAAACTTCCAGCGATCCGCTCATATCCCCAGGTCAAGCGGGCGATTAGGAGTACACAGCCGGCAAGAGAAACAACAGTAAGGGTAGTGAGAGGGACCACCACATTGGCGCTCAATGGCGTAGCGATCTGCGCCGATGCCAACAGAACAAAGAAGCAGATGGCTAGTGAGCGTGCCCGGGCGGGTCGGTGCTCGATCTTGCTGGCAACGGTGGTGGGCACCGCTCGATCGTAGAAGCCGATTCTCTTGGTTGTGTGCGTCGGCTGCGAGTGTGACGTTGCTTGAAGGAGCCGCAATGGCCGAACCTACGAGAGGAAATACGGAGCGTCTGTTTCGACGCGTCGTTCCTTTCGTCGGCGCGCTCGCGATTGCACGTTCGGCATGGTTGCTCACAACGCCGAACAAGACGCTCTTGAGCAATGTCGTTTGCGAGATCGGGTTGCTCTGCGCAGTTGCCCTTGCATTAGCGGGTGCTGTTGCGGCCGCACGACGCTCTTCAGCTTCGAAAGCTCCATGGACCCTCATTGGTTGTGCAGTTGCGATCTGGGCCATGAGCGTTGTTGCCCTCACCGCGTTGGCGAGCGACTTGACACTCATTTCGACGCAGCTCATCGGCGTTGGATTTCTGCTCGTTGCACCGCTCGTGTTTCTCGCTCTCGCGCATCGAGTAATCAACGCACCGACAGCGGTGCTTCGCGTAAGCACCTTGCTCGACGCATTGATTGTCGGAACCCTGATCTCCGCGTGGACGGCCTGGTGGTCAACGCGCGTTCTTTCTGCTGAGACGCCGCCCGCGTTTTCGCCGGCGACCGACGTATGGGTTTGGGGCCTCAGTGCTCTTGGCATCGTTGGTTTGTGGTCACCGAGATTCTCGATCGCGAGAGCGCGTCGCCCGCTGTGGTTGCAGGCTGCACCAACCTTGGGTGCTGGGCTTGTTGTGCTCGGTCTGCTCTATCACTCGGTCTCGACTTTCCACACCAATGTCGGTGCCTTGTTGACAGCAGTGGTGTTGGCCGCGCTGGTATTAGCTCGCAACGCCGTCACGTTTGTTGTGGCCGATCGCCTTGCCATGTCACTGGAAGAAATCGAAGTAGCCGGCGCAACCGGAGTCAGCTTGGATGGCGATCAATTCAACGCACTTGTACATCACAGTTCAGACGTGATTCTGATCGTCGACGAACACGGAGCGTTCTCCTACGTGAGTCCTTCGGTCGAGATGATCTTGGGTTACTCGGCTGACGAACTAACTGCGTCGACACTTGCCGACATTGTCGTAAGCGAAGACCAATCGCGTGCTCTTGCTTTGATGGCTATGGCGACGCGTCGCGTCGGTGGGTCGATGACCGCTGAGTGGCGAGTTCGTCGTCGCGACAAAGTAGTTCGTCAGGTCGAAGTGTTGGTTCGCAATCTGCAGAACGAGGCATCTGTCGGCGGAATCGTGCTCAACATTCGCGATGTCACCGAACGCAAAGAACTTGAAGACAAGCTCACGTTCCAGGCTCTGCACGACGACCTCACCGGCTTACCGAATCGTTCTTTGCTTAGTCTCCGTATTGAGCAAGCGCTTGCTCGTTGGTTGTTCCAGAACGAACCGTTCAGCCTCATCGTCGTTGACCTCGATGACTTCAAGTCGATCAACGACTCACTTGGTCACGTTGCTGGTGACGTAGTAATCCGAACACTTGCCAAGCGACTCGGCCAAGTCACTCGTCGCGGCGACTCGTTGGTGCGGCTTGCTGGCGACGAGTACGCAGTGCTTCTCGAAGGTCTTGCTGCTGAAGACAACGAAGCGCACTCGATCGTTCAACGCATCATCGAGGCAGTGCAAGAACCGATGCGTGTCGAAGGTCGCATGCTGACTCTGCGAGCCAGCGTTGGCTTGGCGTGTGTCACTGAGCAGGTGAGCCAGTCTGACGACATCATGCGCAACGCCGACCTTGCGTTGCACACGGCGAAACTCTCACGTCGTGGTAGTTATGTTCAGTTCGAGATGAGCATGCACGACGCTGCTCTAAAGCGCGTTGAACTCGAAGCCGACCTCCGTCGTGCGATCGAGCAAGACGAGTTGCAGGTTTATTACCAGCCCACCGTCGATCTCAAGACCGGACGTCTTGACGGTGTTGAGGCTCTGCTGCGTTGGCCGCATCCAGAGCGTGGGTTCGTATCACCGGCAGACTTCATCCCCATTGCCGAAGACTCTGGGTTGATCGTGCCGATCGGTACTTGGGTGTTGAAGCAAGCGTGCACCGACATCGCTAAATGGCAGGCGCGTTATCCAAGCGAAAAGGCACTGACACTTAACGTGAACCTGTCAGGACGTCAGCTCGACCAAATAGACGTTGTTGAAACAGTCGAACATGTTCTTGAGTCGACCGGCATCGCGCCGGGCAGTCTCGTGCTTGAGATGACCGAAAGCGTGTTGATGGACAACAAGCCGACAACGCTCGCAAAGATGCAAGCGCTGCGCGACCTCGGCATCGTTCTGGCCATTGACGACTTTGGCACGGGCTACTCGTCGCTCAGCTACCTCCGTCAATTCCCGATCGGCATTCTCAAGATCGACCGTTCCTTTGTCAACGGTGTTGCGGCCGATGCTTCGCAGGGTGAGGCAGCACTCGTGCAAGCAATCGTCGACCTCGCTCGCACGCTCGAACTTGAAACGGTCGCCGAAGGCATCGAGACCGAGCAGCAGCTGCAGACGCTCACGGCCATGGGGTGTGACGTTGGTCAAGGGTATTTCCTGGCACGACCAGCACCGGCAGAAGAAGTGCGCAGACTGATCGAATCGACCTTCGAGACTGGCTTGATTGTTCCAGCGGCGGAGCGAGTCGTTTGACAATCTGAGGTCTGTTGTGCGCCGAGGTTGTGTGCGGCGCCCTCTAGACTGAGCCGGTGACAGCGTTCACCATGCCCGACCGGCACGAGCAGTCCGCCGCCGCTTCGCAATCGACATTTCGTCGCCGCTTCGCCGCGCCGACAACGCGCTACGCCGTCGCCGGATTTGTGAGTGCGGTGGTGCTTACAGTTTCCGGGTCGATGCGCGGGTGGCCCTTCCCTTCGTTGACGGCGATGCCGTGGCTGTTCCAGATAAACGGAACGAATACAGCATTGAAGTACACATTCCTTGCCGTCTTCTTTGCTGCAGTTGCGGGCCTTTGCTGGAGTTGGGTGCGCCTCGTCGGGGCGGCGCGCAATGGTCAGCTGACAATCAAGAGTGCATTCTCAATCTTTGCGCTGTGGTCGCTACCCATCTGCTTTGCTGCTCCCTTCTTTAGTGGCGATGTCTACGTTTACTTCGTCGACGGAGACGCGTTGCTTCGTGGCTTCAGTCCATATGAGGCTGGCGTGTCGGCAATGGGGCCGACGGCCGAGGTCTACATGGTGCACCCGCTTTGGCGCGACACGAGTTCGATGTACGGCCCGCTTTTCATGAAGCTCGTTGAGTGGATCGTGCTTGTCTCAAACGGAAGTGTGATCGCAGGAGTGATCATCTTCCGCTTGATTGTTGTTGCGTCACTGTTTGGCATGGGTGCCGCTGCTGTGAGTTTGAGTCGGCGTTTCGGTCGTGAACCCTCGGTTGCTCTTGCGCTCGCTCTGCTTAACCCGCTGACGATGCTGCACCTTGTCGGTGGAGCACACAACGACGGCATCATGCTTGCCTTGCTGATGGGTGGCTTTGCTCTTGGTCTCAAGGCGCGCACGTGGCCGTTGCGCACAGTCGCCATTGCGCTGTGTGTTTGTGGCATGAGTTTCAAGATGCCCGCCTACGCCGGCGTTCTTGTTCTTGGTTGGTACTGGGCTGGCCAGGCGACCGGTGCGGCAAGTTACTGGCGTCGTTGCTTGAGCTCGGCCGTTGCGGGTGTTGCCGGTCTCGTGATGTTCGAACTGATCACACTCGCAACTGGTCTCGGCTGGGGTTGGCTCAATGCACTTGACGTTCCTGGGCTCGCGCATCCGCTGCTTGCGCCGCCGAATGCGGTTGCGATGGCGTTCGGGTCGTTGTTTGGAGTTCCCTACGGGTTCAACGACGTCACGCGCATCGTGGCAACCGTGCTGTCAGTGGCACTTTGTGTGTGGTTCATTGTGCGCGTTGGTCGTCACGCGACCGGCGAGCAGATTGTGCGCGCTACCGGTTGGGCGTTGCTCGTGCTTGCGTGGCTTGGCCCAGCCGTCTACCCCTGGTACTTGACGTGGGGCATAGCGATTGTTGCTGTCACTGAACTAGCGCGCATGCAACGAGTGCTGATGACAGCAGTTGTCGTTGTGAGCTTTGCCATTGCGCCCGGCGGTTACGGCAATCTCGACAATTTCAGTGATTGGCGACGCACGATCCTGGCGTTCGCAACGGTCGCCGTGATGGCATGGGGTGTCTCGAAAGTGATTTCGATCAATCGTGGTTCGGCGCCGTCATCATCGACACTGAGCGTCAACGTGAATCGTCACAGTCAACTGAAAACGCTTGATTCTTCCGGCGAGTTGTCACTCTCTGAGGTTTGAACCGGAAGTTCGTGGGAAAGTAGGCGATATGGAAATTATTGCTTACCTCATCGTCGGTCTGGTTGCTGGTGCGCTAGCCCGACTGCTCGTTCCCGGCCGTGACCCCATGGGCATCTTGGGCACCCTGTTGTTGGGCCTCGTTGGCTCGTTCATCGGCGGCTTGTTCGTCAGAACGTTCAGCGACGCTCAGTCGGTGGGGATCATCGGTTCGGTCATCGGTGCAATTGTTGCGCTGTTGATCTACCGAGCAGTCACCCGAGGCAATCGTTCAGCGGTCTAATCCGACCTTCTGACCCAAAGGGTCCACGACCCGCATAAGAAGCCCCAGTCGTTCCGTGAACGGCTGGGGCTTTCGTGTTTGCGCGTTGTGTTGAGCGTCGTTATCGCGCGTCAGCTAGTGGACCGATTGATAGCGCCCACGTGAGGGCAGCGATGCTCAAACCGTCGTGGATCTCCCCTTGTTTCAAAAGCTCTTTGACTTTGGGGATGGGCAGCCACGCAATATCGGCGGCTTCGTTGGGGTCGGCGGCTGGACCTTCCCACGTCGCTTCTGATCCATAAAACGCGTGTGTCGGATGATCAAGAAATCCAATGCACGGTTGGAACTTCACAAGCGGTTCGAGTGGTCCTGGGCGCCAACCGGTTTCTTCGAGCACTTCGCGAGCGGCCGCTTGAATGGGTTTCTCTTTTTCGTCGATGCGTCCGCTTGGAAGTTCCCACCCCCACGAGTCGCCGACCAATCGATGGCGCCACATCATGAGCACACCCTTTTCGGTGTGGATGAGCGCACCGGCTCCTCCGACGCCTGATTGTACGAAGTGATGTTCGACGGTCGTGTCGTCGGGGAGGTCGACGTCGTACAGGAAAACCTTGACCCAGTCAGAGTCGTAGACGTTGCGCTCGTTGCTGGCGTGCCATTTTCCGTTCACGACTCGAGAGCCTAGGGCGCTCAGTGTTACCGGCGTCGGACGGCCCGAGCGTTAGAGGGCTGTCTTCGGCAGATACTGCGTTTGATAGAGGTCGGCGTAGAGGCCGCCCGTCTTCACCAGTTCGTCGTGTGTACCGGTTTGCAAGATCTCCCCATTGCGAAGCACCACGATGTTGTCGGCGGCTCGAATGGTCGACAGTCGATGGGCAACCACAATCGCTGTGCGGCCGTGCAGGGCTTCGACAAGTGCTTGCTGTACGAGGTGTTCGGTCTCACTGTCTAAGTGAGCGGTTGCTTCGTCGAGGATTACAACCGACGGACTTTTCAGCAGCACGCGGGCAATTGCCAGGCGCTGTTTCTCACCACCCGAGAGTCGATGGCCGCGCTCACCCACGATGGTGTTGTATCCGTCGGGCATAGCAACGATGGTGTCGTGGATGCGCGCACCTTGGCACGCCGCAACAATCTCGGCGTCGGTCGCGTCGGGTTTCGCATAGCGCAGGTTGGCCGTTACCGAGTCGTGGAAAAGGTGAGTGTCTTGACTCACCACGCCGATTGCATCAGTGAGCGATTG
The DNA here is from genome assembly GCA_044220495.1 of Acidimicrobiales bacterium. Lineage (GTDB taxonomy): Bacteria > Actinomycetota > Acidimicrobiia > Acidimicrobiales > JBBSGY01 > JBGAQY01. The sequence goes on from JBGAQY010000028.1 coordinate 34,180, forward strand.
CAGTGTGAGGTCTCGGACGTCATGCCCGTCGAACGTCACACTTCCGCGATCGACATCGAAAAGCCTCGGAATCAGCGATGTGAGCGTGGTCTTGCCCGCTCCTGTGTGTCCAACGAGCGCGATCAGTTGACCGGGCTCGGCCGTGAGTGACACGCCCTTGAGAATCCAGTCAGACGGTTTGTCGTCGTTCTCAGTGCGCGCTACCGCTTCGAGTGATTTGATCGAAACGGTGTCGGGGGCCGGATAACGAAACCACACGTCGTCGAAACGAATGCGTCCTTGCGGATGTTGGAGCGTTTTGGCGTCGGGCTTGTCAGTGACGCTGAGCGGCGCGTCGAGAACATCGAAGCAGCGGTCGAACGAAACAAGCGCGCTCAACAGATCAACGCGTGCGCCAGCAATACTTGTAAGCGGTTCGTAGAGGCGCGTTACGTAGGCCGCGAGAGCAGTCAATGTGCCAATTGTTATGCCGCCGTTGATCACACTGCGCGCACCCAGCCAATACACGATCGCAGTGCCGAGAGCCGCCGTAAGGGCGAGGGCGCCGTAATAGAAGCGTGTGATGACCGCCGTTTTGATGCCGGTCGCGCGTACGTAGTCAGCGCGTTGTGAGAATTGATCGAGCTCTTCGTGCGGTCGTCCGAACAGCTTCACCAGAATCGCGCCCGAAACGTTGAAGCGTTCTTGCATGTTGCTCGTCATGTCGGCGTTTGCATCCATGCGACGTCTCGATAGCAACGCAAGACGACGGCCAACCTTGCGGTCAAGCACAATGAACAGCGGGACGACAAGCAGGGCCAACAGCGTCACTTTCCAACTCAAGAAAGCCATGGTTGAGATAGTGATGACGAGCGTGAGTAAGTCTGATGAGAAAGTTGCCGCCGTCGTTACAGTTGCTTGCGCTCCCACAACGTCGTTGTTGAGACGACTAAGAAGCGAGCCGGTCTGCGTGCGCGTGAAGAAGCCGACGGGCATCTTGCCGACGTGCCTGTAAAGCGCGACGCGCAGGTCGTAGATGAGGCCTTCGCCGATCAGCGCACTTAGCCAACGATTGAAGAGACCCAATCCGGTGGTGGCGAATGCAATGGCAACGGCTGCGACGAACAACCAGTTGACGGTTGCAAAATCATGCTGCGGGATGGCGTGATCAATCAGTCGTTTGAAGAGCAGCGGCGGCAAGATGCCGATCGCGGCTGCGGCGATAATGCCGCCGATATTGATCAGCAGTAGGCGTCGGTAGTCGGCAGCGAAAGCCCATCCTCGTTTCAAGACAGCACGGTCGAGGCCTTCGTCGCTGTGTTCGTATCCGTGTAATCGCGTCAGTGCATGCGTAGGTGGTCGCGCCATGAGGTCTTTCGAAAGTATCCGATCGGCTTTCCCAACGCCCGATCACGCCAGATCGTTCCCAAGTCGTTTCGGCGCTTCGCCAACTCCTGATCCGCCGCCGACCGGGTTTGGCCGACCCCCGCCAACCCCGTCGATGCTCCGCCAAACCCGGGCCCAACCGCCGCCGACCCTGCGCACAACCCCTGGCCAAACCTGCTCACAACCCATGCCAACCTGCGAACAACCCCCGGGCACAAACCCAGGCCGTGACACTCCCCGTGCGGAGTCGGGGTCAACGTTGACCTTGACCCCGCCTAAGACCGGTGCCGACCCGTTGGCGACGGGCGGGAGAAAAGACTCCCGAAGCTCTTTCACCTACGCGAAAAGCCCAAAACAGAGCCCGATCCACGTGATTTTTGGGCTTTTCGCGTAGGTGAAAGGTCATGCAGCAAAGGCGGCGTGTCGGCGGAGGAGGTGGGGAGGAGGTGGATGCGCAGCTCTGCTGCGCCAGGGAATGGGGAACGAAGTTCAAATCCCTTCCGGTATCGGACTTTGGGTCCGATACTGCGACCCGGCGACGTG
>JBGAQY010000029.1:0-36198 GCA_044220495.1 Acidimicrobiales bacterium
AACGTGAGGTGATTCGTTGCCTAAAGCGCCACGTTGCACGACAAGTTTGGAAGGCAATGAACCGCCCAGATGTTCAGACCACAAAAGAACATCACGAAGCTGCTTGACTTCTATAGGAGCATCGGAAACGCCCGCTCATGCACTTACATAGAAACTGATGTCTCGTATGTTTCCACCGAAACGCATGCCGTGTTTCTGACTAATTACGCTAAACATCAGACACTTGGCCGGCCGGCGCAGAAGTATCCCCTTACAGTTTCTTCTCGAACACGATCTCGTGGTCATGGAACCCACACTTCCGGTAGAACGCAGTCGCGCTGTTCTCGGAAAACGCGCCGACCTTCGCTCGCAATGCGCCAACGGCTTTTGCCCATCCCATGAACTCGTTCACGAGAGCTGAACCCACGCCTGCGCTGCGATGGTTCTGGATGACGAACATGTTGTCGATCTCGGCTATTGGTTTCTGGCTCCGATACGTCGGGTTGCTTAATGACGCAGCCAAGTAACCGATTGCGTGATCGTCTTTGAAAGCCACGAACGCTACGGAGTTGTTTTCGTCCGCTTTGAGAAGACCGGCGAAGTACCTTGTACCGGCTTCGCTGTAGGTCCACGCCAGGTCGTATGAGTCGTCGTAAAAACCACGAGCGTTCTCGTAGTCGTAAAGCTCTTTGTTGAGAGCTTGAATTGTTGCGAGGTCACTCTCGACTGCACGTCTAACTTGAAGCTCACTATTTGCCATGCACCGCTTCCTCTTCGGGCTGATCGCCATGCTAAATCGGCCACGCAGCGACAGACGACGTCTGATGACTTCTTGTCGTGCGGCGCATTGCTCACTCGCGTGGCCGCATTTCCTCGAGCGCTTGTCGCGTAATGGTCGCATTTCCCGAGCGTCTCGCCGTCGCAACGGCTTTTAGGTTCCACTCGCGGTGAGAAAGTGACGAGCCACGCGAGCGGCGTGGCAACACCTTGGCCAACAAAATTTTGGTGCGGGCGAGAGGACTCGAACCTCCACGTCTTTCGACACCAGGACCTAAACCTGGCGCGTATGCCAATTTCGCCACGCCCGCAGGGTGGGGCGAAACAATGATAGGTGCCACGGCGAGCGAAGCTCGCCACGCCCGCAGGGTGGGGCGAAACAATGATAGGTGCCACGGCGAGCGAAGCTCGCCACGCCCGCAGGGTGGGGCGAAACAGGCGCGAGGATCAGGTCGAGCAGCCGAACTGGGCCAACAAAACCGAGGTCAGAGACCTATCGCCGGTCTAGAACGTCCGCTGAGCTTGAGCGCCGTAAGTCTCGTGAGGCGAGTAGCCTGAGCGCCATGTCGAACTCTCTCTTTCCTGGCGCCGTTGCTGCTGCTCAACACGAAGGTGGCAACGCCGACATTTGGCAGCGCTTGCTGCGCAACCGCATCGTCTTCTTAGGTACCCAAGTCGACTCAGAGTCGGCCAACCTCATCTGCGCACAACTCTTGCTTCTCGCCGCCGAAGACCCCGACAAAGACATTGCGTTTTACATCAATAGCCCAGGCGGATCGGTCACTGACGGCCTCGGCATCTACGACACCATGCAACTGATTCCCAACGACGTCTCGACGGTCTGTATGGGTATGGCAGCGTCGATGGGTCAGTTCCTCCTCAGCGCCGGCACTGCGGGCAAGCGTTTCGCACTTCCGCACAGTCGAGTGCTCATGCACCAGCCATCAGGGCAGATGCAAGGTCAGGCAACCGACATCGCAATTCAGGCCGAGCAAATCATCTATCTCAAGCGCAAGCTCGCCGAGCGCACTGCGTTCCACACCGGTCAAACCGTCGAGCGCATCGAGCAAGACTCAGACCGTGACCGTTGGTTCACCGCAGAAGAGGCGAAGGAGTACGGCTTCATTGACGCCGTGATTGAGCAGGCAGCACAGGTACCAGTCGGAAAGTAAGCAGTAAATGAGTAATGACTCGGCACCGTCCGAAGTAGATATGCATCGCGTCTTGGTTGAGATCGATGAAGAAGTGCGAGCGTTACGAGCGTCGGGTGATCTTGCTCCCGACCTCGAGCGTGAGCTCGACTTGGTGTTTGCGCGCTTTGCGCCTCCAGGTGCGGTCGAGGGCGACTTTGATGCGCTTGTCGAGCGCGCCGAGCAGCAGTCGTTTGTCGACGTGTTGGCCCCCAACGAGTCGGCACGTCCGGGCGTGCCGCAGGTCAAACGTATGGTGCAAAAGACCGTGCGTTGGTACATGCGTTATGTCGCCGAGCAATTCGCCGGGTTCGCACACACGATTACCAAAGCAACACGAATGCTTGGTGAGCGAGTCACAGTGCTCGAACAAGGCACGCCCCCTGCCGACGGCACCGACATCGTTTTGCGTCGTCTGCACCAAGTCGCTGAGCCGTGGACAGTCAACATCTGCGACACGTTCAAGGGAACTGCGGGCCGCATCTTGCACGCCCGCTGTGGCACCGGTTGGCTTGTCAACGAACTACACAAAACCGGGGTCGATGCTTACGGAGTCGATTCCGCCTCTGAGTTTGTCGCTGTAGGAACGGCCAAAGGTCTCGACCTTCGTCCCGACGACGAGCGCGAACATTTGCGAACACTTGCGCCGGGCGCTCTGGCTGGGCTTGTTCTCAGCGGATCAGTTGATGTGTTGCCGCGCGGCGGTCAAGTCGAGCTCATCGATCTCGCTGCGTTGACACTCGCCAAGGGTGCGCGCCTTGCGTTGGTAGGCACCAACCCCGTTGTTTGGGACACGCTTGATGGTGTGCCGACTGAGCTTTCAGTCGGGCGTCCGATGCGCGCGCAGACGTGGGAGCACCTGCTTGTCGAGCGCGGTTTTAGCGATGTGAGTGTGCACGAAAACTCGTGGCCCGATGTTCCGCCGACGAGTTTTCTCGTTCTTGCAACGCGCTGAGCAATGACCGAGATTCACCAATTCGTTCAATCGCTCGTGGCGCACGACGCCATCAGCACCCATGCGCGCCACCTGCAGTCGATCATCCGTGAGATGGGCTACCACTCAGAGATTTATGCAGGCGAGCAACAGGCCGGCCGTAACGACGCCAAGTACTTCCGCGAGTTCGTGCAAACGACTGACAACGACAACACGTGGCTGCTGTATCACCTGTCGACGTTGAGCCCCGTTGCCGACTTTTTGAAGGATCGCCCGCAACGCATCGCGGTCAATTATCACAACATCACCCCGGCTGAATACTTTGCGCCGTGGGAACCGTTGATCGGCGCCGAAGTAGAGGCGGCTCGTCGTCAGTTTGCTGAGTTCAGCAAGTCATCTGAAGTTGCCATCGGTGTCTCGCACTACAACGAGGCCGAGCTGCAAGAAGCGAACTACAAGAACACAATGGTTGCGCCGGTGTTGTTTGATCCGGCTGACTTTCAGCGCGATCTCGACTCACGCCTCAACGGAAAACTCCAGCGCGCCAAAGAACGTGGTGGGAGTGACTGGCTGTTTGTCGGACGCGTTGCACCGCACAAATGTCAGCACGACATCATCCAGGCCTTTGCCGCTTATCGTCAGTTGTTCGATAGCAAGGCGCGACTACACATCGTTGGTGGAGTTTCGTCGCACCGCTATTGGACGTCCCTTCGTCGTTACGTCGAAGCGTTGCAGCTCGACGATTTTGTGAACATCACTGGCGGCGTGAGCAACGGAGCATTGGGCGCTTACTACCGCAATGCCGACGTGTTCGTTTGTTTGTCAGAACACGAAGGCTTTGGTGTTCCGCTACTCGAAGCAATGCACAACGACCTGCCCGTCGTTGCGTTCGACGCAGCGGCTGTTGGTGAAACTGTTGGCGACGCTGCTTTGTTGTTGCCTGAAAAAACTCCGGCAACCGTTGCTGTTGCCGTTCACAAGTTGCTGAACGACGAGCAACTAGCAAACTCGCTTGTAAAGAGTGGCAATGCTCGCCTTAGCGACTTCGAGCTCAGCAAGAGCACGGCGCGTTGGCGCGAAGTGCTCGCAAAGATGATCAATACGAGCAGGTCGTAAGTCGCGGTGAAAGCTGTTCATCAGTTCTTGCCCACGTTCGAGCCTGGCGCCATTGGTAATCACGCTGTGCAAGTTCAGCGCACACTGCGTGAAAACGGCTACGAGTCAGAGATCTTTGCGGAATACACACGCGGGTCGTTTGTCGGCACGTCTCACGTGCACGGCGACTATGCAAGCAAAGTCGCAGCCAACGACGACGACGTGTTGATCTATCACATGGCTATCGGGTCGAATGTGGCTGACTTTGTGCGCGACCGTCCGCAGCGTTTGATCGTCGACCACCACAACATCACGCCGGTTGAGTACTACCAGCCGTGGGAGCCCGGCGTGACTTACGGCATGGCGTGGGGGCGCAACCAGCTTCGCGAACTAGCGAGCCGCACGACGGTTGGCATTGCCGACTCTGAATACAACCGGCGTGAACTCGAAGACCTTCGTTACGCAAGGTCGGCTGTGGTGCCGATCTTGCTCGACTTCCATGCATTCGACCATGCCGTCGACAAGATCGCGCTTGAGTCACGGATGTCGCAGAAACAAGACGGCGGTAGCGACTGGCTGTTCGTCGGATGGATTGCTCCGCACAAATGTCAGCACGACATCATCCTCGCCTTCTCGCTCTACAAGAAGTTGTTCGACCCGAATGCGCGCTTGCATTTGGTCGGACGCATCAGCGCGCAGGCCTACTACGACGCATGCGAAAAGTTGATTGCCGAGCTTGGCCTTCAAGACTCAGTGTTCTTGCATGGCTCGGTTAGCGACGGCGAGCTTGGTGCGATCTACAAAGCGGCCGATGTGCTTGTGTCGATGTCAGAGCATGAAGGTGTTGGCATACCGATTCTTGAGGCAATGCATCACCGACTGCCTGTCGTTGCTTTCGCTGCCGCAGCCGTCCCCGAGACCGTTGGCGATGCCGGTGTGCTCCTCACAAGGAAAAAGCCAGCGGTTGTGGCCGCTGGCGTTCATCGTGTTCTGAGTGATCAAGGTCTGGCCGACGCCCTCGTTGCCAGGGGTGTCGAACGGTTGCAAGAGTTCAGTCTCGAGCGCAACCAGCAAAAGCTGCTCGCTGCGCTCGAGATGACTGATCTCTAACTACAGAGACAGAGGCGCGTTGCTGCGCGCTGGTGCACCTGTGCCGGTGATGTCTAGGTGCGTCAACTTGCCGTTGGTGATGACTGCGCTGCCTGTGTAAGGACGGTTGTCGCCTTGAGTGGCTCCGTTGCTGGGGCTGTAACTCGCAAACAAGTTCTGGTATTTCTGCGTGTAATCCTGCGGAAGACCACTGTTGTTGAGAGCCGTGCGGTTCATCTGGTCGAGGTAATCGCCTTGTGAAATTTCCTCATAACGACCTGCGCCAACAGGACGCATAACAACATTCTGTGGGTCCCACTGGCCGTCGGCGGTTTTGAGTGGACGACCCGCCTTATTGATCACGGGGTCGACCCAGATCGCAAGCTTCTCGCCCGACTTTTCAGTTCCAACGGTGTAGACGTAAGCGCCTTGCACGACGCGAGTTGCGTCGAGCTTGGGCTTACCGTCAGGTGCGAGCACCGGTTGATTACGAGCGTCGACAACCATGCTGGCCGGGTCGCCAAACGCAGAAGCGTCTGACTGAACGAGCGGGATCGAACCCCACCCGCCGGAGTAGATGCCGCGGTAGGGGTCGAGCAACCAACCCTTGGTTGGTGGTTTCCCAGACTCTTTCGACGGTTCGACGCAGATGCGCTTGGCCAACACGTAAGTGCTCTTTTGTTCAGCGGCTGGGCCTTCGGCCTCGCTTGTGCTGACAAAGCTGAGGCTGTCGAAACTGTGATCGGGGCCACGACTGCCAACGCTTGTCTCGGCAACGTGGCCTTGGAAGATCACGCGGTTTTGTTGGTCGATGCCGGTTGCGATTTCGGTAGCTGCCGAAGCAGTGAAGCGTCCGTTTGAGTCAAAACTTCCCTCGGCGGCGACGAAGTCAATGCCACCGTTGTCGATGTCGAGGGTGGAGTTGAGGACTTCCTTCATGTTCGGGTAGTACTGCGAAATCGGGCCGGTGCCACCGATTTGCTCAGCTTGTGTGCGGCTGGTGTCGTAGGCCAGCGCGTTCATCTGGTCGATGATTCCGCGACCCTGGTCGAGCAAGTAGTCATCGAGGATGCCGTTCTTCTCGGCAATCAATGAGTCGGAACCGGGGGAACCAATGACACCGTCGTTCGACAACTTGCAGTCGTGTGCCGCTGCGAGTTGCGACGCCTGCGGTGTGTCTTGAGAAGTGCCTCCGCCGATGCCTTGGCTCAAGTCAGGACGAGGAACGATCGACGGCGTTGGGTCGCCACCCACGCAGCGCGTAAGGATGTAACTGCCGATGGCCAGTACACCGGTGATCTTCAAGAATGTGACAAGACAGCCCTTGGCTTTGCTTCGCTTGGGTGCAACGCCACCGTTGCGACGGACGGCCTCTTCGTACTTGAACTCTCTCCGAGCTTGCAACCAACGGGCAGCACGAGCAGGGGCTGAGATGTTGTCTGTGGAGTTGGGACCAATTCCAAAGCGGTCTTTGACTTCATTGAAACGCTCGCGTCGGCCGGCAAAGCGGCCGGCGATGTCGCCGGTAAGTGTCTGGCGAGCGTTGGGATCGGCGGGCTGACCGGGAGTGCCCTGGGGCCCTCCGGCGGGGACGCCTTGGTTGGGAATGCCGGCGTTGGTTGGACCTTGGCCCTGACCTCCCGGATTCGGGTTCTGATTCGGACCTGGAGTACCTGGGGGAGGTGGGATGTAAGACATTTGGTGTCTAGTTTACGTTTTACGATCTTTAAGTCCACACCCAGATGTGGGCGACGCCGATACGCTGCCCATGATGTCGGGAGAATTCTTTTGAAAGTGGCATATGTCACACCGCGCTACGGCACTGAAGTCGTGGGCGGGGCCGAATATGCAGCCCGCATGTTGGCTGAGCGTTTGCGTGAGCAAATGGGTTGGCAGGTAGAGGCGCTTACAACTTGTGCACTCGACGCAGCGACGTGGGAGAACCACTATCCGCAAGGTACGAGCGACATCAACGGAGTAAAGGTCACCCGTTTCAAGACCGACGGGCCGCGCCACAAAGATTTTTTGCATACGTCGTTGCAAGTGCATGCGCATCCGAAGCTGGCAACGACCGCGCAACAAGATGTGTGGATCGATCAACAAGGCCCTACGTCGTTGTCGCTCATTGAGGCGATTGGCGACTCTGATGCTGACGCCGTTGTCTTCTATCCCTACCTCTATCACCCGACCGTGCGCGGGTTGCCGTTGGTTGCCAAGCGTTCGATTTTGCATCCGGCGGCGCACGACGAAGTTTCGATTCGCATGTCGATCTTTGCGCGCGTGTTCGCGCAGACGGGTGGTTTTGTTTTTCAGACTGACGGCGAACGGCGAATGGTTGAACAGCTGTTTCCGATTGCCAACAAGCCGCAACTTTTGTTGGGGCTTGGCGTTGATCCGCAGCCAGGCAACGAAGAGTTGTTTCGCAAGGCCTACGGTCTCGAAGACCGACCTTATGTTGTGTGTCTCGGCCGCGTCGACGATGGCAAGGGTTCGCGATTGCTTGCGACGTACTTCGCTGAATACAAGAAGCGTCATCCTGGGCCGCTAACGCTCGTATTCGTCGGTCCAGTGGTTCAGCCGTTCGTCGATGGGCGCCTGCCAGCGCGTTCCGACGTCGTTGTTACGGGCATGGTTTCCGACGAAGAAAAGTGGGGCGCGTTGCGTGGTGCTGAGGCGTTGATCTCGCCGTCGGCCTACGAGGCCTTTTCGTTGGCTTTGGTCGAAGCCTGGGCAGCGGAAAAACCAGTGATGGTTAACCAGTCGTGCTTGGCCACCCGTGAGCACGTCGAACGCTCGGGCGGAGGGCTTTGGTTCTCCAACTACTTGACCTTCGAAGCTGGACTCAGGCGGATGCTGACCGATACAGATCTCGCAAAGGCTTTTGCTCGAGCCGGCGCGACTTATGTCGATGCACGGTTTCGGTGGCCGGCGCTCATAGAGCGCTACGGTCACTTTTTGGAGCAAGTCGCCTCAAACAGATAGGCCCTCGCCAATGACAAAATTGCAGCCACGCCGTCGTGTTCATCGTTACTCAATGGTGAAACGAATTTCTGCGGCTGTTGCAACGGCCATAGGTCTTGTTGCGTTGGCATTGCCCGCCCACGCAACCACGGGTACGTCAGTTCGTCTCGTGGTGAAGCTGCGATCGAGCTCCGCAAGTTCTGCCAGCACGTCAGCGACCGGCGCGCACAATGTCGCGCAAGTTGCTGACGACACCGTTGAAGTGTCGGTGCCCAATATGACCGAGCAGGCAGCGATGCGCGTGCTGTCGTCGCGCAGCGACGTCGAGTGGGTCGAGCCAGTCGTCACGTATCACGCTGCGCTCTTGCCTGACGATCCCTGTTTCGTCAACACCTGTTCGGGCGTGCAACAAACGAATCTCAGCAAGATCAATGCGCCAGCGGCGTGGGATGTTGCAACCGGTGAAGCGTCAACAAAGGTTGCGATTCTCGATTCGGGCATCGACACTACGCACCCTGATTTGCGAGGACGCGTAACTATTGGTCCGAACTATTCGGCCGACGCCAACGATCTCGACGAGTACGGCCACGGCACGCATGTAGCCGGCATCCTCGGCGCCGCAACCAACAACGGGGTTGGTGTTGCTGGTGTCAACTGGCGAGCGTCGATTGTTTCGGTGAAGGTTCTCGACGCTGACGGTCTTGGTGACTCGACATCGATTGCCCGTGGTTTGCGGTGGGCAGCTGAGAACGGCGTTCGTATCGTCAACCTGTCGTTGGGTGGTCCGTACAGCAAGACCATGGCCGATGCTGTTGCTTATGCACAGGCGCGCGGCGTGTTAGTTGTTGCTGCGGCTGACAATCAAGGTTCGACAACGCCTGTTTATCCTGCTGCGCTCGACGACGTGTTGTCAGTTGGCGCAAGTACGCAAAGCGACACGCTGGCGAGCTTCTCGAATCGTGGTGCCTGGGTGGATCTGTTGGCACCGGGCACAAACGTGATTTCGACGTGGCCGACAAATCTCGATCCGGCTGATCCGTATGGCGTATTGCAAGGCACGTCGATGGCTTCGCCGCTCGTTGCTGGTGTTGCTGCGCTGTTGTGGTCGGTGCGTCCGAACTGGTCGGCCGCTGGAATTAGCGCGCGAATACTTGCAACAACAGTTCCTGTAGCGGGTTCAGGCACGACCGTCGCAACGGGGCGCCTCGACGCTGGCGCTGCACTCTCGAACTTGCCAGTTGGTTATCGCTTTGTTGCTTCCGACGGTGGTGTGTTTTCATACGGCGCGTCGTTTGAAGGGTCGGCGGGTAGCACCAAACTCACGAAACCAATCGTTGCTGCTGCGTCGCCAGGACGTGCCAACGGTTATTGGCTGGTTGCATCAGATGGTGGAGTTTTCAACTACGGCGAGGCGGCATTCTACGGATCTGCTGGTTCGGTGAAGTTGAACAAGCCAATAGTTGCGGCCGCCGGCACGCGTTCAGGTCGTGGCTACTGGCTCGTCGCGTCGGATGGTGGCGTGTTCAGTTATGGCGACGCTGTGTTCTTTGGGTCGACCGGCAACATCAAACTCGCGCAGCCGATTGTGTCTATCGTGCCGACCGTTACGGGCGCTGGCTATTGGATGTTTGCATCAGACGGCGGTGTGTTCAGCTACGGCGACGCGCAATTCTTCGGATCGACCGGCAACATCAAACTGAACAAACCCATCGTTGCCGCCGGACGTAGTCACAGCGGCGCCGGATATTGGTTGGTTGCTTCCGACGGCGGAGTGTTCAACTTTGGTGATGCAAAGTTCTACGGATCAGCGGGTGCGTTGCCGTTGGTCAAGCCGATCGTGTCGATCACGCCAACGCCAGTTGGCAACGGTTACTGGCTCGTTGCGTCAGACGGTGGCGTGTTTAGTTACGGCGACGCCGTGTTCCTGGGTTCAACGGGAGACACCGTGTTGAATCAACCGATTGTCGCTGCGGCCGCGAGTTAACGCGCGCGTTAGGGGTGGCGGGCTAGCGCCTCTGCGACTGATTGTTCGTCTTCGGGAAGGGCAACGCGCTCGTCGAGTTTGAAGTTGTGCTCCCAGTGTTTGATGTCGGCGTCGGTGCGCACATCAACCAACGGCTCTTTGGCTGTCGGCTTGCGGAAGACATACAGGTTCCAATACTTCGTAAGACCAAAACGCGCGAGGTGCGGATGAATCTGCAACTCAGTTCGGCCGCAACGCACAAGCCCGGCGGCTTCAAACTGACGTTGCCACCATGAGAACGCCGCAATGGTTAGATGACCCTCAATTGGTTGGCCGGTTGCGTCTCGATACAAATCGTCGTAAGGGATTGGGCCTTCGTAGTCGCGACCTTTTGCGTAGTACGAATCAACAAGTTCGTCGCGCACCTTCACTTGGAACCATCCGCCCGGCCCGAACTCGTTGGGGCCAAACGATGGGATCGTGCAGATGACGTATTTCTCGGCGACGCGCGCGATTTCTTTGATGACAGTCGAGATCTTTTCGGGCTCCATGTGTTCGAGAACCTCGAAGCAACTGAGCAATTCAAACTGTCCGTCTTTGTATGGAAGCCCTGCCATCAAGTCGCCCCACTCGAGCCGACCTTGTGCGCCCTGCGCAGGACGGTCAACCGCGTAGTGACTGATGTCGGTGCCCCATGAATCGAGACCGAGTTCGCGCAACGCCTCGACGACAAAGCCAGTTGCACAGCCGACGTCGAGCGTGTGCTTGACGGGGAAGTAGCGCCAGATCATGTAGGCCGCGGAGTTGGCATTGCTGCTGTCGCGGTCGTAGCGCTCGTATCCCGACAAACCCATTCGATCGAGCGGGTCGCGGTCGGCGCCAAAGTATGAAGAGCCGTAGATGCCTGTGTCGCGCTCGATCAGCGCGTGGTTCAGCTCAGTGACCGTTCTCTGGGCAATTCGCGCAATGAGTGGTTGACGAAGGGCGGCGCCGAGGCTGCGGCGAGCCACCGTTTTGGCCCGACGACTAACGGGGGAAAGCGACATGGCGTCACGTTAGTGCCCGCCGATGCGCTTCAAAAGCTTGCGATGGGCGAAATGCCCTGGTCAATGGCAGCGCGCAGTGGATTGCCGCCCATTGAGAGTGGTTTTCTGTCAGATTCGTACCTCGGCGGTCGAGAGAGATAAGGCGGATCTTTCCCTGAACTCGATCAACGCAGGAGGCAGTCAGCAGTGAGGCGTATTGGCCAAATCGTTTTGCGATTGGTTCTTGCATTTGCAGTCATCGGTACCGTCGTGGTGTCTCCTCAGCGAGTTGCTTGGGGTGCCCCTCAAACGCGCATCACACCGATGCTCGACCTGCCGACCGGCAAGGCCGTGTCGTTGCCATTTCCCGCCACACATGTTGTTGTCCGTTGGGATGGGGCGGTCGATGCTGTTGTGCAAATTCGCGGGCAGCGCAACGACGGAACCCTTACTGCTTGGCAAAACGCGACAACCGATGAAGACGGCGGCGCGACACAAGAGTCAGGTTTGCTGCTCGTCGACGACATCGTGAAACTCGAAGGCCGGGTCGTCAGCGGAAATGCCGAAGGCGTTCGCGCAACTGCGATCGACGCGCAGAATGGTCCACGCAAACTTGAAGTAGTTGGTGACCAAGCCAGTGCACTTGACGGTGCGACTACACAACCGCCGATCGTTGCCCGCTCAGCATGGGGCGCGGATGAATCGTTGCGTAAAGGAACACCAGAGTTTGCACCAGTGCAACGACTTGACATCCACCACACCGTTACGGCCAACAATGACCCCGACCCGGCATCAACCGTGCGCGCAATTTACGCGTGGCACACGCAAGGCAACGGTTGGAACGACATTGGTTACAACTTCTTGATCGACCAGAACGGTCGTATCTATGAAGGTCGGTACGCACGCCCTTACGCGTCGGGTGAGACACCCACGGGCGAAAACGAGTTCAAGCTTGGCGTCATTGGGGCACACACGCTCAACAACAACACCGGCACGGTTGGTATCGCTTTGTTGGGCACGTTCAACACAGCAGCGCCGACCGCTGCACAACAAGCATCACTCGTGAAGTTGCTTGCGTGGGAGGCCGACCGTCATGGCATTGATCCAATGGCGTCGGGTTCGATCCTCGGGCACCGCGACCTCTATTCAACTGAGTGTCCCGGCGACGGTGCTTATGCGTTACTTCCGTCTCTGCGTCAAAAGACAGCAGCGCTCGTGACGATCTCGGCTACACCAGGCAAGACCCCGGGATATTGGATTGCCGGCACCAACGGCGCAGTCAGGCCTTACGGAACCGCGAAGAACCTCGGTTCGATGGAAGGCAAGTCGCTGAACGCAAGCGTCATTTCAATGGCAGCGACGCCTTCTAACAACGGCTACTGGCTGTTGGGATCTGACGGAGGCATCTTCAGTTTCGGTGACGCGCAGTTCTATGGGTCAACGGGCAACATCAAACTCAACAAACCAATCGTGGGTATGGCGCGTACGCCGAGCGGCAAGGGCTACTGGCTAGTTGCCTCCGACGGCGGGATTTTTGCCTACGGCGACGCGCAGTTTTACGGATCGACCGGCGCGATGACGCTCAACAAGCCTGTTGTCGCAATGGCTTCGACGCCGAGCGGCAAGGGCTACTGGCTAGTCGCCTCCGACGGCGGAATCTTTGCCTACGGCGACGCACAGTTTTACGGATCAACCGGATCGCTGAAGTTGAACTCGCCGGTTGTCACAATTGCTGGCGCACCGAATGGCAACGGCTACTGGTTGGTTGCCCGCGACGGTGGTGTCTTCGCGTTCAACACGAAGTTCTATGGAAGTGTGCCTGGTTTAGCGTTGTCGAGTTACGCCGGCACTGCTCAAGTCGCAACGACGTCGACGGGCAAGGGCTACTACATGCTCTCGGCTAATGGCGGAATCTTCACCTTCGGTGACGCAAAGTTCTTGGGTGCAAGTTCGGTGAATGCGGCATCACTTGTCGTGCTTCCTGAAAGCTGACCCCAAATCTGCTGAGCAATCGGTAAGCTGACGGCTTCTTTGCAGGGGGTTTTTGTGAGAAGTCGTTTGCGTGGTCTTGCAGCTCTTTTAGTTTTCGCCGGCATGGGCGCTCAGGTGGCGTATTCGTCGCCGGCATCGGCGTATCCAAAGGCGACTGTCGAACTCTCAGGTCACGGCTTTGGGCACGGCCGCGGACTCAGCCAATACGGGTCGCTCGGTTACGCACTCGCCGGTGCGAGCTACACCGACATCCTCAACACCTATTACAGCAATACGACGATGGGCTCGATCGGCAACGTCGGTATTGGCATCCGTCTAATCAGTGCCGACAATGTCGACCTGATCGTGACTGCTAACAACAACTTCACTGTTGGTTCGGTAACGGTTCCGGCCAACGCAGCTGCGCGCGTTCGCAAGACGGGTAGTAACGCGTTTGCCATCGACCAGGCGCAGGGTTGCGCAGGCGAAGGCGGATGGAACCAAGTAGGTACCGCGACTGGCCCCGTTGCTGTTCAACCGCCGAGTTCATCGCCGGGCAACAACCTTGCGCTGATGATCCAGCGTTGTGCGCCCGAGGGCACGCGCGGTTATCGCGGCAGTCTGCAAACCATTGACGACAACGGCACACAGCGCACGGTCAACGCAGTGACTCTCGAAGACTATTTGCGTGGTGTTGTGCCCCGGGAGTCTCCGGCTTCGTGGGGAGACCTCGGCAGCGGTGCCGGCATGAACGCACTCAAAGCGCAGTCAGTCGCCGCGCGTTCCTACGTTGTATCGAGCGCTTCATATTCCTATGCAACGTCGTGCGACACGATTTCTTGTCAGGTCTACGGCGGCGCGTATCTCAATGGCGCCTACATCGAAGACGCTCGCACCAACACGGCGATCTCGCAGACCGCCGGGCAAGTGCGCATGCTCAACGGTGCGGTTGCTCGCACTGAGTTCTCATCGTCGTCGGGTGGCTACACCGCCGGCGGAACATTCCCTGCAGTCGTCGACGACGGCGATTCGGTCTCTTACAACCCCAATCACAACTGGACCGTGTCTATCCCGGTCACGACTGTCGAGGCGGCATACCCGTCGATTGGTTCGTTGGCGTCGATTTCCATCAACAGCCGTAACGGTCTCGGTGACCTCGGCGGCCGCGTGGCGTTGATGTCACTAATCGGCTCATCGGGCACGGTAAACATCACTGGCGCCGACTTCAGAGCCAAGCTCGGTTTGAAGTCAGATTGGTTCCAAGTTACAAACTCAGCATCAGGCGGGGTAAGTGGTTATTGGATGTTGGGCCAAGACGGCGGCGTCTTTAGTTTCGGCAATGCCGAGTTTTTTGGGTCAGCTGGACGTTTGAACAAGCCAATTGTTGGTGGTGCTGCTCGCGCCGATGCCACCGGATATTGGCTTGCTGCATCTGATGGCGGAATCTTCTCGTTTGGAGCAACGCAGTTCTATGGATCTGCGGGCAACATTCGACTAAACCAACCCGTCGTCGGCATGGCGGCAACGCCAAATTCGGGCGGCTACTGGATGGTTGCATCTGATGGCGGAATTTTTGCTTACGGCAACGCAGCATTCTTTGGTTCGACTGGCGGAACGCGACTCAACAAGCCTGTGGTTGCGATGGCTTCAACACCGTCGGGCAACGGCTATTGGCTTGTTGCCTCTGACGGCGGTGTGTTCGCCTACGGCGACGCACAGTTCTACGGATCAACGGGTGACATCGCGCTTCGTCAACCGGTTGTCGGCATCGCATCGACGCCAACGGGCAAGGGCTACTGGCTCGTTGCTGCCGACGGTGGAATCTTTGCGTTCGGTGATGCGAATTACTACGGAAGTTTGCCCGGCTCGAAAGTCACAGCGTCAGTCGCTGGTATCGCGTCAACGAAGTCGGGTGGTGGGTACATCATCACGACAACTAACGGAGTGCCTTACAGCTTCGGCGACGCGCCACAGTTTGGCAGTGTTCCGTCAGTTATCCCTGGGTTCAAGGGACGCGTTGTCGGTGTTGCACAAGTGTTCGAGTGATGAGTGACGCCGCTGACGCCACTGGTACAGCTGGCGCAATGACGCGTCTTGCGAGTCGCGTGGCCGAGCGTCGAGCCAACGGCGACTACCCCGAAGGCCTCGAAGAGGAACTGTCGGCGCACTTTCAGCGCATTGTTCATCACCGTGGTGCTGTTGACCCAGCCGCTGAGCTCATGGCCGCCGTCGAGACATACAGCGCGCGAATGGTTTTCGATCGCACGCCTCCGACTACTGAATCGGCAACGCCGGGCATGTCAGCGTTGCATAAGACGGTCAACAAAGCATTGGCTCGTCAGAACGAGAATCTGTTCAACCAGTTGCAGTCAGTGAGCGATGCATTGCGTGATTGTTTGCGATTGTTGGCTCAGGCGGTTGGTGATGGTTCTAATCATCGACACCCTGATCTCATTGGTCTCGTCGACGCAGTGAATGAGCGCCTCACGAGTTATGAGCGTTCTCCTGTTGATGACGTTGCCCAACTGGGCGACTTGCGGCGACGTTTGGAAGTTGCCGAACGTCGAGTCGCCGAGCTAGAAGCGAAGTCAACTCAACCATGATTCATCAGCTGTTGGTGCAGGCGGGCGACGGCGACCCATTGACTTATGGTGCTTTGCGACTGCGCGGCCACTTGAGTGCGTTTACTGACGCGCAGGTTTATGCAATCCATCTACTCGACCGGGTTGACGGAGTGCGCGACCTGAGCGAATTACCGTTCGCCGACGCATCCGCCGATGACGTGCTTGTCGTGCATGCCGAGCCGGCGTTGTCTGAAATCGATGTTCATCTCGAGCGTTGGCCGGGCAAAGTCGTTGTTGTCCGGCGTCCGGTGTCGAGCGCCGAGTCAGTTGCTCCCTACGCGCCGGCGTTGGCGTCACTGCTTGCGCGGTTCGCTGAGGATGTGGAGCGCTTGTCTGATCGCGCCGTCTTGGTGTGGGATCAGCCAATCGACATAACAACCAATCCGCTCGATGTTGAGCCGTCAGAGAGCACGCTCTCACACGTCGAATCGTTTGGTGACGACATGATCGTGCTGGCTGACATGGCGTTCATGCCCGAGAGCCACGTCGAACAATTGTTGGCTGCCTACAGCGTGCTTGTGACAAACACGCGTCCGTCGTTGCGTCTGATCGTCGCTGGGGCGGCACCGCTTCCTCGTTACCACGAGGTGCTCCAGCACTACGCGCGTGAGATGAATTTGTCAGGAGTGTGGCTGGCTGCGCATGTGTCGCGTGGCGACCTGTCTGCGTTCTATCGAAAAGCCACTGCTGTCTTGTACATCGGCGAAAACACGCGCGGTGAACGATTGGCAGCGCAGGTTGGCGCGCCTCGTCTCGACATTAGAGATTTGGCTGAATCTCCGCTGGCTCTCGCCGATGCCATTGATGAACTTCTCTCTCAGAACGAGAGAATCGATGTCGATTTGACGGCGAGTGCCTCGGCATTCGAAGAGGCGAATCTGCAGCGCTTTGCCGATCGGCTTCGTGTGCTCGTGCAATGAAAGTTCTGTCAGTTGTTCAACGCTACGGCGTTGAAGTGTTTGGCGGCGCTGAGCAGTTCGCTCGCAAGATGGCAACTCAGTTGGTTCAGCGAGGACACCACGTCGACGTCGCTACGAGTTGTGCAACTAGTTACTACGACTGGGCGAATGTCTACGAGGATGGCGATAGTGAACTCGACGGTGTCGGTATCAAGCGGTTCGCAACTGACGAGCAGCGCGACTGGCCAACGTTCGGACCACTGAACGGGCGAGTCCTAACGGGCTGGAAGCCAGTGCCGCAATATCTGCAGCGGTGGTGGATGCAAAAGCAGGGTCCGTCGTTGCCGGGTTTTCGTGAGTGGCTTTGGGACGTTGCTCCCGCTTACGACGTTGTTGTGTTCAACACCTACATGTATTGGCCGACTTGGGCAGGCTTGCCGCTAGCGGCTGGGCGCGTGCCCACGGTGTTGCATCCGCTTGCGCACGACGAGCCAACGCTTGGGCTGTCGATGTTTGACTTGATGTTCAAACAGCCTTCGGGTCTTGCTTTTCTCACTGAAGAAGAACAAACCCTGGTGCAGCGCCGCTTCTCAACGCGACAAGTCAGCACGGTGACCGGCATAGGCATGCATCTCGATGTGAGCGCGTCTGCCGATGCCTTTCGAGTGACGAGTGCCGTTGGCGACCGCCCATATGTGGTGTGTGTCGGACGCATTGACGCGCACAAAGGTTCTGATGAACTGTTCGACTTCTTCGTTGCTTACAAGAAACGCAACCCAGGCCCGCTTGCACTCGTAGTCGTTGGCGAGCCAGTCACGCCGCTACCTGAGCACCCAGACGTGTTTGTCACTGGCTTCGTCGACGACACAACCAAAGACAACGCCGTCGAAGGATCCATCGCATTGATTCAGCCCTCATACTTCGAGAGCTTCTCGATGGTCTTGACTGAGGCCTGGGCGCAGTACAAGCCAGCGTTGGTCAATGGCCACTGCGAAGTGCTTGCCGGACAGGCGCGGCGCAGCGACGGTGCAATTTCCTATCGCGGCTTTGCTGAATTCGAAGCCGGGCTCGACATGCTCGTTGACGACGCGAAGCTCGTTGCGCAGCTTGGCAAAGCGGGCCGCCGCTACGTCGAACAGCGTTACGAGTGGAACGCCGTAATGACCGCGTACGAACACTTCCTCGAAAGCGTCCCGGTCACCTGATCGCAGTTTCGGGGGTGTCGTTGGTCGAGTAAGCCTACGAGGCGACCGTGGGACGTCGTTTGGAAGCGGCTGAATTCGCGCGTTGTTCTTCCGCGGCAATCGTCAGTTGTTCGAGGCGCGAGAGGATCGTCGCCAGCGTGTCGATCGGGATTGCGGCAAGGGCAGGGTTGGATGCCGGTGGTGCCGAAGACTGACTCGACACGCTTGCTGTTTCAACCGACACCTGTGTCGGTGTCTGTGCGCTCGTCATCATTGCGTTGGCCTTGGCAACGCTTTGTTTGCTCATGCCTCGTGAAACGGCGTATGCCGCGGTGGCAACTCCAGCAGCGACGGCGGCCCACGATTGCACTTGCCCGCTGAAATCCTGATTGAACACCGCAGTCAACAGCGGCAGACATGCAGTGAGAATCGTCACGTAGAACTCGGTAGTTTGCCAACCTGGCTTGCTGGTCATGATTGGCGGAGAGCCCTTAACTTCCATGGTTGATCACCTCGCAGGGTCGATGACCACGTTGTTACACGACCGACACGCAAGGGCGTAGACCCAAAGGTCATAGAGCGCGCAGGCGTTCGTTATCGGCGCTACGGGCGCCGAAATATCATCCGCTAGTAACCACAGGTTTAGGGCCGCGTCTGCGCGTGTTGCGTTGCTATGAAGCGAGGCGACTAAAAGGCTCAACCGTTCCCTTTTTCGTTACCCAGAACGGATGGTCGGCCATGGCGAGCATCTCGTAGTCGCCCGAACTGTTGCCATAAGCCCACAGTTCTTTGGCTTCGTCGCCCAGTAGTTCGTTGAGCAAACGTGCTTTTTCTGCGGCGCGTACGTTGTTGCCAATTAAACGGCCGGTCGCTTTGCCATCGACGATTTCGAGTCTCGTTGTGACGACGTGGTGAAAGCCGAGGTCGCGCGCGAATGGCTTGAGGTAACAGTCGAGCGTTGCTGAGACGAGGGCAAGTTCGTGCCCTTCGTTGCGGTGCCACTCGACGCGCTCGGTTACGGCGGGGAACAGGCGTGTCTCGATCAAATCGTGAGCAAACTCCTCACCGAGTGCATGAATCTCGTCGGCTGGGTGCCCGGCCAGCACATGAGCGATGAACTTCTCTTTGGTGCGATCACGATTGCCTTTGCCAATACCGATGGCGCCAAGAGCTGGGGCGTGCACCAGCAACGAGTGCGCTAGGCGACGCGCGCCAATCACGCGAAGAAAGAAAGGTAAGAGACTGTCGCCCTTTGCGAGAGTGCCGTCGAAATCAAACGCGGCGATCTGTCGCGTCACGCCTTGAGTTTGCGGAATATCGCGCGCGGCAAGTGCGTCATGACGAAGAAGACGTAGCGCAGCGCGCCGGGAGCCCAAACGGTCTCGTCACCTTTGCCAAGTGCGGCAACGATCTGCTTGGCAACGCCTTCGGCATCGGTGGCCATGGGTCGGGGCTTTACGTGGGTGGTCATCTTTGTAGTGACGAATCCGGGGCGAACGACCAACACCTTTACGCCAGTGCCAACGAGTGAATCGCCAAGCCCTTGCGCGAATGCATCGAGACCAGCCTTGGATGATCCGTAAATGAAGTTGTCGGCACGAGCGCGCACGCCAGCGACCGACGACAACACAGCAATGGTGCCGTGGCCGGCCTGCTTCATTCGGTCGGCGATGGGCAGTAGAACCGAGACGGCGCCGGTGTAGTTCGACTCGACAACGCGCACGGCCGACTCGGGGTTAGCAGCGTCTTCGGTTTGGTTGCCCAGCACTCCGAAAGCCAACAGCACCAAGTCAAACGACTCGTGGCCAAATACTTCTTTGACGAATCGCTCATGCGACGCAAAGTCGAGAGCATCAAAAACTGCTGTTTCAACGTCTGTTGCTCCAGCAGCACGCAGCTCTTCCGCGTTTCTGTTGAGACCTTCGATCGAGCGACCGGCGAGGACGACGCGTTGCGTGCGCTGTTTGACCAACTCACGTGCGGTTGCGAGAGCAATGTCTGAGCCACCACCAAGGATGAGTACGGATTGGACGGCGCCGAGGGCGTCTTTCATCAAAAAACCTTTCGAGAACTTCAGATACGACGGTTGGGGGTTACCAACCCAAGACGACGTGACAAGTCACTTCGCAACAATTGGTCGGGGTCTAAGCCATTTCTAATTTCCCGCCATTTATCAATTCTTGGATACATCAGGGGCACGAGGTGTGATTGCAGTCGCGAATCTTTTGCGAAGTAGACACGACCACCAGCCTCGACGACCAGTTCGTCAAGCCCGTCGAGCAATGCCGACAACTCGGGCGACCCGACGGGAATGTCGAGGGCCAGCGTCCACCCGGGCATCGGGAATGACAAGTACCCCGAATTTGACGGACCAAAACGTTTGAGAACACCTAAGAAAGACGCCATATTGGCGTCACTGAGGCGGCGGATTGATTCACGCACGGTGTCTTCAGCACCATCAGGAACTGCGTACTGGTATTGCACGAATCCGCGAGGACCGTACATGCGGTTCCACTCTTGCACGCCGTCTAAAGGATGAAAGAACGTCGACAACGTCTCGATATGACCGCTTCGCGTTGCGGGGTAGTGGCGATACCAAAGTTCGTTGAACGCCTTCATTGTCAGTGTGTTGACAAGACCTGACGGCACGACGGGCGGAGCGGTAATGCGCGCTTTCGGCTCGAACGCCAACGGGTCGAGCGCTTTCTTTGACGGAAGCTGTTCGAGTGTTGCGTGATTACCGCGCAACAACACTGAGCGACCAAGACGCTTGCCCTTGGCCAAGCAGTCGATCCAAGCAACTGAGTAGTAATAGTCGGCATCGCTTTCGAGCATGCGGGTCATCACGTTGTCGAGATTCTTCGTGCGCTCGATGTCGACGCTTACATATGCGCTTTCGATCGGCAGCAGTTGCAACGTTGCTTCGGTGATGATGCCGGTAAGGCCCATGCCGCCGGCAGTTGCCCAAAAGATCTCTGGCTCAGTGGCGGCGCTGACTGTGATTGATCCACGGGCCGGCGTGTCGAGTCGAAACGAGATGACGTGATTGCAAAAACTTCCGTCGACGTGATGGTTCTTACCGTGAATGTCACACGCAATGGCACCGCCGACCGTCACGTTGCGCGTGCCTGGCGTAACAGCAGGAAACCAACCGCGCGGAACAACGAATCGCATGAGCGCGTCGAGGCTTAGCCCGGCACCGACTGTGATGCGCCCGCCTTCGATATCGAAGGCTCGAATGGACGTCATTGCGGTGGTGTCGACGACCAATCCGCCCGCGTTCTGAGCGGGGTCGCCGTAGCTGCGGCCAAGTCCGCGGGCGATCACACTGCCGGCTGACTTGGCGCGCACGAATGCCTCGTCGACATCGTGCTCGTCGTGCGCGTTGAACAGCAATGCGCTACTCGGTGCGGTGCGGCCCCATCCGGTGAGAATCGCTTGCTTGGGTTCAGCCGTCATACACGCCCAGCGCAAAGATGAGTAGCCAAATCAGGCCGAGTGCTTGCAGAACGCGGTCTGATAACAAAACGTCTTCAGGCGCCCCGCCATGCCCGCGTTCGAGCAACAACGCGTAACGCAACAACCCCATGACCCACGGCACGGCGGAAAGTTGATACCAGACGTGCGAACTGTTGGCGTCAGCGCGATCGAAGGCCCACTGACAATAAGATGCAACGGCAACCGCCATTGCCATCACCCACGCAGAGCGCAAGAAGCTGACTGTGTATTGCGCAAGCACAGCGCGCGAGTCGCCGCGACCCTCGCCCATTTCGGCGAGCTCGGCATAGCGCTTGCCGGCGACAACGAACAAGCTGCTGAATGACGCAACGGTTAGGAACCAGTTGGAGATGATTATGTCGGTGGCGACACCACCAGCGATCATTCGCAACACAAAGCCAGCAGCGACGCAGCCGAGATCAATAACGGCAAGGTGTTTGAGCCACAAACTGTAAGACAGAGTGAGCGTGATGTAGCCGGCCATCAATAGTGCAAGCTTCCACCCGTTGATCGTCGCGGCCAGTGACAGACACGCAATGACGCACGCAGCGGCAACGACCCACGCCAGGCGCACACTTACGACATCAGCAGCGATCGGGCGAAACCGCTTCTTTGGATGTTGGCGATCAGACTCATAGTCAGACGCGTCATTGATGAAATACGTGCCGATCGACGCAAGGGTGAAAACAACAAACGTGAGCAGTGCAGTGCCAAGCACGTCGGGCTCGAGGATCTGGCCGGCCGCTGCGGGAGCAGCGAACACGAGAACGTTCTTGACCCACTGTTTGGGACGCGCTGTTCGCAACAGACCGGCGGGCAAAGACATGGTGCGCGGCGGCGCCGAGTGAACAGAATCAGCCCCTGACCGTAAGGTGTCAGCTGCCGTAGATGGTGGGGCGTCAGTCACTGAACGACTAGTGGGCTGGCTCATGCTGCGCACCATGCTAGGCGGCGTCACCAGGGTACGAGGGCGCAACCGTTGGCCCGTACGAGCCTGCGACCGCACTAGCGTGAAGGTCAGCGCAGCTGCTCGAGGTCAACGGGAGCGGCCCAGAAGTTCCGACTACCGGGGAGTTTGAGATGTGTGGAATCTTTGCTGTTCTGCGAGACCCGACCACATCTGACCTGCCTTCGCTGTCAGTTCTCGAATCGCTGGTCGATGCGGCGCAACAATCCGCTTTGAGTGGCGAACCTGTCTCAGGATTTACACAAGCAGCAGGTCAACTCGAATCGCTCAACGAACAACTAAAGGGCACGAGCGGCGTGCGCCTGCTGTTGAGTGCACCCGACTTTGCTGACCGGCTGACCGCCGTCGTGGGCGAGATCGATGCCCGAATCGGTCAAGTCGAATCCAGCCTCGATGCTGGTGAATTGGGTCCGACGGTGTCACTCGAAGCGCTCAACTCGGCACTCGTTGCTCTGAAAGACGCCACGTGGGCCATTGGCCGCGACCGACTTCGCACGGCTAGCTGCGTCGGCGAACTTGCCGCAGTTGGTCGAGGTGAAGTTCCGTCGGCGAGCTCAATTGATGCGTACACGTCAATTCAATTGGCGCTGTCGGCTATCGATCGCCTCGAAGTCAGAGGACGCGATTCAGCTGGCATTGGTGTTCTCGTTGATGGATTCGGCCAACTCGATGTCGAGTTCGAAACACAACTTGCGGCGCGTGAAGACCCGCTGTTTTTGTCGGGTGCAGTTCATCGCTCAGGCGAGACCGTTGCGTTTGTCTACAAGGCGGCCGCCGAGATCGGCGCGCTCGGTGACAACGTGAAAACTTTGCGCGCTGAGATCACCAACGACGTCTTGTTGCGACGACTCGTCAGCACGCCGGGCACCGAAGTCTCAATTGTTTCTCATACGCGATGGGCAAGTGTGGGAACCGTTTCAGAACCCAATGCTCACCCGATTGACTCCACCGAAGTGCACCGAGCTGGTTCTTGCTACGTGATGTCTGCACTCAACGGTGATGTAGACAACTACGCCGCCCTTAAAGCGGCCAACTCGTTGGAAGTTGCTGACGAGATCACGACCGACGCAAAGGTCATTCCCGTACTTGTCGGCCGACGTGTAGACAATGGCGAAGAACTCGTTAGCGCGTTTCGTTCGACAGTCGACGAGTTCGTTGGTTCAGTGGCCATTGTGTCGGCAACAGCGCAAGAGCCAGAACGCATCTTGCTTGCTGTTAAAGGCAGTGGTCAGGGTTGCTATGTGGGGTTCGCCAAGGGAGCGTTCCTGGTTGCGAGCGAACCGTACGGTCTTGTCGAAGAGTGCTCGTCATACATTCGTATGGATGGTGAGACCGCTTCGCCGATTAGTGGCAAGAGCGGACAGGTCGTCGAGCTGCGCCGACAAGGTGCCGGAACTCTTAGCGCGTTGCGCCGTTTTTCCTATGGCGGCGAAGAACTTCCAGTGGCCGAAAACGAATTGGTTTCTCCCGAAGTCACCACGCGTGACATCGATCGTGGTTCAGCGCCGCACTTCTTGTTGAAAGAGATTTCAGAGTCGCCTCAGTCGGTGCGGCGGACAACCCGCGGCAAGATCTCTGAGCAAAACGGTCGACTCAGCGTCACCTTGGCCGAAGAAGCCTTGCCGACTGCTATTCGTGAGGCGCTCAAGGCCGGCACGCTCCGACAAGTGATTTCAATTGGTCAAGGCACAGCAGCGATTGCGGCGCGCACGGTCGTGACAATGCTCGAGCGGGTTGCGCCGGGCGCGATTGCTGTCAGCACTCGTCCAGCCACTGAGCTCTCGGGTTTCGGTTTGCGCGACGACATGAGTGACACGCTTGTCATCGCCGTAAGCCAATCGGGCACCACTACAGACACCAATCGCACTGTTGATTTGGTGCGCTCTCGCGGGGCCAAGGTAATCGCCATTGTCAACCGTCGTCAGAGTGACTTGACCGACAAGTCAGACGGCGTCTTCTACACATCTGACGGGCGCGACATTGAGATGAGTGTCGCTTCGACCAAGGCGTTTTACGCGCAGGTCACCGCAGCTTCGTTGCTGGCGCTCGCGATCGCACAAACAATCGGCGACTACGACCGACAAGAAGCCGAAGGTCTGCTCAAGGCCTTCCGTGCGTTGCCGACGGCAATGCAGACTGTTTTAGAGCGGCGACCGAGCATAAGTGCTGCAGCGCGCACATACGCTCCCTCGAAGAAGTCGTGGGCCATCGTTGGCAACGGGCCCAACTTCATTGCCGCACAAGAGTTGCGCATCAAGTTGAGCGAGCTTTGCTACAAGTCGATTGCCAGCGACAACACCGAAGACAAGAAGCACATTGATTTGTCGGCAGAGCCGATGATCTTGGTTTGTGCCGCCGGCTTGAGCGGCGCAACAGCCGCTGACGTGGCGAAAGAAGTTGCGATCTATCGGGCCCACAAGGCAACAGCAATTGTGATCGCGTCTGAGGGTGCAACTTTTGACGCCGCGATGGCAACCATCAGCGTTCCTGCTGTGCATCCGGTTATCGATTTCGTGCTGTCGACAATGGCGGGTCACATATTTGGATACGAAGCGGCGCTAGCCATCGATTCGCAAAGTCACATGGTGCGCGCCGTAAGAGCGGCACTTGACGACGCTGCTTCGCTGCATGCCAGCGATGACGATGAATTGTTGGCGCACGTCCGCGCTGCTTTGTATTTGCCGAGTCAGGCCGTGTTGGCGGCGTTGCGCTCGGGTTCGCTCGACGGCCACCTCGAGCCGAGCACGGCGGTCAACATGGTGTCGCTGCTTCGCTATGCCACTGGCATATTGCCGCTCGACTCGTTAGAGATCGAGATGGGTCGCCCTGTCTCTCCGCAAGACATGTTGAGTGATCTAGCGGCTGCTCTTAGCCGCGCTATTGATGAACTCACGCGTCCGATCGATGCTGTCAAACATCAAGCCAAGACAGTCACGGTTGGAATTAGCCGCACCGAAGACACTTTTGCAGACAGTGAGTTTGTTCAAGAGGTAATCAATGCGGGTGCCATTCGCGATCGACTGAGTTACCGCTCGCTGCGCATGCTTGCTGCGCTTGGCCCCGCAGTCGACGAAGTAGTTGGCTACACGCGCTACGAAGTCGACGGTGATGTAACCGATGACGACGCATCGATTCGTGTCGTTGATCGAGGTGGCGTTTCAACGGGCATTACTTCACGAGCCGACGTTGACCCGCGTCTCACCGGTACCAAACACCGTGCCGCATACGAGCGCATGGTGACAGTTGGTCGCGGACAGCGCGATGGTCGGCCTTTCGTCATCGTGCCTGAGATGAAAGATCAGCAAGTAACCGGTATCACGCTCGTGCACGTTAAGTTTGCCGAGTCGCTCAGCGCTGAAACGGCTAAGGGCGTGTTGACGGGCTACCGCAATCGCTATTCAGCGCTTGTTGATGCGGTCACCGAAACCGAGTCTTCGTTTGACGACCACGTGTTGAGCACCTTGCCGATTCTCACCCTGCTTGTCGAACCCGTGTGGATTCTCGCTCAGCAGTGGCGTTCTAACCCGCAAGGTACGGGCAGCTAGCTAAGGCCGCTGATACACCCTCACGTAGTCGACGAACATGCGCACACTTTCAGGAGTGCTTGCATTGGGCCACGGGATGTAATTGCCGTCAGCGGTGTCGAACTGAATCGCCAAGAAATGATCGTTGTGCGGAATCGCCTCTGGTTGTGTGACTGTCCATGTTGGTCGGCCGTCGAGATACCAAGTGACGCGATCGGGTAACCAATCGATCGCAAAGGTGTGCCACTGCGTGAAGTCGTCTTCTTCGGCGTGATGTATTGCTGTATTGCCTGAGCCCCAATGGGCGTGTGAGCCAGAACTCTGCCGGTTGGGGTCGGTGATCTCGCTGATGTCGAGCTCACCATGATCGGGCCATTGTTGAGATGTCGGCCACAGCAATAGTGCTGACCCGTAGCCGCTTCCTTTCTCGAACCGAGCGCGTACCTCGTAGCGTCCGTAGGTCTGACTCTTCAACAGAGCAAGACCGCCGGCGACGCCGTTCTTGCCGGTGATGACTAGTTCGCCGTTCGCTATCGACACTGCATCACGCGAGCGCTTAGCGGTGCCGTTGTTGCCAATGCCTTCATACAAACCCCAACGAGATTCGTCGATTGCTCGCGTGTCAAAGTCGTCGGAAGCAACGATGCGCCAGCCTTGCGGAGCAGCAGCGCGCTCGGGTGGTGACGAGGTCTGCGTTGTTGTCGGACTGGCTGTAACTAGAGGGGGAGCGGTGGTGCTTGGTCGCGTGACGGCCGTTGTCGGCAGCGACGTTTGTCGCACCGAAGGGCTTGGCGAACCTTGCGTTGCTGCGCGTCGTTGTGACAGAGCGGTTGTTGGCGACACTTGCGCAATCGTTGAAGGCGCAGTCGGTCGTGGGGTGCTTGTGATTGTCGCCAGCGCATTGCGCGTCGGTGACGATGTCGTTGCCTGCTGTTGCGTAGTTGAAGTCGACGCTTGACCAGCAGGGGTGGAGCTTGGTGCGTTCTGCACTGAACTGGCTGAAGCGGAAGTCGACGTGGTGTCGACCCATGTTGAAGTCGTCGCCTGATTGTTCTGCGCCTTGTTTTGTGCCTCGGCGACTGACAGAAACTCGCTGTCGACGGTCTTTTTGGCCGGAGCACCATCGGGAGATCGTGGCGCCATAGCCACGGCAACGACTAGCAAAGTGGCGAGCCCGACCCCGGTGAGCACCCGCGATCTAAGCGAATGACTCAGTAAAGATGCCGACCCCCACCCCCGTGAGCGAAAATGATCAGCGTTACGCATAGGTGCACAAACTTAGTCACGCGAAACAATCACCAATTTCACGCGAATCGGTGTCAATTACTGCGTTGATGACTGCATGGCATCGTGCTCGCGCGCTGCGCGCTCATCAGCCTGAACCCAACGCACCAACATCGCGGCGCCAACGATTGTGATTGGCAGTTCTCCTAGCGCCCACGCGTATGCAGCTCCGAGATGTTGATCGTGCAAGAGCGACACACCCCATGGTCGAGCGAGCTGTGTGTAGTAGTCAGACGCGATCACTTTTGTTGTGCTTACAAGAGCAAGCCCGAAGAACCCGTGAAAGGCCATCGCCATGAACAGCAGCATCAAACGCAGCGGATATGTAACTGTCGCTGAGGCTTGCCCGTCGCCGATGATCGCCCAAAAGAAGAGGAAGCCGCTGGCGAGAAAGTGGGCTTCCATCAAAAGGTGGCCGTAGTGGTTTTGCATGGCAATGCCAAAGAGCGGAGTGAAGTACAAGAAATAGAAGCTGGCGATGAAGATTGCGCCGGCAACGGCCGGATTGGTCAACACGCGCGCCGGGCGGCTTTCGAGTGCGGCAACCAACAGCTCGCGCGGGCCGTTGTCTCCACCGCGGCTGTGTGCGCTGGGCAATGAGCGCAAAGCCAGTGTGACGGGCGAACCGATCACCAACATGAGCGGCACCACCATGCTCAGCACCATGTGATCGAGCATGTGGACGCTGAATAAAACGTGCGAGTAGCGACCGACGCCCGAGCTCGTCGAAAACACGGCGATTGCCCACGCGCCGACGAAAATAGCGGTTCGCCAGGGCGACCATGAACGTCCGAGTCGGTTCAAACGACGCACGCCCACGAGATAGAGCGCAACGGAAATTGCTGCGATCGTGATGATGAACGCGTCGGGCTGAAGTGAGAACACGACATTTGCAACGGTCGGCTCGGGTGGCATGTTGAACCCAAGCAGTTCGCGCGCACGGGTTGGCAAAGGAGTTTCGACGCCTGGTGGCGCAGTGCGCGAGAGGGCAACGGCGATGCCGACGGTTGCTGTCATCACCATTAGTTCGACGGCTGCCAATCGCGCGAACAAAAGCATTGACGCGCGATCAGCAAGCTTGGCGAGAGTGCCTCGTCGGTGTCGACTTCCGATCCATACCAATGCAGTGAAGCCAACGACTTTGGCGAAAACGAGTGCGCCGTAGCGCGTGGTGAATAGCTGGCTGACGTTGTCGATGCGAAGTGATGCATTGATTACGCCACTTATCCCGACTGCGATTGCGCACCAGAGGGCAAGTTTGCTGAATCGCGGTAACGAGCGCTCGATGTTGGGAGCGTTGTTGCGGATTAGTGCAAACAGCGCGATCAATCCGCCTATCCAGAAAGTCGCAAAGACAACGTGCACGGTAAGGGTCATCGTCGCAAGATCGTGACTGTCGGCACTTGCCGAGTGCCCTGTCATGGGCCCGGGTATCAATGCCGCAACGGCGAGAACTAGTGCCCATGTCGTGCCGCGAATTCCTCGACAGTTCATGGCGACGCGACCCACAAAGAATGCGACGATCGCCGTAATCACCAACGCACGGGCTTGCGTTATCGCTGAAACGAACGACGAGAGCTCTGAGATGTTGAAGCTCTCGCTCAGCGGCTTTGGTACGAAGTTCGAATAGGTGAAAACCAATTGCACTAGCGACAGGCCTGACCACAGCAAGGCAAGCCCACTCACTAGTCGAACGCAACGTCGACCGAACTCGTCGAGTTGGCCCTCGTTGTTGGGCAACAGCAGTGCTGGCGCAAGCAACAGTCCGATGACTGTGATGGCCGTCAGGTCGGTCGCAAGGCGTGTGAAGAGCAAGCCCCACTGCGTAATGAGGTCTGAGGAAGGCAGGCCGGGTACTGATTCAGGGGCGGCCGTGCGCCCAACGATCGCTGCGATTACAAGGCCAACGACTGCGGTGCCGCCAACGGCTGGCCACGACTGCGATAGGCCTGACTTACTTTCCGCTGCCACGAAGCTTTCGCAGCTGTCTGATGTTGAGCGCAACGACCAGTACGACAGCAAGGCCAATTAGCGGAAAGTTGTGCTTGATGTAATGCGTCCAGCCCTCTTCGGAGTCTGACTTTGGATCAGTCGTCGCCGGCTGCGTAACCGCGGTAGTCGACGACGTTTCGGCTGTCATTGCAGTGACGTTGAACGAGAACTCACCAGTGACGGGATGTCCGTCAGACGAGATCACGCGATAGGCAACTCGATACGCGCCGATCGCCGATGGTTTGTTGACCGGCTGCGTCAAGGTTGCGCCCGAAATCTTTGCGTCGCCGTTCACCAAATTCTCAGAGTTCGGCCCGGTCACAGCGAGCAGGTCGTACTTCTCTTGAATGGGTTCGTTGAACTGGAGGACGATCGTCGTTGGTGGTTGGTCGACGCCCATGCCCGAAGCGGGGATGCTGCCAACGAGCTTGCTGTGTGCGCTCGCTGACGTAGCCCAGCCGCCAACCAGGCCGAGACTGAGAGCGACCGCCACGAACAGACGCAGCACCGACCGCATTGGCGTCGCCACGGTGGGCAAAGGCGAGGTCGTTCGAGTCTCGGGTTCAAAGTGCATTGGCTTAGAACACTAGGGGCCCGGTGAGTAGGTCATGAGCACCTGGTTTGTCGGGTCCTGCGTCGAACTAGCCTCCGTTGAATGGACGTCGATATCCAGGCGGTCGAATCAGCAGCCCGCGACCTGCTCGTAGCGTTGGGCGCTGACCTGTCTGATCCTTCGCTGCGAGATACGCCTGGACGTATGGCCAGGTCATACGCCGAGTTGCTGGTGCCCACTCCCTTTGAAATGACCACGTTTCCCAACGACGGCGGATACGACGAGCTCGTGATGGCAACGAACCTGCCCTTCTATTCGCTTTGCGAACACCACTTGCTTCCGTTCGTCGGGGTGGCCCATGTCGGCTACCTGCCCAACGAACGCATACTTGGCCTGTCGAAGCTGGCGCGCGTTGTTGATCACTTTGCGCGTGGCCTGCAGGTGCAAGAGCGCATGACAAGCCAGATCGCCACGTTCATCGATGAGCAACTGCAACCCAAAGGCGTAGGTGTGGTGTTGTCGGCCGAGCACATGTGTATGTCGTTGCGAGGTGTGAAGGTGCGCGATACCAAAGCAGTTACATCGGCACTCAAAGGGCTCGTGCGAAAGTCAGATCGCACGCGTGCCGAATTCTTTGCCCTGATCGACTCTCGTCACTAGTTGCGTGGTCGTTCACCGCGCTCGATGACGAGTCCGGCGCGATAAAGGCTTTTCGGACGAGGCTTTTCGAGCTTCAACCGAAACCACGTGGGCGAGTAATTCTGTTCGATTACGTTTGCCAGCCCCAGGGCGAGTGGTTCTATCAATTCGGTTTGCGATTCCTCGATGAACGATCGGCTCAGTTGGGCGAGGTCGTGGTAGTCGACGCTGAGATCGCTGAGCGAGTCGGTGGCGGCAGGCGCCGAAATGTCGACTGACATTTCTATGTCTACGACCAACGTCTGAGTGATCTGCTTTTCCCACTCGTAGGCGCCTATGACGGTCTCGACTTCGAGGTCTTTGATGTAAACGATGTCCACGGCGTCGCCTCTTTCGTGGCTTGGTAACGAGTAGCTTCCTACCATGGCAACAAGAGGACGAATCTTTGTAACTGGTGGGGCGGGCTACATCGGCGGCTTCACGGTGCGCAAGCTTCTCGCGGCTGGATACGACGTCACCGTTTTCGACAACCTCAGTGCTGGTCATGTCGAGGCGGTGCCGCAGGGTGCGTCGCTGGTGGTGGGCGATCTCACCGACCCTTTAGCGCTCAAAGCAGCGTTGGCCGCTGAGCCGTTGGTTGCTGTTGTTCATTTTGCCGGCGCTATCGAAGCTGGCCAGTCAATGACGCATCCAACGCGCTTTTATCGGAACAACGTCGTTGCCAGTCTCAACTTGATTGATGAGTTGGTCGCGACGGGCACCCCGACGCCAATCGTGTTTTCGTCAACGGCGGCGATCTATGGAAACCCTGAGCGATTTCCTATCCTTGAAACTGACGCCAAAGAGCCCGTGAATGTATACGGCGACACCAAGCTCGATTTCGAGAAGTCTCTACGCGCGTACGACAGCGCATATGGCCTGCGTTCCATCTCACTGCGCTACTTCAATGCGTGTGGAGCTGACGTCAACGGTGAGATCGGCGAAGCGCATCGCAGCGAAACGCATCTGATTCCGCTTGCGCTAAGCGCGTTGATGAACGGCCAACCGATCAAGGTTTTCGGCACTGACTACGACACCGAAGACGGCACCTGCATTCGCGACTACGTGCACGTCGAAGACCTCGCTGACGCGCATGTGCACGCAGTTGCTGCATTGATTGCTGGCGCGTCGAGCAATGCTTACAACGTTGGTCTGGGCACTGGCTTTAGCGTTGCGCAGGTGCTCGATGCGATCGACCGCGTAACTGGCCAAACAGTTCAGCGTGAGTTTCATGAACGACGCGCTGGCGATCCGGCGGCTCTTGTTGCTGATTCGAGTCGATTGAAACAAGAGTTGGGTTGGTCGCCGAACTTCACCACTCTTGACGCAATTGTTGAAACGGCGTGGAAGTGGCATTCATCACACCCAGACGGTTACTGAGCTAATTCAGCTCGGAACTTGCTCGCGCTTGCGCTGACTGAAGGTTCTGACGAAGAGCGCTTTAAGGGGCCGATAGATCAGCAAGTACGGAAGTCGTTCGATCGTTGAGATCGGGCCGTAGCTCACGTTGCATTCCCACGGCCCAAAGGCGTGCTGGCCTTCGAAGCGATAGCAGTGACAACACTTGTTGTGTGCGTCGAGGTCTCTACACATCTTGCGGCCGCAGCTGCAGTGGCGTCCGCTTGATCGGTGGCTACTTTTTACGAGGCCAAGTGACTTTCTGCTGTAGCGAAAGCCAAACGCCGTGGGCCAAATGCGACGCGTAGCGTTCATGAACATAACCACGGCGACAATGAGCAGTGGTGACGCGAGTAGTAGTAAGAACAGAAGAACGAGAGGCCCGGTGCCCGTGCTGACGTTGGTCACGCGCCGATGCTATCTCGGAGGGCGCAGAAACGTCTGGCCGCTTGAACCACCAGACGATTACGTGAGGTTGACAGAGTGAGCGACGAGCGGGTGAGCGACGAGAAGCTGCAGCGTTATCGACAGATGCGCGACTTCAACAAGACCGACGAGCCATCGGGGCGTGGTGATGCGCAGACCAGCGGCACCACCTTCGTCGTGCAGAAGCACGCTGCAACGCGATTGCATTACGACGTTCGTTTTGAAGTCGACGGTGTGATGCCGTCGTGGGCAGTTCCCAAAGGGCCGTCATACGACCCCGCTGTTAAACGTCTTGCCGTACACGTTGAAGACCATCCGCTCGATTACCAAACGTTCGAAGGCAACATCCCTAAAGGCGAATACGGCGGTGGGGCGGTGGTCGTGTGGGACAACGGCACGTACGAGAATCGTTCGGAGCTTGATGGCCATTTGATCTCGATGCGAGACGCGATAACCAAAGGTCATGTGACCGTGCATTTTCACGGAACCAAGCTGAATGGTGAATGGTCGTTGATCCGCACGAAAAGCGCGCAACCCAATCAAGACTCGTGGATCATGGTGAAGCGAAAAGACGAGTTTGCCGACGCCTCGATAGACATTGCGACGAGCGAGCCAAACTCTGTCTTGACTAACCGTTCAGTTGAAGATGTGGCGCGCGGGGCAGCGTCTGCCCCGACAAAGCGTTCTATCGGTGAGGCAGCAAAGTTCACAGCACCGATGTTGGCTGAAGCATCTAAGGCAAAACTGCCGGTAGGCGAGTGGGTTTTTGAGCGCAAACTCGACGGGTTGCGTTGTGTTGCCGTGCGTTCAGGCAATCAAGTGAAGCTGTGGTCGCGCAACCAATTAGACTTCACGCCGCGCTTTGGGTCGATCGTTGATGCACTGTTGGAAGTTGCGGCGACTGACTTTGTGATCGATGGCGAGCTAGTTGCGTTCGACAAGCAAGGACGCACGAGTTTTTCGCTTCTGCAGCAGCGTGATCAGACAGCAGACTCAGCATTCTGCGTGTTCGACCTTGTTCACCTTCTCGGGCGCGACACCACCGTGTTGCCGTTGCTCGATCGCAAGCGCCTTTTGGGTCAGATGCTTGCGACTGTCGACGGTGAGATGCCCGGTGGCTTGCAGCTCGTCGAAGATTTCCAAGGCGAACCCGGTGCCTTGCTCAAAGACGCGTGCGCAAAGGGTTGGGAGGGCTTGATCGCCAAACGTCCCAATGCGACCTACAAGAGCGGTCGTTCGCCAGACTGGCGCAAACTCAAATGCACAGCCAGCCAAGAGCTCGTCATTGGTGGGTGGACGGAACCCAAGGGAACGCGTGCGGGTTTTGGTGCGCTGTTAGTGGGTTACTACGACGAAACTCGATCATTTCGCTACGCCGGTAAGGTCGGTACTGGCTTCGACCACTCTCAGTTGCGCGAGATGCGTCACGCAATGCAATCCGAAGAGCAAGCCGATTCATCATTTATCGATCCAGTTGCCGAAAAGAACGCACACTGGTGCCGGCCCCACCTAGTTGCACAAATCTCGTTTACCGAGTGGACGCCCGACGGCAAACTCCGTCACCCGGTGTTCCAGGGTTTACGACCCGACAAAGCTGCCTTCGGCGTCGTGCGCGAACCCCTCGGCTAATCAATCAGGGCCGACTAGACTGCTCCGCGTTGTCACGCGGCCATCCAAACGTGGCCTGGGGCGGGGTTCTGAATCCGGGGGGAATTGCCACATGTGCCGAATCCGAGCTCGTATCGGTCGCGCTTCGTGATGTTCGCCAGCTCTACACGAACGCGCGTGCTTGTCGGCGCAGTCGTTATTGCCTTGATAGTCGCGAGCGCAGCCTCTTTCATCGGCACTACCGAGATGGTGCGCGCACAAGAGAACCAAATGCTCAAGCAGCGCGCCAACACCGCGAACACGCGCGTCACCGAACTCGTCTCGTCGATGCGCGGTGCCTTTCGTTCCATCGGTGGAGCAATGCAAGCCGAGCGAACCAAGGAAGCCTTCGACCGGCTTGCTGTGCCGATGGTCGAAACGGGCAACTTCACGAAACTAAGTCTTGTCGACACACGCAGCAATCCGCCGCGCGTCATTTTCACGACAAGTTCAGATGTAAAGCCTGGCGATCCGGTGAGTAAAGAAGCGGTGACTGCCATCAGCCGATTGACATTTGCTGAGCCGTTGTCGCCGACCACTGTTTTGCCTGGAGAAGTCGATCGCATTGGTTTTGTGCACGGCGCGCCGATTGCGCCTGCGGGCACGGCCTTTTACTCAGAGGTTCCGCTTAATCACTACGACCCAATGGCTGTTGCAACCATCTTTGGCGAAGTTCCCGATGTGGCGTTTGCGCTTTACGCGGGCACGCCGATCCCGTCGAACCTCATGTACGCCACGACGCGCGAGCTTCCGCTTGAGGGCCACGTCGAACGCCAACCGGTTGATGCTGGTTCTACGCAATGGACATTGGTGACCAAATCGCTGGGGCCCCTGACGCCTGCGCTTGACCGGGCGGTGCCGTGGTTGCTTCTGGCAATCGAATTGGTGATTGCAACATTGGTTGGGCTGCTTGTTCATTCGACGATTCAACGGCGCAATCAAGCGCTCTCACTCGTGACTGAGCGAGAAGAAGAGGCCATATCGATTCTTGAAGCGGCTCGTGAAGCGTTTATCTCGATGAACGAGGCTGGGCAGATAACGAGGTGGAGTCATCACGCAGAGCTGCTCTTTGGTTGGTCTTACGCCGAGATCATTGGTCAGCGCGTCAGCGACACAATCATGCCGCCCGAGGCTCGCGACGCCCACATGGCTGGCTTGACGCGTTTTCTTACGACCGGTGAAGGCCCCATTTTGGACAGCCGCATCGAGGTCGAAGCAATACGACGCGACGGCTCACGCTTTCCAATCGAACTAACCGTGTGGGAAGGCCGCAGCGAGGGCTATCGCGTGTTCAACGCCTTGATGCACGACATCACTGAGCGTCGACGTGCGGCTGATGAGCTTGCTCTTGCTCATGCGGCCGCTCTCGACGCATCGCGCTTGAAGTCAGAATTCCTAGCGAACATGAGCCACGAGATTCGCACGCCGATGAACGGCGTTATCGGCATGACCGACCTGTTGTTGCGAACAAAACTCGACAGCGATCAGCGCGAGTTCGCTGAGACGGTGCGTAACTCGGGTGAGGCCGTGCTTCGCGTTATCAATGACATTCTCGATTTCTCAAAGATTGAAGCAGGCAAGCTGACGCTCGACCCCGTCGACTTCGATGTGTGCGATGTCGTTGAAGAGACAGTCGAGTTGGTTGCCGATGCCGCTGAGCGCAAGGGGATCGAACTCGCAAGTTCGATCGCACCCGACGTGCCCAAAACCGTTTGTGGCGACCCCGCTCGCGTTCGTCAGGTGTTGCTCAATCTGGTTAGCAACGCAGTGAAATTCACTGACCACGGTGAGGTGATCGTGCGTTGTCTCATCGAGACCATTGACGACGATCAGGTTGTATTGAGGTTTGAAGTGAAAGATACCGGCATCGGTATTGACGTAACCGATCAGGCGCTTTTGTTTGGCAGCTTCACCCAAGTCGACTCGTCAGCAACGCGACGCCACGAGGGCACTGGTTTGGGTCTCGCCATCGCAAGGCAACTGACCAACCTGATGGGCGGACGCATCGGCCTGACAAGCGTCAAAGGCGGTGGAAGCACGTTTTGGTTTACAGCCGCGCTCGAACGTCGTGACGACTCGGTGCCCACAGTCGAGCCCGTCGTTGACCTTCGCGGTTCACGCGTGCTGATAGTCGACGACAACGCAACGAATCGCCGCATCCTCTTCCAAACGGTTGCTGGGTGGGGCATGCGACCAACTGAGGCGGCAGACAGCAGACACGCTCTGCAAGCGATGCAGACCGCAGTAGAAGAAAGCGATCCTTTTGACATTGCCTTGCTCGATCTTCACATGCCCCATGTACACGGGCTCGAACTAGCGGCCCAGATCCGAGCAGTGCCTGAACTTACGGCCACGAAGCTCATCCTGCTGACATCTTCGGGCGACTTGTTGTCACGCGACGAACTCGCAATTGCCGGCGTGTTCTCGTCGCTCGCCAAGCCGGCGCGCCACGCGGTGCTGCGCGACAAGGTTCAACAGGCGCTTGTTGAAAACTCCAACCGACTATTAGCGGGGGCGGCCGTGAAGACCGATGAACGTAC
>JBGAQY010000078.1:0-4306 GCA_044220495.1 Acidimicrobiales bacterium
GGCAATCTGCGCGCCGAACGTTTTGATCTCGAACCGCGAATCTCAGAAGGCGAACACGACTTCACGGGGCCTGCGCAACTCGAACGCAACCGCTGGAGCCTCGACGGACGTTGGAAGGTTGATCAACAACAGATCACGAGTGCGTCGCCCGATTCGACTCTTCGGTTCCATGTAAGAGCGAAGAACGTTTACGTTGTGGTGAGTGGTGGAGTCGGGTCGATCACCGCAACAGTTGATGGTGGTGCTTCGACAACGATCGCAATCGACGGACCGCGTTTGTATCCAGTAACTGAATTCAACGACGTGCAAGACGCAACGATCACACTGCGCGTGCCTGCGGGAGTTTCACTCAACACATTTACATTCGGCTAATACGGATCGAGTAGGTGAATAGTCGCTTGCGGCTGTGCGCATCCCGCCCCGAGTTACGTGTTGTCGGAAGCATTGCTTGATCGAAGCGTCATTCGTAGTGCTGGGTAGCCGGTGGCCCCTGCGATGATCGACACAGAGCAACGGTCAGAATCCCAGGACTATCGGGAGGCCCTGACCGTTGCTCGGTGGATACGGGAGTTATCGGTGACTGGGTTAGCGGACCCAGTGTTGGTATCGGTTGGTCGTCTTGCAATAGCTGCCGTAGACCTCGCGGTTGGCGTTGCTGTCAAGGCAGGCCCCGTGTACGGCGTGTTTGAAGTAGTAGCCAATGCCCGCGTGTTTGCCAAAGCGCCAGAGCTGCAGAAGCGCCTTGTCGCAGGGGTTTGTGAAGACGTAGTACGTCGCATCGATAGGGCTTTGCGCGTACTCCAAGCATCGCTGGGTTGCCTTGTTTCTCAGAATCACCGTGCCCGACACCTCACCCCACGCCTGGTACCAACGCATGTAGTTGTTATTGCTGTTGCACGGTCCGGTGTAAACGCGCCCTTCCGCATTGCTGTCGAGGCACAGCCCGGTGCCGACGTTCTTGTACATGTACTCCGGAGTTGCTGCGTTCGCCGGTGACGGGACAACGGCGTTGAGACCAGTCAACACGAGCACGGCTGTCGCAACGACGAACGCTGTTCGCAGGCGACGTCGCGAGTTTGAAAAGGCATTGCGCAAGTTGGTAGTTCTCCTTGTTTTGAGTCACATGAGTGACCGTTTCGCGGAGAAGTTAGTTAGTGCACAGATGCGGTCAATGGCCGGTGTTGGCTTGCGCGACGATTGCAACAGAACGGCGTCTGCACGACACAGAAACGTCGTGCCACGCTGCCTCACAGTGACACGCCCGCTGCGTCTTGCGTTGTTCGGCGTGCGCGGGTGAGTGGCAAGGACGTCGAGCAGAGAGAGGCATATGGTTAGGGCGATGGGGCCGTTGAGGTGGCCGAGTGAAGGTTTTAGCCAAGTTGCGAGCCGAACCGGTCGGCGACTCTCTTCGTCGTTGCAACGTCGCTACCCCCAGCGATGAACTCAACGGCAACGAGCGCAATGATTCCCCGCCCTGTATACGACTGCTCTCGTCGGTTGCGAGTTGCGTGGTGATCATGTCAACGAAGGATGCCCATCCCAACAGGGAGTGACCTCAATCGTTCTCCACACTTCGCGCCCTGGGATTCGAACCCAGAACCTGCGGACTGGGGCCACCGTGTTTTGCGGGTTGCTGCAAAATGCGTATGTGCTGGTCAGAGGCAGTTTGGTCAAGCGGGGGAGAGCGCCAAAAGCAAGGGTTTGCGAATCGTTTGGCTGCACTTTTGGCTGCACCTACGGAACATTCAGGAGACGCTTCGCGTAGTCCCCCAAACGGGCGAAGGCGTACGTGTGCCCGCACTCTGTCGTTACTTGTTTGCGCACCGTGTTGCACGTCGTGTGGGAATGAAGTGATGTATCCAACCTCGACTTGCAGATGCTTGGGCCCCTCTTGCGCCGCTAAGTTGCCGGACGTATGCGACGCTTTCCACGGCAAATGCCCACTCACCACGGAATGCGCGCTGCGGCGGTCACAATGAATGAGGGTGGTGCGTTCCCGGCGTCGTGCGATTCGGAACTGCCGTGAAGGTAGTTGTGTCATGAGTCGTTGGTACTTAGGGTAAGCGAATGGTTCTCCCACCCGAGCACGCTACGGAAACATTCGACATGCTCGAAGAAGAGGTCCGGCGGCGCCACATAGGAAACCGCACCGAATCGACCGCCTTGCTCGCTTGGTTCCTGGAAAACGTCTGGCGTCTTGAGGACACGGCCGCAGCCGACGCAATTTGCGACGGGGGCGGAGATAAAGGTATCGACGCGCTTTACGTCGACGAGCCCGCCGGCGAGATCGTTATCTTCCAGGCGAAACACCGGAAAAGCGCCGTGAAAACACAGGGCGATCTTGATTTGAAGACGCTCGTTGGTGTTGCGTCGTACTTTGAAGACGGAGAGTCTGTGAAAGGCCTGATTGCGTCGAAGCCGAACGACGAACTGTTGCGGTTGCTTCAACGATCAAAGGTTGACGAAACCGCAGAGTTAGACCGGTTTTCGGTGCGTCTGGTCATGGTGACAAACTCATGCCTTGATTCCAGCGGCCAGAGCTTTGTAGATGGCAGGAAGCAATCGGTCCCAGTACTGGATGTTTGGGATCGGAGCCGACTAAGCGGTGTCGTATCACGGACGCAGGCCCTTCAGCTTCTCGACATCGCTCATTCGCTACCAAGTCAGTCGGAGGTCATTTTCCAAAGTCTGACATCAGACGCTCGAATTGCAGTAGCGCTTATCTCAGCACCGGACCTTGTGCGACTCCCGGGTATCAGCGACCTGAGCATCTTCGAGCTTAACGTTCGACTCGGGCTTGGGCGGACGCGAATCAATCGAGAGTTGGCCGACACCGTCAAAAACGTTGAAGAACATATGCTCTTTCCTGCGTATCACAACGGACTAACACTGTTAACCCGCAGCATGACGAACGACGACCGTACGATCTCGTTGAACGGCCTGAGCGTCGTAAATGGCTGCCAGTCCCTTTTGGCCCTTTACCAGAATCGTGCGGCGATCTCCCCAGGTCTGCGCGTTCTCGTCAAGTTCATTGAGATCGGCGACCGTTCGGACTTGGCCGACACCATTACTTACAGAACCAATAATCAAAACCCTGTCAGCGTAAAAGATCAGCGATCCACTGATCCAATACAACGTGACTTACAGGCGCAAGTAGCTCAGCTTTACGGTCCGACGTTTGTTTATCAAATACGCAATGGCGAGAAGTATCCAGATGCCGAGCACGTGCTCGACAACGCCACCGCTGCGCAGTTGTTAATGTCCGCGTACATGGGGCAGCCGTGGGCAGCTCTGAGAAAACTGTCGGTTTTCGATAGGGAGTACCACAACATATTCAGCAAGGCGATCGATGCTCCGAAGCTGTATTTCCTTTACTTGCTTGACGCTCTAATCGAGGCTGAACGGGAACAATTAAGGCCGAACTTGAACGCAAGTTTTTCGGCGATTCGGCTTACCTTGCTACACGTTGTGATGCAGCTGCTCCGACTCACGCCTGATGGCGACCGCCTGATCGACGACCCAGGTCCGTTCCTGTCGACTGATCGCATAAGCGACACAATGTCGAAGCTCGCGGCATTCGTGGACGAGGCAATAACGAGCGCCAACTATTTTGTCGAGGGGCGCGAGACCGAGGACGGTCCGACGTTTGACTCAAAGGTCGTCTTCAAGAGTAGGGCCGGAGTCCTAGCTCTGGAGCGTGACGCCGTGTCGGCTGCCAAACGTCACCTAAAGCGTGACGATTTGTGGGGATTTCACGCCTGATCTCCGGCGCGGACGGCGCGAAGCGCCGCCCGCAGCAAGAACCCCTTTCTTCTTTTTCTTTTCACTTCTTCAGACGGCACGGCGTAGCCGTGCCTTTAATGATGTATGGGCACTTCTTGCACACTGCTTAGGCTGTTGGAGTTGTGCACAACAGGTGGTTGTCGATAGCTGTTGTTCGCTTATGGCATCACAGATCGGGCGTCGCGCTTCCGATGAGCCGCTCTCGAGCGTTAATCGTTCGAAGGTGGTGCGGTCGTTTGGGCAGGGAAGTAGTCACTCAAGCCAAGATCGAACATCGCGTGCGGGCCCCAACTTTCGAGCAGCCAACTACCGTCAATATTTGGTGTGGCGAATTCACCTTCTGTCGTGTAGCGAATCCAGCGCATCACTCCTGCACGCGACTTTCCGTTAATCACCGCTTGCACTTTGACTAGCGAGACCGCTGGCGCGTCAAGGTCAAGCTCCACTACTTCGAAGCTGTTCAAGGCCGTTGCTTCTACTTCCTTCCTAACCTTGAGAGGCGTTCGCCGGCGGTCATCTTCTT
>JBGAQY010000079.1:0-4300 GCA_044220495.1 Acidimicrobiales bacterium
TCTGACACAACGACGCTTGCGCGCGATCTACACGGGCGAAGCGTTGAACGGTCAGATGTCAATATGGTCAGACACTGCGCTCGTCGGCGATCCGGATATCAAGGCGAATGCTGGAGCCGCCGAGTACACAATCACGCAGATTGTCGAAGCCACTAACGAATGCGTGTGGCTCGAAGCGTTGGTTGATGAGAACAACAACGTGAACACGCCGTTTGCGCCGCAGCGTTTCGCTTACGTTCTCGTTCGCTCTGATCACGATCTGACTCTCAACCCAACGCCGTGGATGTGGAAGCAGGCAACTGCGCCCGGTTTGCTAACGAAAGAGCGCGCATGCGGCTGATTGGCGCCATCGTGCTTGCACTGTTGAGCATTGCCGGACTTTCTCTTGACGCGACCGATGCCGTTGCTGCACCAAACCCCGACGACTTCGCCATCAACGAGAACACCGGCGGACGGATTGATGTCTCGGCCAATAAGGGCGGACAGCCAACCACTGCGCAAACACCAGTTGTAAAGCGTGGCGTCAGTGCTCCCGTGCAGCCCGAGGTACCGATTGACTGTGGCGTTGTTACGCAAGATCCCACCGCGCGTTTCTTGGATGCATGCTCGGTCGCGACTCCGCAGTTCGGCACCACCGCGCCACAACCAACGCGTCAGCAACAACAAGCAAGTTACGCAGTGAACTACTACCGATTGACTGTGGCGTTGTTACGCAAGATCCCACCGCGCGTTTCTTGGATGCATGCTCGGTCGCGACTCCGCAGTTCGGCACCACCGCGCCACAACCAACGCGTCAGCAACAACAAGCAAGTTACGCAGTGAACTACTTCAGGTCTCTGCAACTGCCGACTCCCGCACCAAAGATCAGTGCACCAGCAGGCGGGGTCACCGGTGCAGTGCATTCGCTCGATTTGCAGGTACCTCAGCAGGTGGTATTCACCGACCCAACTACGCCGTTCGGCGCGCTGGCTGTGCGCACGAGTGCTCGCTTCACGGTCGACTGGGGCGACGGCACTACCGACAGCTACTACACAAGCGGTGCGCCGTGGCCTCGCAGCACGATCACACACTCGTGGTCAAGAGTTGGCCGTTACGACGTTACGGTGACAGCTCGCTGGACGGCGACGTGGACGTTTGGCGATACATCAGGAACGCTCAGCGGGCTCACGACCACTGGCGAGCTCTCGAATTGGAATGTGTCTGACGCACAAGCCTTGATAGTGCGGTGAGCGACACCAATCTGCTGTTACCAACCGACCCCGAAGAGCAACGCCGCTATGACATCGAGGTTATTCATCAGGGCACGGCGATCTACACGAACAATCCTGAAGTCGAAGCTTTGCTCGACGATCTTGGTTGGCCTCATAACGGCCATCGACTGTTAGACCCCGGAGCCGGTAACGGCGCCTTTGTCATACCAAGTCTCGCTCGCCTCGATCTGCGACCCAACGATCTCGAGGGCGACATCAATCGGGTTCACGGTTATGAATTCCACGAGGGTGCGGTAGCTGAAGCGCGTATGTCAGTTGCGCGCCACCTCGTGCGCAACGGATGGAGTTCGTCGACCGCAACCGAAGCAGCACAACGCGTGATCGAGCGCATCGACTTCCTGTTGGATGACATCCCCAAAGGTAAGTTCGACATCATCGCCGCCAATCCGCCGTATTGGCGCTTGCTGAACATACCGCCGAGCTATCGCCGTGACTTCTTGGACGCGGTGCCACGACATGCAAGTGCTGACTTGATGCACGCGTACGTCGCTCGTGCCGCTGAGATCGTCGCCACCGGCGGTCGCATTGGTTTGATTGCATCAGATCGTCTGCTGCTTAACAGCTCGTCAGGCGAACTGCGTCGTCGATTGGGCGAACAGTTTTCTGCCGTCGACCTGCGTCGACTCGATGCCGAATCCGCGTTCTATCGACCCAAACAACGTCGGGCCGGTACACCAGCGCGAGTGCATCCGATCTCGGTCGTTCTCACAACCGATCAGTCGGGACGCAAACTCACAGCCGATCCATTGCGCGTTGACGATATTGAAACGCCGACTGGCGAGTCGCTCGACGACTTGGTGAATATCGAACTAGCACCATGGCTCGGGCCCGATGGCATCTTTACCGTTGGCAGCCCAACAGCATTTCGCAGTGAGCTTCTCGTGCCTGTCGTGCGGCCAACCGATGTGATCGGTGAGACCGGCGAGCTAAAGCCAACAACGCAATGGGCATTGATTACCGACGCGAACAAGCCGGCG
The DNA here is from genome assembly GCA_044220495.1 of Acidimicrobiales bacterium. Lineage (GTDB taxonomy): Bacteria > Actinomycetota > Acidimicrobiia > Acidimicrobiales > JBBSGY01 > JBGAQY01. The sequence goes on from JBGAQY010000079.1 coordinate 2,249, forward strand.
CCTGAAATCTTGCGTCACCTCGATGCGCAGCTGCATCGCATGCCTCCTCGTGGACAACGTTCGACGCGATGGCTGCCGCCCGAACCATTCGCTGGTCGTCTGCCCCTCGATGTTGACGCAGTGATGGTCCCGCGCATTGCAAAACGTCTAAAGCCCGTGCGACTTCCGGCCGGACGTCTGCCCGTTAATCACAACTTGGTTCTCGAGCCTTCGACACTGTCTGTTGAACGGTTGATTGCGATCCTCGAATCGCCTGAGCTTCAGAGACAGGCCGAGCAACTATCGGTAAGTGTCGACAACGGCTATCGATCGTTTAGCGCGACTCTTCTGCGCCAGCTTGTGGTTCCCAAACATCTGTTGACGGCAGACTTTCCCGCACGACAGATAGCAACTCCAACGAAGCTCACAACGAGCGCTCCCGCCGACGACTATCCGGGACTGTTTTAGAACGTGGGAACTGCGGTGTAGATGACCGGTGCCGTATATGTACCGGCCGGGGTTGTTCCCGTGACAGTCGCTTGGAAGCCGGTACATGTTGTTTTTGAAAGCGTTCCCGGCGCAGCTGTCATGACAGTCTCGTCAGTTGTCGTCAGTGCCGCCCACTTGTTTGCACCAAAGGCAATGCTCGCGTCATCGGTGGTGTAGCCGAACCCCGCTGTACCCGCCGACGTTGATGCACTCGGCGATGCATGACTTCCCGTTACGTCGGCGATGGTTGATCCGCCGGATGTTCTCAGCACGTTCGGCGTTGTGCCATTGGTGCGGATGTACACAGAGAAGCCGTTGGCCGCATTGGTCGACAACGTGAGATCTTGCGCTCCCCCGCCGATGATCGACGAGTTCAGGTGACTCAGGCTTACTGCTGTGGCTGTCGAACCGGTTTGGAATCCACTGGAGGTTTGGCCGTTGCAAGCAGTTGCGCGTCCGGCGACTGAGAAGTTGAGCGTCGGATCGACGACGCCACCAACGTTCCCGCTAGCGTCACTGGAGAAGAGCGGGTCGATCCAGTAGTTGTCAGCTGATTGTGTGGTGGGAAAGGCGGGAGAACTTCCTGCGATTGATACACCTGCATTCACCGGAGCGTGAAATGGTCCACGCGAGTAAGGCGCTGCGAAGTAGTTCGTGGAATAGCCGTAGTAGCCAGCTATGTGTAGCGATACGACGTATTCATTGCCGGCAACGATGTCGACCGGCGTGTCGAAGAACACTTCAGTCCAACCCGTTGGTGAGTCAGTGTCGGGATGCGCCGTAGTCGCAAGCTGCGTTCCGTCAGACTTCCAAAGAAACACATTGATGCTTTGAAACCATGCTGCGTTAAGCCAGTAGCGAACGCCGGTCACTTTTGTGTTGATGTCAGAGTAGAAGCGCGTGCCGATGTCACCAGCAAACACAGGAGCAACGGGAACCTGCGGCTCTGCCGGTGTACGTCCGAAAAGAGACTGTGCACCAATGTCAGTCTGGAAAATGGGATCGACGTAGTAGTTCGTCGTGACGGGACCGTAATTTAGGGTGACGCTTAGGTTGTAGTCGTACTGCGAACCAGTGGCCGTTAGCGGTCCGTTGACAATCGGCGAAGTGAAGTAGTTCGCGTCGCGCGCGTAATGCCCATTGGGCGCGCTGTAAGCAACGACGTAAGTCTTGCCGGGAAAGATCCATACAGGCTTCGCGAAACTTGCGGTTTGCCAGCCGCTCGCCGTCTCGCCAGTGAAAGTAACGTCGGCCAATCTGAAGCCACCCGAACCATTGCTCTCAAACAGGTGACCGTCGTGGACACCAGTGTTGGCCGCCGCTTTGTAGAAGCGCATGCCGGTGACGTATCCAGCGATCTCGGTCTTGAAGGCTGTCCCTAATAGAACGGCGGAATCAGGACCGTTGTCTGGGTTAGACGGCACCGCGTTACCAAAAACGTTGCACGGGCACGCCGCTGCTTCAGCCGGACGCGTGGCAACCGCCAGCGAAGACGCCAGCAGCAGAACGACCACGAGGGCTCGACGAAAGTAGATACCCGCCACATCCCTTTTATCGACCCGTCGGGGCGAGTTCTGGAGCCCC
>JBGAQY010000080.1:0-3983 GCA_044220495.1 Acidimicrobiales bacterium
ACGCAACAAAACACGTGCCTATGTGCACCATGAACCTAGCGAAATCCTGCGATCTCTTTTCGGCTTGAAAGACGTCCATATTCTTGCGGTCAGCCGTGTTGAAGAGGTCGTGGAGATTCTGATCGAAAGCGATGTCGACTCCATTCTTTGTCAGGGCTGCGGCGAGCGGGCTCAGTTGAAAGACCGGCCGGAGGTTTCCTATGTCGATTTGCCTTGCTTTGGCGAGCCGGCTCGGGTTGTCTGGCGAAAGCACCGCTTCCGGTGCGTCAATCCACATTGCTCGGTGGCAAGCTGGGTGCATCGCGATCACCGAATTGCAGCACAGGAATGTCAACTGACAACCCGCGCTGCAAAGTGGGTGACGTCTCAGGTCGGCCCGGGTCGCACAGTTCGCGAAGTGGCGCGAGAGCTGCGTTGCGATTGGAACGCGGTTAACAACGCCGTCATGAAATATGGTGCGGCACTTTTGGCTGCTGATCGCAAACGGCTCAACAAGACCACAGCAATCGGACTCGACGAAACGTCGTTTGTGAAACTAAGCAAGCGCCCCCATAAGGACTACGCAACTACGGTTGCAGATGTCGAGCATCACCAAATCATCGACATCTTGCCAACGCGCGATTACGTAGATGTAGCAGGCTGGATCGACAATCGGCCAAGGGCGTGGAAAGAGCGAATCCGCTTTGGTGCACTGGACATGTCGAACACCTACGCCGCTGTGTATTCAGTCGTGCTGCCAAGAGCTGCACAAGTCGTTGATCCATTTCATGCTGTTCAACTTGCCAACCGGGCGCTCGATGATGTGCGCCGTCGCGTGCAGCACGAAACGCTTGGTCACCGCGGACGAAAAAATGATCCGCTCTATCGCGCTCGCCGTGTCCTGCTGACCGGCGAAGAGAAACTCAAACCCGAAGCAGCGCAGCGATTGGCGTCACTGCTTGAACTGGGTGACCCAAACGGCGAAGTCGCAATTGCCTATCGAGTCAAAGAGCGCCTGCGTGACTTCTATGCAACTAGGTGCGTCGATGAGGCACGAAGCGTGCTTGGCAACCTGGTCGATCACTGCACCAAACAGGCAATGCCGCCCGAGGTCCAAAAGCTTGGTCGGACCTTGAAGAAGTGGTTCGACCGGATCTGCAACTTTCACATTGCCCGGGTTAGCAATGGACCAACAGAAGCGCTCAACAATCTGATCAAACGAATCAAAAGAATCGGCTTTGGATTTCGCAACTTCGAGAACTACCGGATACGAGCTCTGCTCTACGCCGGAAAGCCCAACTGGCGCGTCCTTGGCTCGATTGTCGTAACGTAGCTTGCTGAATCGGTTCTCCCCACTGAAACCGGAAGAGCCGTAAAAATCCCACCACGAATGGAACGTAATAGCCGTTGCGGAGTCAAGAACGCCCGCCGCAGCGGCCATTACGCGACAAGCGTGCGAACGTAAATGTGGTCGGGATGACTGGATTCGAACCAGCGACCTCAGCGTCCCGAACGCTGCGCGCTACCAAGCTGCGCCACATCCCGTCGACCAATGTGATGGCCAGATCGTAGTCGCTGGGCAACTACGCCCTGTTTGCGATTACGCCGCTTATGAGACAGCGACGGTGGCAGTTGGTTGAAAGGAAGCGTCTTCGTAGCGTCCGCCGTCGAGCGTGGCGCGCACTGCCTTGCGCAGGCGGATCGGGTCTAGTGGCTTGATGATCCAGCCGTTGCTGCCCGAGCGGCGAGCCAAGAACACGTCGGCACGGCGGTCGAGTAGAAGCATCACGGGCACGGTTGGAATGCGATCAGCGCTGGCTTCAAGTCGGAGGTCTAGGCACGTCGCCATGCCGCCCATGTTGCCAATCTGGAAGTCGAGGATGACGAGATCAGGCGTGCGCTCTCTCACGGCCGGCAGAACCTGCGAGCCGGCGTGCACCACCTTGACTTCGTAGTCGGGTGCGGGCAGAACAGAGGTGACCTCGGCCTGAATAGAGGGGGAGTCACTGGCAATGATCACGTACGGCACGCCCGTAACTTACTGGCGTTGCGGCCGGGAGGCGATGCGCATCGTATGAATGCGTCGCGAGATCTCCGCAGCGTGAGCCTGTGAATTGTAAACGTATTCATAAATGAACGCACAGAGTGAACGTCAATAACGATCTTTAGAGCAATCAAAAACCGTTTAATTGATCAACGATTTTGCTGTTCAGAGGCCTTAATTACTCTTTTGATTTTTTCCAAATTCACCCCTTGTTGTCCTGATATTCGGTCGTTACAGTGCCCTGCGTTACCAATGAAGGAGCGACCCATTGACTGCCCTTGACATGGATGAATCGTGGCAATTAAAGGCTGCATGTCGTGGCCCGTTATCTGAATTGTTCTTCCCTCCGTCTCATTTTGAGAAGAAGGACGACAAAGAAACTCGGGAACGTCAAGCGAAAGCTATATGCGCCACCTGCACCGTAAAGCAGTCATGTCTTTCGTACGCCCTTCGTATTCGTGAGCCACACGGTGTGTGGGGGGGAGCGAACGAAGCCGAACGGAAACAGATCATGGCTAGAGAAGCGAGCTGATCCCTCGCTTATACGGAGAGATGGGCGGAGCAGCCGGGGGCGCTCCGCCCATCTTCGCGTCTGAAGTCGGTTTCAAACGGCGTCGTTACGGATGTATTGCGCGAGACTTAGCGCGTGCTCTCATTTCTCCGACACGTCTTGCGCGGCTTCTCAGTCGTAACGCTGTCGGTGTTGTTGCTGCCGGCCACGGTGTTCACGTGCATCCTCGGTGGATTCATCTTCTTGCCGTTGCCAGCCAACCTGCCAGAGCCAAAGCCGATCGTCTCGTCTGAGGCCAGCAAGATCTACGACGTAAACGGTGCTGAGCTTGCAACGCTGCGCAAGTTCGATCAGAACTTGCCAGTCGAGCAAAAAGACATTCCGCCGGTGCTCAAGCAAGCACTCATCTCAATGGAAGACAAAAACTTCTACAACCACAAGGGCGTTGATCTGCGCGGAAGCCTGCGGGCGTTGAAGGCCGACCTTCAAAACAAGAGTGTTGCTCAAGGTGGTTCGACGATTACGCAGCAGTACGTCAAGAACGCGTACACAAACAAAGAGCGCACCTTGAGTCGAAAGCTGCGCGAGGCCGTGCTTGCAAGTCAGCTCGACCGCCAAGTTCCCAAAGACGAGATTCTCTTCAAGTACTTATCGAGTGTGTATTTCGGCAATGGTGCTTATGGAATCGGCGCAGCCGCGCAAACGTATTTTCGCGTGCCGGTTAGTCAGCTCAACGCGTCGCAATCGGCGGTGCTGGTGGCGCTGATTCCCGCACCGAGCCAATGGTCGCCGCGTGACAACCCGACGCAAAATGAAAGTCGTCGCAAGCTCAACGATTGTTTATAACGATCAAAAAGAACCGGTGACTTATCCGTACTTTGTTGACTACGTGCAGAAGTATTTGATCAACGAATTCGGCGAAGAAGTCGTTAACCGCGGTGGCCTGCGCGTGCAGACGACCATCGATCCGGTGTTGCAGAAAGAAGCTGAAGAGTCGGTTGCCAAGACACTCAATGGCACCAAGCCTCCACTCAACATGGCTCTCGTTTCCGTTGAACCGCCCACGGGTTATGTGCGTGCATTCGTTGGTGGGCGCGACTTCAAAGTGAGCCAGGTCAACTTGGGGCTCGGTGGCTGCCCTCCTACAACCAACCAGAAAACGAAGAAGCCACTCACCATTCAGGTCAAGGCGACTTGTATGGAGAAGCCCACGATGGTGAACAACGGCGGAACTGGTCGTCAGCCCGGTTCGTCGTTCAAGCCCTTTGTGTTGGCAACCGCTTATGAAGAAGGCATTCCGCCAACGAAGGTTTATCCAGCGCCCAACGTTTACGTTGCCCCGGGTTGCAAGGGTTCGACGTGTGCCATCCGCAACTCCGAAGGAGAATCGTTTGGGCCGACGAACTTGAAAGAAGCAATGGTCCATTCGATCAACACGGTTTACGCACC
>JBGAQY010000030.1:0-32937 GCA_044220495.1 Acidimicrobiales bacterium
TGAGCGAGGTTGAGCGCTGCTTCGGGAAGCCCGACGAACTCAAGTGCTTGTGCAGCCGACACGGCAACGACCAGTGCCTGCGGGTCAGCTTCGCCGATATCTTCGCTGGCAAGAATGACCAAGCGACGGGCGATGAACTTAGCGTCTTCACCGGCTTCGATCATGCGAGCAAGCCAGTAGAGGCCGGCGTCAACATCAGAGCCACGAATGCTTTTGATGAACGCACTGACAACGTCGTAGTGCTCGTCTTCGTTATAGCGAAGCGTGCGCATTGCAGCAGCGCGCTCGACATCATCAAGCGACACACGCGCCGTGTCACCAGCCTCGTGTTCAGCAAGAGCGATGGCTACTTCAAGCGCCGTCAGTAACGAGCGAGCATCGCCACCTGACACATCGGCGAGATGCGCAATCGCGTCGTCGTCGCCTTCAACGCCCTCACGCTGAAGAGCGCGACGCGCAACTGATTCGAGCTCTGCTTGTGTAAGCGACTGCAGGCGAAAGAGTGTCGAGCGACTCAGGAGAGGCGGATTGACTTCAAAGAATGGATTCTCAGTCGTAGCGCCGATCAAACTCAGCGTTCCGTCTTCAACCGACGGCAACAAGGCGTCTTGTTGTGACTTGTTGAACCGGTGCACCTCGTCGAGAAAAAGAATGGTGCCGCGATTTTGTTCGGCAAGTCGGCGCCGTGCTTCTTCGCTGACTTGTCGAACGTCTTTCACGCCAGCTGTAACAGCCGACAGCGCGACAAACGATCTCTCCGTCGCCGTAGCGACGAGACGCGCCAGTGTTGTCTTGCCGGTGCCGGGAGGGCCCCACAAAATGATCGAACCCAGCCGGTCGCTTTCGATGAGGGCGCGCAACGTGCCCTTTTCGCCGAGCAAGTGGCTTTGACCTATCACCTCATCGAGCGACTGCGGACGCATGCGATCAGCTAGCGGCGCACGCGCACTCAGACGCTCTTGCAAGACTGAGCTGAACAGGTCGTCGGCCATGAGCTACTTCTTGGGGGGTAACGCAGAGATTCCCAAGTCGCGCAGCAGACGCGGGTCGACTTCTGTCGGCGCATTGGTCAAAGGGTCTGCACCTGATTGCGTCTTTGGATACGCGATCACTTCACGAATGTTCTCTTCGCCCGCCAGTAGCGCGGCGAGACGGTCGAGACCTAAACCGAAGCCGGCGTGCGGTGGCGCGCCGTACTGAAATGCGTCGAGCAAAAAACCGAACTTACGGTGAGCGTCTTCAGACGAAATTCCAAGCGTATTGAACACCGACTCTTGAATGTCTGAGTTGTGAATACGCACGCTGCCTGACCCAAGTTCCCAACCGTTGCACACCAAGTCGTAGGCCTGAGAACGCACGGCAAGCGGATCAGTGGTCATCAAGCCAAGGTCGTCGTGGTGCGGCATGGTGAAGGGATGGTGCGCCGGTACCGGGCGGCCCTCGTCATCGATCTCGGCAAACATCGGGAAGTCAACAATCCAAAGGAAATTGAGGCCACCCTCGGCAACGGGCGGACGGCCAAGTTCGAGACGCAAAAACCCGAGCACTTCGCGGACTCGCGACCTCGTGTCGGCGACAAACAACAAAAGGTCGCCCGGCTTGGCCGACATTGCTTTGGTGAGCGCATCGCTCTCATTGGCGAGCAATTTGCTCACGCCACCCTCAAACGTGCCGTCAGCACCAACCTTGACCCATGCAAGCCCCTTGGCACCCCAGCCCTTGGCCAACTCGGTCAACGCGTCGATGCGACTGCGGGGGAATTCGGCACCGCTCTCAACAACGAGCCCTTTAACGCATTCGGCTTTGAAGACATTGGCTTCGGTCTCGGAGAAGATCTCGGTGAGCTCCACCAACTCCATGCCAAAGCGAACGTCGGGCTTGTCAGAGCCGTAACGTTCCATTGCCTCGAGCCATGTCATGCGGGCGATCTCGGGCGGACGCGAACCATGGATAGCCTCCACGGCGTTGAGCACTGCTTCGGACACGAAGTGGAACACGTCTTCTTGTGTCACAAAGCTGGCTTCGACGTCGAGCTGTGTGAATTCAAACTGTCGGTCGGCACGTAGGTCTTCATCACGCAGACAACGTGCGAGTTGGTAGTAACGATCGAACCCGCCGACCATCAACAATTGTTTGAACAATTGCGGACTCTGCGGCAGCGCGTAGAACGAACCGTTGTGCAAGCGCGAAGGCACGAGAAATTCGCGCGAGCCCTCAGGGCTCGAAGCCATCAACATGGGGGTCTCGACTTCGGCGAAACCAAGAGCATCCATAGTGTTGCGAATCGAGTGATTCATCTTGGCCCGGATGCGCAAGTTGCGTTGCATGCGCTCGCGACGAAGGTCGACATAGCGGTAGCGCAAACGCACACTTTCGTCGGTATCGACGCGATCGGTAACCGGAAACGGCGGAGGCTCAGCACGCGACAACACCTCAACGCGACAATCAGTTAGCTCGACCTCACCCGTTGGTAGATGTTTGTTTACGGTGCCATCGGGACGTTGCTTTACCGTACCCACGACCTTGATGACCCATTCGCTGCGCACGTCGATGGTTCCATCGACGACACATTGCACGACACCCGTTGCATCACGAAGGTCGACAAAGGCAAGGTGCTCACCATGTTCGCGGTGCTTGGCAACCCATCCGCAAACAGTAACCTCACGACCGATGTCGCTCGAGCGAAGGACACCGCAAGCGTCACTGCGCAAAGTCGTCGTGAGAATCGAGCGGTCTACCTGGATAGTCATTAGGACCTTTCGTGGGAGAAATCGTGCACTTCGACCGAGCCGGAAGGTTCGACCTTCGCCCAGTGGGTGAAGCCGGCCTTTTCGAAGCGCTCAAACTGAGCGTTGCGGTTCTTCATCGCGACATCAGTGCGAACAACATCGCCCTGCGCCCGCAGCGACTGCGCCGCGCCGAGCACCGCCGCTGCGGTTGCCTCGGGGCTGTGCAGCAATACGACGCGGCGTTTGTCATCAGGCAATGAGTTGCGGGCCGCCATGATGTCGAAGAGTCGTTCGAACCCAATCGATAGCCCGACTGCAGGCACCTCAACGCCCGACAGTTTGCCGATCATGCGGTCGTAACGGCCGCCGCCCGCTAGTGAACCAGTTAGTTCATCGTGTTCGAGTTCAAAGATGGTGCCTGTGTAATAGCCCTGACCGCGGACCAAGGTCGCGTCGACGTTGATCTTCAGCTCTGGCTTTACAGCCACGATTGCATCGACGATCGCGCGCACGCTCGCGAGCGCAGCTTCATCGATACCCGGGGGCATTGCGTCGAGAGTTTCGTCAACGCCACGTGCGTCTTCGAGCCCTTGCAACAACTTACGCATCGCCGCAGCGGTTGTTTCGTCGCTCAGTTCAGTGAGCTCACGCTCGACACCGTCGAAACCAATCTTGTCGAGCTTGTCGAGAACGATGAACGCAGCTGCGTGTTGAGCAGCTGAAAAACCAGCGGCTGCAACAAGACCCGTGAGAATACGTCGATCATTGATTCGCACACTGAACTCTCCGACACCAACGGCGTCGAGCGCGTCAGCAGTTGCCAAGACAAGCTCGGCTTCAGAAAGCGCGGACGAGTCGCCGAGCACATCGATATCGCATTGCATGAATTGCCGGTAACGACCTTTTTGCGGACGCTCAGCACGCCATACCGGTGCAATCTGGATCGACTTGAAAGGCGACAACAATTCCGCCGAGTTGGTCGCAAAGAAGCGCGCCAACGGCACCGTCAGGTCGTATCGCAATCCGAGATCGACAACACTCGCTTCGTCGACGGCCGCCTCGAAGTCGAGACCCCGTTTCAGCACCTTGTAAATGAGTTTCTCGTTGTCTCCACCTTCGGAGTTCAACAAGCGATCGATCTCTTCAAGCGCAGGAGTTTCAATGCGTTGAAAGCCGTAGCGTTCGTAAACCTCGCCAATACGTTCGACCAGATGCTGCCGCAGCATTGCTTCGCGCGGAAGAAAGTCACGCATGCCGCGAGGTGGAACGGGTCGTTGAGCCATTTGCAGCAGGTTAGTCGGCGCTCATTCGCGCCACTTCCGTCAAGAACTCACTAACGACGGTGACAAATTCGTCGGGTCGTTCGAACGGCACTGAGTGGCCACACCCTGCCACCACCCTAGTGATCGACCCTGGTATCGAGGCTTCGAGTCGCTGACTGCCGCTCACAATGCTCGGCAAGTCGTATTGCCCTCTGATCAACAGAGCGCGCGGCGAAATGGTGTCGCGCAGATCGATGGAGTTCTGGTGACCCGATCCGCAGTGACGAAGACTTTCGGCCAAGCCCATTGCTCGGTTCGCCAAGCGCACCTCACGAAAGCGAGCTGCCTCGGGCAGGCGTTGATTGAAAGGTTGCGCCAACCATTCGTCTACAAAGACTTCGAGCCGGCGATCGCCCAGACCTTCGATGTAGTCAGCGCGTGCGTCGTCGGCATCGACGCGAGCCTGGGCCTCGTGCGAGTCGGCGGCCGGTTTGCCGCCAACCAAAACCATTGCGTCAACCAGATCGGGGCGCGCCTGCGCCAGGTTCAAGACCACTCGCGCGCCGAGCGAGTATCCGACGTAAAAGGCGCGATCACCGGCTTCCCCTAAGAGGCGCGCCGCGTCGATCAGGTCGGCGGAGTCATACTGCGGATCGCTGCCACCGTGACCAGGAAGGTCGGGCGCGACAACCTCGAATCCTCGCTGTGCAAGGTCTTCAGCCATGTTTTGCCATACGGCTCCGGCTTGGCCGAACCCGTGAACCAAGACGACACGCGGGTCGCTCGACTGGCCGAGATGAAGGGCAATGTTCAACACGAATATGCAGCGTAAGCGACAGTTCGACAGCTGTTAGTGGTCAATAGCGATCACTAACAGTCTTTCTTCTGTTAACAGCGTGATATCGCTTGCCAACGCATCATAATCACCTCATTCTGTAAGCCACCGTTCAGAACTTGTTCAGTTTAGGGGCATCATGATTCTTGCGCACCACCGCTACCGTCGACCCGTATCAAGCAGCATCCGTCGGATAGGCCGAGTGACGGGAGTGGCAATCACTGGTATCGCCCTCATTGCGGGCATCAGCACGGCCTTTGCGGCCGGCACACCCACCGCCGTTGCCGTCGAGGGCGAGAGCCTGACCGGCGGCGCGGTGAAGGTCACATCAGACGCGACGGCCTCGGGTGGTCAATACGCAACGGTGACACCTGGCGGCACAACACCCAGCACGACGACGCCCAGCACAACAGCACCCCCAAACACGTCTACGACCGTGCCGCCCGGCGGGACGGGCCCCGGCACAGCGGCACTCTCATCTCTGCCTAAGGCAGCCAAGGCCGTCAAAACCTACTTGGAACCAGGCGTGCTGCCGCCAACCAATGAATGGTTTGCCTCGCTGGCGTTCGATCAATCGAATCTGCAGAACGTGTTTGCCTATCCGTTGGCGATCGGCCCCACGTCGCAGGGCTTTGGACTCTCTTATCCGAAGGTCGTCCCAACCGCCGACAGCATTTTTGGTGCCTACGCAAAGCAGGTCAACGTCGATTTCGGCCGCAGCGTTACGCACACCGTTGCGGGCTACGACGACCTCTCAGTCGGCGTGAACTTCAAGAACGGCAGCGCCCTGGTTGCCAAATCGACATTCACTCAAGGCTCGCCCTTCGCCTTCACCACTTTGCAATCAGGAGTTGCTGCGACGGTCACGGGCGACGGCGCGCAAGTTGCATCGCTTGGTTCAAACGCGTACTCGATCAAGGTTGGTGAGCGCACTTACGTTGTCGTCTTCGACGGGGCTACAGCCAGCGGCACAGTGCTCTCGAACGGCGTTTCGGTCACCGCACGGGCCAACAACGCGCTGTTGTCAGTTGGCGTTGTTGCCGATGGCGCAACACCATCGAGCTACGCAGCAGTTGCGCTCAACGCCATCACCTCAACAACACTTTCTTTCGCGAAGTCGGGCAACACATTCAACAGCACAGTCAAACTCAACACGGTAAACGGGCAGTCGACTTTGTTCGCACCAATGCCAGAGGCCGGAATCGGAGCCACGACTTACGGCTCGTATTCCACGATCAACGGCACCCAACCAGTCGCTTCAGGCACATCGTTTGCTTGGACAACGAGCGTTACTGCCCCACCAGTTGCGTTGAACCTCAGCGGACTAACAGCGGCGCAGAAAACATCGCTTGCTGCAACCGTTCACGCTGATGCGACGAGTCTTGCTTTCACCAACGACGACACCTATTTCGGATTCAAAGACCTGCAGCGCGCTGCCGAGTTGCTCGACATCGCCAAGCAGATCGGAGCAACCGCAGACGCAACGTTGATCACGTCGAAACTTCGCCCTGAACTTGAAACATGGCTCGACTTCACTCGTAGCGATGGTCGCGCAACCAAGTACTTCACCTACGACACGAACTACAAAGGCATTGTTGGACAGCGCGCGTCGTTTGGCTCAGATGAATTCAACGACCACGTCTTCCACTACGGCTACCTGTTGAACGCCGCTGCGATCTACTCCCGCTACGACTCGGGTTTCGTGTCGAAGTACGGCGCCAACGTCAACCTGATTGCCAAAGACATTTCCAACACTGACCGCACGAACACTGACTTCACCTATCTGCGTCCATTCGATCAATACGCCGGACGCAGCTGGGCATCGGGCACTAGCCCGTTCTCAGACGGCAACAACCAAGAGTCATCGTCAGAAGCAGTCAACGGTTGGTATGGCCTTTACCGCTGGGCCGTTGCATCGGGCAACGCCACGCAAGCCAATACAGCGCTCTACCTCTACGCACGTGAGTCGAGCGCAGCGCTACGCGACTACCTCAACTTCAACCAGTCGCAATCGATGTACAGCGGCTACAACCACTCGATTGTCTCGCTGGTTTGGGGCGGCAAGAAGGACTACGCAACGTGGTTCTCGCCCGCACCGGCTGCCAAGCTTGGCATTCAGTTGCTGCCAATGAGCCCTGGTCAAAACTACGTCGGCGCTGACCCCGCACGCGTGACGAAGAATCTTCAAGGCGTTGCTGGTGACGGCACGTTCGATGCATATCTGTTGATGTATCAAAGCTTTGCGAACCCAACAGCTGCACAAGCAGCACTCAGCGCATTGCCTGACGCAAAGATCGACGGCGCACTCACACGCAGTTACGTACAAGCCTGGTTGTGGGCACCTAAGACCGCATCAGCACCCGTCAGCGGCGCACAAGTTGCCATGGTTCGCGCCGCTGCAACTACTACCGCAACATCACCAACTGCATTTCGCGACGACTTCGATGGCACCGGCCTCCCGGGTTCGGCATGGCTCATTGACGAAGGCACTGGTTACGCCGGAGGTCCGCAGAACGGATTTGGAACCGACGAAATCGAGACGATGACGCGCAGCACCGCCAACATCAATCAACAAGGCGGCAAGCTTTACATCACGCCGATTCGAAACGCGGCGGGTGCATGGACTTCAGGTCGCATCGAAACACAAGCTGTCTTCAAGCCGGCCTCTGGTCAGATCATGCACATGGAATCGAGTTTGGCGTTCCCCGACGTTCATGGCGCAGAGGCAGCCGGATACTGGCCTGCCTTCTGGTCGATGGGAGAAACCCAACGCGCTGATCGTTGGCTGTGGCCAGCAAACGGCGAGTTCGACTTCGCGGAGTCAGTCAACGGGATCAACAAGAACTGGTCAACCCTCCACTGTGGCTACCGCGCATCATGGGGCGGTCCGTGCAACGAACCGAACGGCATTAGCAACGCTGGCAAAGCTCCAGTCAGCGGAGACATCTGGGGCGGTTTCCACAACTACTCATTCGAGTGGGACCGTTCACGAGGAAACGGCAACGACCAACTGCGTTGGTACGTCGACGGCGTTCTCGCACACACGGTGAACCAAACCGACGCTGCCGTACGCGACGTATGGGGCACGATGACAGAACACAACGGCTACTTCATGATTCTCAACGTCGCTATTGGCGGTCAGTTCCCCGCCAATCAAGGCGGTGGACCAACCGCGGCCACTAAGTCAGGCGTGCCGATGATCGTTGACTACGTCGAGGTGCGTTATCTGAATGGCGGCACGTCAACGACGACAACGCCACCGACCACTGTTGCTCCGACAACAACGGCGGCGCCAACTACGACAAAAGCGCCGACCACTACATCGACGACCGTTGTTCCATCGAGCGCATGTACAGCCGCTGCCTCAACGAGCGCATCGTTCAACGCCGGCACTTACAAGACGTGGGTTCGCATCAAGGGAACCGCTGGACAACAGGTGCATGTCGGTAACGGCTCAATCTGCACAACCGTCTCAGTGGCAACGTCGAACGCGTGGACTTGGGTGCCGGTGTCAACCAACGCCTTGGGCGACGGAGCACGACTGCTGTCGATCACCGTCACGAGCGGCTCGGTCGATGTCGATCGCATCTTGGTAACGCCAGCAACAACGTGCACGCCCACAACGTTTGGGTCTAACTGCGCCACGACGACAACGTCGACAACCACATCAACAACACGTCCACCGTCATCAACAACATCGTCGACGTCAGTGGCACCAACGACCACAGCTGTTTCGTCAGGACCATTGACAGCACCATCAGCTCTCGTCGCTGCGGCAAGTTCGACGAGCATCAAGCTGACGTGGAAGGCCAGCACGGGCGGCACGGCTCCCTATCGCTACCAACTGTTGCGAGCGGGAATCCCCATCGGCCCCCTTGTGACAACCCTCACGACCACCGACGCCAACTTGGCGCCCAACACGCCTTACCTCTACTCGGTCGTTGCTGTCGATGCGAAGGGGGTGCAGTCAGCGCCGTCAAACGTGGTCAGCGTGAAGACATTGGCTACGGGGGCCACTACATCGACAACGAGCCCTTCGACGTCGACGACTAGACCGCCCACGACAACAACGACCAGCACTCCCGTTGCGAACACAGCACCGGTAGGACTTGTTGCCCAGATCGTGACGAGCAACCAGATCACTCTTGCCTGGGCGCCTTCATCAGGAGCTACCAGCTACCAGATCTTGCGCTCAGGAATACCCATCGCCACCAGCCAAAACGCCACCTTCACTGACGTAGGCCTCATGCCGGGAACGACCTACATCTACTCCGTAAAGGCCAATCGGTCAGGTGTGTTGTCGCCGGCCTCAACGCAGCTAACGGTGGTTACAAAATAATTTGAGTCATAAGTACCTGAACTCGCTGTAGGGTGTGTTCAGGTATGAGTGACACAAACACACTTCGCTCTGATGGCGGAAGCGGACTAGGGCGCAAGTCTGTCGTCGAGCCGGCCGACATGGCGGTTGCCGTGTCGGCCGTCATTTTTGCCTTACGACCAACCGCCGAAGGTTCGCTCGCGTTGGCGCTTCCACTCGTTCGACGCACTCGCGCCCCTCATGAAGGCAAGTGGGCGCTGCCGGGCGGATGGGTTGGCGAAAGCGAAAGTCTCAGTGACGCAGCATCGCGCACACTTGCCGAAACAACCGGGCTGCATACGAGCTATCTCGAACAGCTCTACACATTCGGCCAGCCCACCCGCTCGAGTGACGGACGCGTTGTCTCTGTCATTTACACAGCGCTCGTCAGCAACGACGCGATAGATGCACCCGAGGACGACAGCAATGTCCGTTGGTTCGTTGCCGACGAACTGCCGAGGCTTGCCTTCGATCACAACGAGATCGTCGACTATGCGCTTTGGCGCTTGCGCAACAAGATCGAATACGCGCACGTCGCGTTTCACTTTCTTGGCGAGACGTTCTCGCTCTCGCAACTGCGCGAAGTTTACGAAGCCATCCTGCAACGGCAACTCGACCCCGCCAACTTTCGCCGCCAAATCGAAGCAAGCGGCACCATCGTTCCCACCGACAAACGATTGACCGGTGGACGTCATCGCCCGCCTCGTCTCTACCGCTGCGAGATCAACTCTGACCCTCGCTCTTCTGGCCCACTGGCATGACGAGCATTCGACCCAAGCATGAGGAGGGGTTTGTTTGAGTTCCGTTGACACTGCGATTCAGCTCATCAAAAAGGGGGCAAGCGGCAGCGCGTGTAGCTCGACGCTTGCCGATGCGCCGTGGACGCTCGACGCACCACTCAGCAACACGCCAACGTATGGCCCAGGGGCGTCGCAGTGGGACACCATTCCCACATCGGCACCGCTGCAAGGCGAGATCCCCGAGGAATACCGACGCGCTCCCCTGCCTGAACTCGAAGCGCGTGTACGCGCGGCCAAACAGACACTTGGCGACCGGCTCGTCATTCTTGGGCACTACTACCAACGCGACGAGGTCGTTCAGTTTGCAGACTTTGTTGGCGACAGCTTCCAACTCGCGCAGCAGGCAACCACGCGCACGGCAGCTGACTACATCGTGTTTTGCGGAGTGCACTTCATGGCCGAGACCGCCGACCTGCTCTCGCGCGACGACCAAGCGGTGGTGTTGCCCAACCTTGCTGCTGGCTGCTCAATGGCTGACATGGCCGACGAGAATTCAGTCGCTGCTTGTTGGGACGAACTCACTGAGTTGTTTGCTAACGAGACGAGTGGTCATCGCGCGCCGGTCATACCTGTTACCTACATGAACTCGTCGGCTGCGCTCAAAGCATTCTGCGGCGACAACGGCGGCATAGTTTGCACGTCGTCGAATGCGCGAGCAGTGCTGCAATGGGCTTTTGAGCGCGGACAACGCGTCTTGTTCTTCCCCGACCAACACTTGGGTCGCAACACGGCCAAGGCAATGGGTGTGCCGCTCGACGCAATGCCGTTATGGCACCCACGCAAGACGCTAGGGGGAAACACCGCCGCACAGCTGCGTAATGCGCAAGTGATTCTGTGGCGCGGTTACTGCTCGGTGCACAAGCGCTTCACCGTTGATCAGATCGACAAGGCCCGAGCTGAGTTCCCGGGTGTGCGAGTAATCGTGCACCCCGAATGCCCGATGGAGGTAGTCGACGCCGCTGACGAGTCGGGATCAACCAAGTACATACTCGATGCCGTCAACAGCGCACCGGCCGGAACAACGTTCGCCATCGGTACCGAGATCAACATGGTTCGTCGATTGGCCAATGAACACCCCGAACACAGAATCTTTTGCCTCGACCCCGTGATTTGCCCTTGCTCGACCATGTACCGCATTCATCCTGGGTATTTGGCCTGGGTCACGGAAGCGTTGGTGCGAGGCGAAGTACTCAACCAGATTTCCGTTCCGACTGACGTTGCCACATCAGCACGATTGTCACTCGAGCGCATGCTGGCAGTCGCCTCGTGAAACGTTTCGACACTCTCGTAATCGGTAGCGGCATCGCCGGGCTTTTCACTGCGTTGCGCGCGTCTGAAGTCGGCAGCGTCGCGCTCGTAACCAAGTCATCACTCGAAGAGAGCAACACGCGCTACGCGCAAGGCGGCATAGCCGCCGTCATGTTCGACGACGACAGTGCCGACCTGCACGCTTTAGACACAACAGCTGCCGGCGCGGGCTTGTGCGACGACGATGCTGTTCGCATCTTGTGCACCGAGGGCCCCGATCGAATTCGTGATCTCTTGGCAGTGGGCGTTGCCTTCGATAGTCACAACGGCAAGCTGGCCCGAGGCCTCGAAGCAGCACACAGTCGCTCGCGCGTTTTGCACGCAGGCGGAGACATGACGGGCGCTCGCATCGAGTCAGCTCTGGCCGCTGCCGTCAGGGCACGTGGCATCTCGGTCTTTGAGAACACTTTCCTCACTGACCTCATCATGACTGGCCGCGTAGTTAGCGGTGCTGAATTCCTCGACGCACAACTGAAGCCCGTCGCATTCGCCGCCTCTGCCGTTGTGCTTGCCAGCGGCGGCGCTGGGCAGATGTACCAACACACCACCAACCCGAGCGTGGCGACGGGCGACGGCTTAGTAGCGGCTTTTCGTGCCGGCGCCATGGTTGCTGACGCTGAATTCTTTCAGTTTCATCCAACCGCCCTTGCCTTCACCGACTCGTTCTTGGTGTCAGAGGCAGTGCGAGGTGAAGGCGCCGTGCTCCGCAACGCGAAGGGCGAACGGTTCATGTTGAACATCGACGAGCGCGCTGAACTCGCGCCGCGCGACATCGTCGCACGGGCAATCGCCGACGAGATGGCACGACAAGACGGCGATCCAGTGATGCTTGATGCAACCCATCTCGGCACCGAGTTTCTCGCAAGTCGCTTCCCGAGTATCAACGCGT
Organism: Acidimicrobiales bacterium; assembly: GCA_044220495.1. Lineage (GTDB taxonomy): Bacteria > Actinomycetota > Acidimicrobiia > Acidimicrobiales > JBBSGY01 > JBGAQY01. The sequence goes on from JBGAQY010000030.1 coordinate 12,181, forward strand.
TCTGCATCGCCAACGGTGTCGACTGGAGTCGTCAACTCGTACCCGTGACGCCAGCAGCGCATTACTGGATGGGAGGCGTGCACACCGACACGTGGGGTCACACGTCACTTGCAGGCTTGTATGCAGTTGGCGAGGTCGCCAACACCGGCGTGCACGGCGCCAACCGCCTTGCATCAAATTCGCTGCTTGAGGGCATTGTTTTTGGTGACCGTGTCGTCAGAGCACTGCGCGATGAACGCGCCAGCGAGCTACCAGACTTCACCGGCCTCTACGCCGTCGCACTCCCAACGCCCCCGCTCGATCGCACTTCGGTGCAATCGCTGATGTGGAACAACGTTGGCCTCGCCCGCGACCGAGCCGGGCTTGAGGTTGCCTGCAAACAACTGACGACAGCAGGTGTCAGCCACTTCGTGCCATCGACGCCGGCAGAGCACGAAACCGTCAACCTTGCAACCGCTGCACTACTTGTGGCGCGCAGTGCGCTGCAGCGCACTGAAAGTCGCGGCGCCCACTACCGTGCTGATTTTCGCGACACACAAGAACGATGGCGCCGGCACAACTTCTTGATTCGTGAGTCAGCATGAGCGGCCCCGACCAACGCAGCTTGCGCGATGTCATCGAGCGAGCAATCCAAGAAGACGCTCCTTGGGGTGACATCACCAGCGACACACTTGTGCCCGACAGCACGCGCGGCTCAGCCACGCTCGTCGCTCGCGAATCAGGCGTGTTCTGCGGCTCGGCCGTAGTCAGCGAAGTGTTCACCTCGATCGATAATTCGATCGTCATTGAGCAACACATCGAAGACGGCAAGCCGTTTGCGCCCGGCGATCGCATCGCAACGGTTAGCGGCAATCTGCGCAGCATCTTGCGGGGTGAGCGAGTTGCACTCAACCTGTGCCAACACCTCAGCGGAATCAGCACGCTCACGGCGCGGTTCGTAGCTGCCGTCGCCAATACCAAAGCCCGTATTGTTGACACTCGCAAGACCACACCACTCTTGCGCGATCTCGAGAAGTACGCAGTGCGCTGCGGCGGCGCACACAACCATCGCTATTCACTGTCTGACGCAATGCTCGTCAAAGACAACCACCTCGCGACTCTTACTAACAATGGCGTCGACATCACAACAGCACTGCTAAGAGCGCGAGCAGCAATACCTCACACGGTCACGATCGAGGTGGAAGTTGATCGACTCGATCAACTCGACGCGGTGCTCGCAGCCGAGGTCGACGTCATCATGCTCGACAACTTCTTGCTCGACGACATCAAGAAGGCGGTGACACTCATCAACGGTCGCGCATTGATCGAAGCCAGCGGGGGCGTGAACCTGCAATCTGTCAGCTCCATCGCAGCAACTGGGGTTGACCTGATATCCGTTGGTGCGCTGACGCACAGTGCGCCGAACATTGACATCGCACTCGACATTGAGGTGCAGCAATGATCTACCTCGATAACGCTGCCACTACCCCGCTGTCTCGCCCTGTGCTCGAAGCAATGTGGCCCTACCTCACTGAGAACTACGGCAATCCGTCGAGTCATCACGAGTTAGGACGACGCGCAGCCGCCGGGCTCGACGCAGCCCGCCAAACGGTCGCTGATGTCCTTGACTGCAGCCCACGTGAGATCGTTTTTACTTCGGGCGGCACTGAAAGCAACAACCTTGCGATCAAGGGCATCTCGTCTGATGCAGCACAGCGACGCGTGGTCACGACGGCTGCTGAACATCACGCGATCTTGGCCGCCTGCGAGTCACTCGCAGAATCCGGAACTGACGTGTCGGTTGTGCGAGTCGATTCGTATGGCGCCGTTGATACTGACGCTCTCGAAACTGCACTAACGCCTAACACCACGCTGTGCTCGGTGATGTACGCCAACAACGACGTCGGCACTCTCTCGCCACTCGAAGCAGTTTCATCGATATGTCGCGACCGCCGAATCGCGCTGCACACCGACGCGGTACAGGCCGCAGGTTTGTTACCGCTAAACGTCAAGCATCTCGGCGTCGACGCAATGAGCATCTCTGGCCACAAATTCGGAGGCCCAAAGGGTGTCGGTTGCCTATACGTAAACCGACGACTGAATCTGTCGTCACAGATCGACGGTGGTGGACAAGAACACAACCAACGTTCGGGAACGCAGAACGTCGCTGGTGCCGTTGGTCTGGCAACCGCTCTCGCACTTGCCGTCGATGCGGCCGAGATAAACACCGCGCGCCTCGTCGACTTGAGAGACCAACTTACTGCCAGCGTTCTCGAGTTGGTGCCCGAGGCCATCTTGACCGGACATCCGACAAATAGACTGCCCAACCACGCGTCGTTCTGTTTTCGCGGCGTTGCCGGCGAGGCCGTGCTGCAAGAGCTCGAAATGGCCGGCGTGTGTTGTTCGAGTGGCTCTGCGTGCGCCGCCGGAAGCGACGAGCCTTCACACGTACTTCTCGCTATGGGAATCAAAGCCGAGCTCGCACAAACGGCTGTACGTTTTAGCCTCGGTTCGCAGACAACAGCAGCAGACATCAAACAGGTGTCGGCGGTATTGCCTCAGATCGTCAGCTCGCTTTCGCGTTACGCAGCTCGCTGATAGACGACAGGCTTATTCGTCAGTGCCAGTGAGATCGGGGAACTCGTAAGCGACGACGTCAGCCATGTCGTGCAACGGCTGCACTCGGCGAGTCGTGGTGTCGCGCAGGTCAATGATCATCTCAGCAAAGTATCCAGCGCGGACATCAACAATGTTGGCCCGAGTTGGTGCCAATGCGGCCGAAACGTCAAGCCCGAGTTCGGCTTTGATTGACATCTCGACAACGTAAAGACGGTCAAGAATGTCAGATTCAGGGTCGAACACTCGCAACGCCGACAACGCCGCATGACCGGCCTCGTAGCAAACCTGAATAGGTGGCTTGCTCAATAGCGCATGAGGCACAGAATTCAGATCGAATATCATCTCGCCAGCAATCAGCGAAGGCTCGAGAATGCCGCTCGCCCTCAGCAACAGCTCACCCAACTGTTCGTCGACCAAGCAGTCGGCCAAGATCTCAGACGCGGCAACCTTTGCCATGTAATCGAGCAGACCGCGTTGTTCGTTAATGAGAAGTGGGCGTCCTTCCCAGTCAGGAAAGTCACGCGTGTGAGCGTTGCATCTCGCAACTAGTTCGCGCACTGTTTGTGACGTGCCACTAAGCGGCGCGGCAGCGATTGCGTCATAGTGCCGCAGCTCGTCGTGCAGCAAGCCAAGCAAAGGCTTCGTCAGTTTGTCGTGTTTCACGATCTTGATGAGAACGGAAGTGAGGTCGCTCAATGCATCAACACCCAATGTTGGCTTTCGGGCGGCAGGCGACTTCGACAATGCGAACGGACCCTTGTATTCAATGATCGCGTCAACCAGGCGAACCTCTGAGAAGCCAGCGCGAGCCACGGTCTCAAGCGTTGGTGCAAGCCCCGTTACCGTTGCGATCAAATCGGCAAGCACACCCCACATGCGTTGCGCTTCACTGAGATCGTGCGGGCCATACATCTCTGCCAAGTTGTCGGCGAAGGTCGGCAACAACGATGCCATCTGAGTCATCGCGTAAACAGCCTCGTGGGCATTGATCGAAGTTGCCGCATAGGAAGCGAGACGCGGGTCTAAATCGTCAGGCAATTCATGAAGCGACAACGGCACCCAACCATGGTGCGCAGCCGATCAGCCCTTCCGCAACCTCAACTCTTGGTGTGACCAGGGACTATTCGGTAAACGTCATAGACGCTGTCGACCCGCTTGAGCATGCTGAGGATCGAGTCGAGATGCGCAGAGTCACCAAGCTGGAATTCAAAGCGCATACGACTCACCCGGTCTGCACCTGCCTGGGTGTGGCTTGAAAGGATGCTGACATGGTTCTCTACCAGCACCTTCGTGATGTCAAGCAACAGGCGGGGGCGGTCAATCGAACGTATCTCGACCGAAACGACGAAGGCCCCACGGCGCTCGTCGTCCCACTCGACCTCGATCAGGCGGTTGGCTTGGTCGACCTGGAGCGACACCGCATTGGCACAATCAGACCGGTGCACCGACACGCCTCGACCACGCGTGACGAAGCCGATGATCTCGTCGCCCGGCACCGGCGTGCAGCAACGCGACAGGCGCACCATGACGTCATCAAGGCCTTCAACATGCACACCCGACGAGTGATGGCCAGCATGTGGCGCTCTCGGGGCTTTGACTGTCGAGGGCAGCTGTTCCTCGCCCTGACCACCGTGCAGGTCACGTGAAATGCGCTGGGCAAGGCTGTGTGCAGACACGTGCCCGTCGCCGATGGCTGCATAGAGACTGTCGATGTCTTGGTAGTTCATCGACTTGCCGATGTCGACAAGGCTGGCGCCGCTCATGAGCTTCTGCACCGGCAGACCTTCGCGGCGCAACGCGCGCACGAGGTCTTCGCGTCCATTCTCGATTGCATCTTCACGACGCTCACGCAAGAACCACTGACGGATCTTGTTGCGCGCCCTCGGCGTCACAACAATCTTCAGCCAATCGCGCGACGGTGATGCCGATGGAAGTTTCGATGTGAACACTTCAACGGTGTCACCCGACGCGAGCTTGGAATCAAGCGGAGCAAGGCGCCCGTTAACGCGCGCACCGATGCAGCGGTGACCGACGTCGGTGTGGACTGCATAGGCAAAGTCGATTGGCGTTGCGCCGACGGCGAGTGTTTGCACATCGCCTTTAGGCGTGAAGACAAACACCTCGTCTTGTTCGAGATCCATCTTGAGTGACTCGAGAAAGTCAGCAGGATCCATCGAGTCTTGCTGCCAATCAACAATGCGCTGCAACCACGGAGTTTCGCTGCCGGCCTCAACCTTCTCTTTGTATGACCAGTGCGCGGCGATCCCAAGCTCGGCCCGGTGGTGCATTTCATATGTGCGGATCTGCACTTCGATTGTCTTGCCCTGCGGGCCAACAACGGTCGTGTGCAACGACTGGTAGAGGTTGAACTTGGGCATTGCTATGTAGTCTTTGAATCGACCCTGCACGGGTTTCCACATTGCATGGATGGAGCCCAGCGCGGCGTAACAATCCTTCACGCTTTCAACCAAGAGACGGATGCCGACAAGATCGTTTATCTCGTCGAACTCCTTGCCCTTGATGACCATCTTTTCGTAGATCGACCACAGCGCCTTCGGACGACCTTTGACTTCGGCGTGAATATTGAGCTCGCGAAGACGCGTTTCAACGTCGACAATCAGTTGCGCCACGTAGTCTTCGCGCTCGGGAGTTCTAACTGCGACCATCTGCGCGATCTCTGCATAACGCTTGGAGTACATGCTGGCAAAGGCGAGGTCTTCGAGTTGGCCCTTGATGTCTTGCATGCCAAGGCGATGCGCGAGTGGTGCATAAATGTCGAGCGTCTCTTGGGCAATGCGTTTGGCTTTGTCGGCCGGCATAGCGCCGAGCGTGCGCATGTTGTGCAGGCGATCGCACAACTTGATGATGAGAACACGCCAGTCACGCGCCATCGCCACAAGCATCTTGCGCATGGTCGCGGCTTGCTGAGCCTCTTTGCTTTCGAACGACACGCGATCGAGTTTCGTAACGCCATCGACAATCGCAGCGACATCGTCGCCAAAGTCGCGCTGTACGTCTTCAAGGGTGACGACTGTGTCTTCAACGGCGTCGTGCAACAACGCGGCGGCGACGCTGATGTCATCAAGACCCAATTCGGCAACAATCGTGGCGACACCAAGCGGGTGGTAAATGTAAGCCTCGCCCGACTTACGAAACTGGTCGGCATGAGCAACGTTGGCAACTTCAAACGCTTTAACGAGCAACGACGCGTCGGCGCCTGGGTGACGGCGTTCGTACGCCGCGCACACGGGCGCAAGAATGTCGGTGGGCGCCTGCGGAATGTCTTCCCACGGGAGCACTCGTTCGACCGTCGTCAAAGCCATCAACCTCCGTCAGCCGCCGTTTTGGCTGCTCAATCAGTATTGCAGCTAACGCCTTAGGGCGGCCGAACCTTCCCATCGTGACCTAGCAAGCACGCAATACGGCACGCAATGGCCGGTTAGCCTCGACCCCAGATGCCAGTCGACCTTCCAACGTTTATTGCCCTTGCCTGCACGGCCTTCTTCGCCGGTGCGGTCGATGCAATCGTCGGAGGTGGCGGACTGTTGCAGCTGCCCGCTTTACTGCTTGCGCTTCCCGGGCACTCGGTCGCCACCGTGTTCGGCACCAACAAGCTGGTGTCGGTGTTTGGCACAACGTCAGCCGCCTTCCGCTACGGCCGACATATCCCGCCGTCAAAGAAATTCGTACTTCCGATGGCAATCGCCGCGTTCTTCGGCTCAGTGCTTGGTGCGAACTGTGTGCGCCTACTTCCCCCGTCATCAGTGAAGCCGCTCGTGCTTGTGTTGTTGGCGCTCGTATGGCTCTACACGTTGATGCGCAGTGACTTCGGATCCATCGAACAACACCATCCGCACGGTCGGCGCGCCATTCTCATCGGCGTCGGAGGTGGTGCCGCAATTGGTTTCTACGACGGACTCGTGGGGCCCGGAACCGGCAGCTTCTTGATCTTCTTACTCATCGGCGGACTCGGCATGTCGTTTCTGCGCGCGTCAGCCACCGCAAAGATCGTGAATGTCACTACAAATGTCGCTGCACTGCTGTTGTTCGCCGCGACCGGACACTTGCTCTTCCTGCTCGGTCTTGCAATGGCAGTGTTCAACGTGCTCGGCAGCATTGTGGGTTCACATCTCGCCATTAGCAAGGGCAGCCGCTTCGTGAGGATCGTGTTCTTGGTAGTCGTTGCCGCACTAATTGTGCGCCTCGGTTTCGACGTCTGGTAGCTGCTCTCGGCATCCGAAGTAGATCCCGACCCACCTCCTTTCAACCACGCGAAATAACCAAAAAGCGGCCGGATTGACGTCAGATTCGACCGTTTCGCGTAGGTGAAAGGGGGCGCGAGGCGAGCGCGCCTGGGTGAGCGGGGCGCCATGCGGGCGTGCCTGGCCGCATGGGTGGGCGCCGGAGCGATGCGAGGCGTGACCCCGCTAGAACATGCGCAGGGAGCTGTCGTTGTCGCCCGCTGGAGCCGGCAAACCGAGGTGCTGCCAGGCAGCCGCCGTTGCGACGCGACCGCGGGGCGTGCGTTGCAGCAATCCACACTGCAAGAGGAATGGCTCGTAAACGTCTTCGACGGTTTCGGGCTCTTCGCCAATACTCACGGCAATCGTTGACAGACCCACGGGCCCGCCGCTGAAGCGGTTGCATACGGCGTCGAGAATGGCGCGATCAACCTTGTCGAGCCCCAGAAAGTCGACTCCAAACAACAACAAGCCAGCATCAGCCACTGCTTTCGACACAGTGCCGTCGCCCCGCACTTCTGCATAGTCGCGCACGCGCCGGAGTAAGCGGTTGGCAATACGAGGAGTGCCGCGAGAGCGCATGGCGATCTCGGCCGCACCCGATGGTTCGAGCTGCACACCGAGAATGCGTCCGGCGCGCTCGACGATGTCTTTGAGCGCGTCGGCATCGTAATAGTCGAGGCGCGCAACAAACCCGAACCGATCGCGCAAAGGTCCCGTAATGAGGCCGGTGCGCGTGGTTGCGCCAACAAGCGTGAAACGCGGCAAGTCAAGACGAAGCGAACGCGCCGCTGGACCCTTGCCCAGCACAATGTCGAGCTGGAAATCTTCCATTGCTGGGTAGAGAACTTCTTCGACTGCACGCCCCAACCGATGGATCTCGTCGATGAACAACACATCGCCGTCGTTGAGGTCAGTGAGGATCGACGCGAGATCGCCAGCGCGAACTAAAGCGGCACCCGAGGTGATGCGCAGAGCGGCCCCCATTTCAGCAGCGACGATGCCCGCCAAACTCGTCTTACCAAGGCCTGGCGGCCCGGCAAACAACAAGTGATCGGCGGCCTGACCACGCCGGCGCGCTGCTTCGAGCACGATCTCGAGGTGCTCTGTCAGTTTCGACTGGCCTACAAACTCGTTGAGTCGACGTGGGCGCAGACCAGGCTCTTCGAGAACTTCAATTTCATCAGCCAGCGGATCGACCGCGCGCGTCTTGCTTGCGATGTCTGATTCTCCACTGACGTCGCCCGTGATGACTTCTTTGCGCGGGCTCATCAGGCCGGCACGCCTTCGGTGGTTACTTTGCTGCTTTGGGCGAGCTCGCGTAACGCAAGGCGCAGCATGTCTTCGGCTTTACCGTCGGACGGCAACGACGACAACACTCCGCGGATCTCATCTTGCCCGTAACCGAGGCCGAGCAACGCGGTAGTCACATCGGAACGCGCTGTGATTGCCGCACCGGTTGCCGTGAGGTTTGCAAGGTCGACAGTGGTTGTCTCGAAATCAAGCTCGAACTTGCTCTTCAGTTCAACGAGCATGCGCGCCGCAGTTTTCTTGCCAATGCCAGGAACTTGCGAAAGAGCATCGGCATCTTCACTAGCAATGATCTGCTTGAGATGTGGCGGCGAATAAACGCTCAGCAATGCAAGGGCAACTGCGGGACCAACCCCGTGAGTTGCGATGAGAGCATCAAAGCACCGTTTCTCGTCGGCCGTTTTGAAACCGTAGAGCGTGATGGAGTCTTCGCGCACACGTGTGTGAATGCGAAGCGCCACCTCGCTACCCAACTCGCCGAGCGAAACCGAGGTAGGCGGCGTGACTTGCACGTCGTAACCAACTCCGGCCACATCAATGGTGACGATGCCTTCGGTGTCGCGGTCGATGAGGTTGCCTCGCAGTGCGCCAATCATCACGATCCTTTACCTACTAACGCAGCCATCTCTGAAGCTCTTACGCGAGAGTGAAATGACGCTTGACTCAAATGACAGACCGCCAGCGCAAGCGCATCAGCAACATCGGGCGGTTTGGGTTGCTCGCTCAACGACAGCAATGACTGCACCATGCGCTGCACTTGCTCTTTGTCAGCGGCGCCATCACCGGTAACGCATTGTTTTACTTCGTTGGCGGTGTATTGCACGATCTCGCAACCACGTTGCGATGCAAGGGCAAGAGCCAGCCCACTTGCTTGACCAACAGACATCGCCGTTTTCACATTCGTCTGGAAGAACACACGCTCAACCACGACAACATCGGGCTTCGTTTCATCGAGCAACTCGGCGAGATCGGTTGAAAGTGTTGCCAAACGATGAGGCAACGGGTCTTCTTTTGGAGTCGTCAGAACTCCGGCGGTTTTTGCAACGAGACGCCCGTTTGATTTGTAAACAATGCCGTAGCCGCAACGAGATACGCCGGGGTCGATGCCAAGCACGAACATGCGTTCGACACTAGTCGGAGCGAAGTCTTAGGCGACGGATTTACGAAGCAGCTTGTGTAGCTGCGATCGCTTGCAGCAATTCATCAGACCGCACATACGTCATGCCGGCTGTTGAACGCCGCGCGTAGCGGATGATGCCGTCACCATCGATGACGAACACTGAGCGTCGATAGAACCCAAGCGGCCCGCGAATGCCATATGCATCGCCGATTGCTTTGCCTTCGTCGTAAAGCAATGGGAAACGAAAACTATTGGCTGCGCTGAACGCTTCGTGACTTTCGACGTCTTGCGGCGACAAGGCCAACACGTGCACCCCAAGATCATTGAACTGATCGAAGTTGGCCGAGTAAGAACGCAGTTGCTCAGTACACGCCGGCGTTGCATCACCGGGATAGAAAACGAGAACAACCGGCGAACCTGCGTAGTCGCTCAATGCATAAGTTCGGTCGCCCGTGCCCGCCGCCTTGAACTCAGGAGCGCGGTCGCCTACCGAGACGGACGTGTTGCCCACTAGGCAACCACCGCTTCGAGCACGTCGTCGGCAATGTCGAAGTTGGCCCAGACGTTTTGCACGTCGTCGTGGTCTTCGAGGGTGTCGATCAGAGCAAGCACCTTGCGAGCATCGCTTTCACTGGTAAGAGGAACCAAGTTTGAAGACAGCATCATTGTCTCGGCTTGCTCGACTTTGATGCCGGCCTCTTCGAGGGCTGCGCGCAAACCTTCAACATCGGCAGGAGCGCAGCGCACCTCCCAACTAGAACTTTGGTCGATGACGTCTTCGCCGCCGTTGTCGAGTGCCACAAGCATTAGATCGTCTTCACCTGTCGTTTTGCCAACAGTGATCACACCCTTGCGCTCAAACTGCCACGACACGGCGCCAGGTTCAGCGATCGAACCGCCGCCCTTTGAAAACATGCTGCGAACGTCGCCGCCCGTGCGATTTCGATTGTCAGTCAGGGTCTCGACCAGCAAGGCAACACCTGCCTGCGCGTAACCCTCATAGGTGATTGCTTCGTAACGCACACCTTCGAGCTCGCCAGTGCCTCGCTTAATGGCGCGCTCGATTGTGTCGAGCGGCACTGATGCTGCTCGTGCCTTTTGAAACATGGTGCGCAGAGTCGGATTGCCGTCGGGGTCACCGCCGCCTTCACGCGCCGCTACCTCGACCTGGCGAATCAGCTTGGCAAATTGTTTTCCACGAGCCTTATCTTTGGCACCTTTTTGGTGCTTGATCGTGGCCCACTTCGAATGACCTGACACGGCCCCAACTTAGCGCCCTTCCACGGCCCGTCGGAGCTCACTTGCGAGGCCTCCCACCTGCTCACTTCTCACTCTGAGCGCTACGTCAAAGCGCCTTGAGAAACAGGGAATGCACCCGGGGGTCGGCTGAGAGTTCCGGATGAAAAGACGCCACGAGATGCCTGCCCTGTCGACACAAGACCGGATTGCCATTGACTTCGGCGAGCACCTCTACCCCGCTGCCGACACCCTCGACAACTGGCGGTCGGATGAACACAGCAGGAAAATCTCCCTCGAAGCCGTCGACGCGAAGATCGCGTTCGTTTGACTCTGATTGCGGACCAATACCGTTGCGTCGCACCACGACGTCAACGGCAGCAAAGCTGCGTTGCGTAGGCGTACCGTCGAGGATCGAGCGCGAAAGCAAGATCATGCCAGCGCACGTTCCGAAGCAAGGCATGCCGTCGGAAATGCGCTTGTTGATGGCGTCGAACAGTCCGGATGAATCAAGCAACTTAGAAATCGCTGTCGACTCGCCGCCCGGCACGATGAGCGCATCGATATCACCAAGCTGTGAAGGCGTGCGCACCTCGCGCACGACATGACCCAGCGACGCAACTACTTCGATGTGTTCGCGAAAATCGCCTTGTAAGGCGAGAACGCCGATGTGAGCGGCGGTCACCAGCCCCGCTTCGACATCTGTACGTCGAGCGTGTTGATCTCATCGCCACGCATCGCCGCACCAAGACCCGTGCTGACCTTGGCGATGATCGATGCGTCGCGGAAGTGTGTGGTGGCTTCGACGATGGCGCGCCCAGTTTGTGACGGATCACCGCTCTTGAAGATGCCAGAGCCCACAAAAACCGCCTCTGCGCCGAGCTGCATGGCCAACGCAGCATCGGCTGGCGTTGCAATGCCGCCGGCACAAAAGAGCGGCACGGGCAGTTCGCCGGTAGCGGCGATCTCTTCGATCAGATCGATCGGAGCACGCAGCTCTTTGGCCCACGCGTAGCGCTCTGGTTCGTCGGCCTGTGTGATCTTCTTGATGTCACCGCGAATCGAACGCAAGTGACGCACCGCTTCGACGATGTTGCCGGTGCCAGCCTCACCCTTTGAACGGATCATCGCCGCGCCTTCGGAAATGCGACGCAGAGCCTCACCAAGATCGGTTGCACCACAGACGAACGGAATGGTGAACGCATGCTTGTCGATGTGATGCACTTCGTCGGCCGGCGTCAGCACCTCTGACTCGTCGATGTAGTCAACGCCGAGCGATGCCAACACTTGCGCTTCAACAAAGTGGCCAATGCGCGCCTTGGCCATCACGGGAATGGTGACCGCACTCTTGATCGCGAGAATCAGCTCGGGATCAGTCATGCGCGCAACGCCGCCCTCACGTCGAATATCTGACGGCACACGCTCGAGAGCCATGACGGCAACAGCGCCCGCGTCTTCGGCGATCTTTGCTTGCTCAGGCGTAACAACATCCATAATCACGCCGCCACGCAACATCTCGGCCAGGCCGCGCTTGACACGAAAGCTGCCCTTTACTGCTGAGGTCGAACTCGGCTCAGTCTGCGCATTGACTGCCTGACGCGACTGAGATGACGAGTTCGTGGGAGATGTGGGGTCTTGAGGTGCGGCCATAACCGCCGATTCTAGAGGGCCCGAAGAGGAATCTAAGTTGCGACCGTCGAAGCCACGAGGGGTGCTGGAACCAAGCTCAACCACGTGCGCCCACGAGTGATCTTGATAGGCGCTCCGGCAGCATCGGTGTAGGTAGTGATGTCGCTGGCAGTCGGACGTGACCAGCGGCCTTTGATGATCTGGCCCGCCGACAACACCCAAGCATCGCCCGATCCGACGACTACAGCCTCGTCGACGGGCGTATTTGCGCGATCTTTCCAGGGAGTCGAGCGGTATGGGGTGAATTGCAAGATGACGTTAGGCATGGCGATTTGCCCGGCGCCTTCGAATTCGTGGGCTTTGCCGTCGGTGCCGCGAATGAATGCTGATTTCTCAGGACTCCAGTTCCAGTCAAATGAAGTCGCCGCCGCGCCAGTATCCATTCGTCCTTGAATGTTTGTGACTGGGGCTGCACCGGCGCCGCCAAAGCTCTGGCCTTGATCGACGTAGGTAAACAAGGGTTTCGCAGGGGCAATGTCTTTTGGCGTGAGCGTGCGCAATACCGGGGTGATCGTGTACTGACTGTGCTCGAACGGACGGCCACTGCGACGCTTGTAATAAGTCGAACCGTGGTTGTCGGCGCCAAGATCGACAACGCCATTGGGCGCAAGCAGCGCCTTGACCGGATCAATACCACCTGAATAAGCAATCATGCCGCCTTCAGGCTTTAGCCACGCCGGATCAGTACTGCGCAACGAACGCACCGGACCAACTTGGTCTGAGTCTTGCGATTGGAAGAGCGCCATGAAACGCGAGATGCCGGCTTCGACTTTCTCTTCGACGATCACGTCTGCTTTGTCGACACCAAACTGCGGCCGGGCCTCGGGGTGATTGTCGATCTTGACCACGAGTGTCGGCCGATTTCGGAGTGCTTCGTCAGGCTGTGGCAAGCCAGTGAGCGGCGCCGTCGGCCCCAGTGCGGCCGTTGTCGGTACCGCTGTTGTCGACTCGGCCGATTGGTCAGTGCTGCTCTTGTTGTCGCTACCGCCACAAGCACCGACGGTCATCACGCACGCGACAAAGCACGACAAAACTTTCAATCGGTTACTCATAGTTCGTTCAGCACCGCAATCCGTTGGTTTAAAGGCGCGTTTATGTGCGCTATTGCTGTGTTCGCAGAAAGCGCCATCGACGGCGCTGCCCACAGGTGCGCTGTTACGGGAGTGGCAACGCCAACCGCAGAGCGACCTTCCATGCGGGTCAGTCCAGCAGCGAGCGCAGGCGGATAACGAGTGAATTCGACGGCAGCAAGGTCAGTGTCAAGTTCGTGACGACTTGGGTGCAACTTCGTGAGGGCTTGTTCGATAAGCGGAAGCGGTAACGCAAAGAATCGACGAAGCACATCCCACTCATCACACAACTCACTGAGAACGGCTGGTGCACCGAACGTGAGAACTGCGAACGTCTCGGGAGCAATGTCACCCGCCTTGATGCGATACATCTGCAACGCAACAATCGCTTCGAGTTCAACAACCGTTGATTCGTTGAGCAGCCCTTGGGTGACGGCGATGGAGGCGTTGTTCGCGTTACGACCTACTGCAAGTGCGTTGAGTGCGGGGTCGTCAATAACGTAAAGCGACGGCGCCGGTAAACCCATTGCGGCGCACAATCCACCGACAACGTTGAAAAGCCGGGCGTGGTCGTCGGGATCAGCGTCGTCGACGTCGCACAAGTCGAGAACAACCGACTCGCCGCGACGCCACGCAATGAGCACCCACGCCACCGCGGCAATCAGGCCGACGACGGGAGCCGCCCAGCGCGCACCCAGTATCAAGAAGATCAATGTGAACACCGCGAACACGGCACCGCCGAACACCAATGCCATGGTGATCAGACGGCGCTTGTTGGCGGCGATGCGCTCTTCCAGCGAACAGCCCTCCGAAAATCGGTATCCGAAACCGGATACTTGATGACAAAAACGTAACAGCAGGAGCCCTCCGAGTGGATACACCCCCAATCGGTGGCCAGCTGGCGTACCTTGTCTACGTGGCCCGGCTCAGAATTCTCACACTGGCGGCGCTGACGACCCTGTCGCTCTCGTCACTCACCGCATGCAATGACGACGACAGCAGTCAGCAAACATCTACGAGCAGCAGCGAAGCGCCGACGACCGAAACGACCAATGCGCTCCACACAACGGCCACGCCGAGTGGCACTTCCGACGTTTCGGTTCCCCCCACGACCGAAACAGTGAGTCATCTCAAGTCGGTAACCACCGAGCAACAAGGAACGGTCGACCGCGTGATCTTCGAGTTCGACGGAGACAAGCCGCCCGGATATTCGATTGGCTACACGACATCACCGCTCAGCGGTGGAGAAGAAGGCAGCAAGGTCGTGGTGCAAGGTGCCTTCGTCGTGAAGGCCGTTTTTGCACAAGCGTCAGGTGTCGACCTGACCGGCGGTGTACACAAGACCTACAGCACGCCCGACCAGTCCCAGCCAGCCGGCGCAAACACGATCTCCGAGCTCACCAAGGTGAGCGACTTCGAAGGCGACCTCACATGGGCCTTCGGACTGCGCAACAAAGCGCCGTTCACAGTCACGACAGGCTCATCACCGGCGCGTGTGGTGCTCGACTTTCAGAGTTGACAGTGTGTGATCGGCAGCAATCGCAATGACCACCTTGTTGATCGCATCAGGCGGCGGACATCTGAAGCAGTTACACCGTCTGATGCCACGTCTAACCATTGGCGAAGACCGTTTGTGGGTCACGTTCGACACTGGTCTGTCTCGATCACTGCTTGAAGACGAGAACGTCGTCTTCGCTCCGTACGCGCATCCTCACGACGTGCGTGGCACTGCACGCAACGCTCTATTGGCAATGAAGCTTGTGCGCGCTCAACGCTTCGAACGCGCGATTAGCACCGGGGCCAACTTGGCAGTGTCATTCTTGCCCGTTGCGCGAGTGTCAGGCGCTCGTGCCGACTACATCGAAACGGCAACACGCGCGAACGGTCCCTCGCTAACGGGCCGCGTGCTGCAACGCGTTCCGGGGATTCATCTCTACACACAACACGCACGGCGAGCCCATGGGCGATGGCACTACGGGGGTTCGGTCTTTGAAGGATTTTGGGCTGAACACACCTCGACCACTCCGGCAGTCAAGAAGATCGTGGTGAGCCTCGGTAGCAACGATTCGTATCCATTCCCACGACTCGTCTATCACCTGCTCAAGATCATCCCGGCCGGCGTCGAAGTGCTGTGGCAGTTGGGTTCAACGCCGTTGCACGTCCCTTTCGCCCGCGCAAGCGTGCCCGCCAAAGAGCTCGAGTCGGCAATGCGCGAGGCTGACGTCGTGATCGCACACGCAGGCACGGGCGCTGCTTTGAGCGCTCTTGAGGCTGGCAAGTTTCCAGTGCTTGTCCCCCGTCGCGCCGCGCACAACGAACACGTTGATGATCATCAAGAGTTGACGTCAGAATTCTTGTCAAACATTGGTCTTGCCTTGGCCGCTGAAGCCGAAGAACTCACGTGGGATGACATATGTGCAGCAGCGTCGTGGCGGGTTGGCGAAGGCAGCGATGTTGTGCCGTTTCAGTTGATGCCCTAGACCACAAACGGGTATTGACTCATGCAACGTTCGTAGAGACCCAAGTACTTCTCAGCCAGGCCGAGCATCGAAAACGTCGCCGCGCGTTCGGCACCGGCAGCGACGAGTGCAGTCGCCAAAGTCCGATCGTCGATCACGCGCTGCAGCGCGGCTGCCAACGCGTCGACGTCGTTGGGCGGAACCATCAACGCGTCGACTCCGTTGCGTCCGACATTTCGGTAGCCGGGCAAGTCACTTGCCACCACAGGCACTTGCGCAGCCATTGCTTCGAGCAGCACAATGCCGAACGATTCGCCCTCGATAGATGGGGCGCAGAACACATCAGCACGCGCTAGGTGCTGCACCTTCTCGACATCGTTGATGCGACCGAGCCACTCAATTCGCGAGTCGCCTGCAGTCTGTTCTCTGAAGGCTGCGGTCTGTGGCCCGATGCCGGCCACTTGTAGTCTCACGTTCTTGGGCAAGTGCTTCATTGCCTCGAGCAGCACTGAGAGACCTTTTCGGTGTTCGTGGCGTCCGATGAAGAGGATGATCGGGCTTTTGTTGCGCTCATCATTTCGATCGGCCCGAAACCTGTCGATCTCGATTCCGTTGTAAAGCACCTCGTAGCGACCACCGAGATTGTGTTCAGCCGTGAGTCGAGCGTCGTCGGAAACCGCAACGCGCACCTTGAGTCGTCCCGCAAGTCGTTTGGTGAGTTGTGGCAAGTAGTTGTAACTCGTGCCAGTGCCGGCGGCGTGGAACGTCCCGAGCATTGGGGCATCTGACGTCAGCAATGAAGTGAGTGTCGGCCCGGGTACAACGGGCTCGTGAAGATGCACGACATCGAAGCGTTCGTTGCGCAAAGCGTGGATAGTGCGAAGCGCGCACGCCGGGTCGGGCGCAATGGGCGCCATCGAACCATTCACCGCTGTTGGTACTGATTTGCCGAGAGGCGTCACCATCGAATCGGGCGGCGGACCATCGCAAGGAGCCAGAACACGAGCCTCGTGGCCGAGACTGCGCAACGCTCGTGCGAGCCCGAGAACCTGACCCTGCACCCCTCCGGGCACACTCAGGCTGTACGGACAAACCTGGGCAATGCGCATGAGATTCACCGTAGTGGCTGTCAAGACACGGATTGGAGCTTCTGATTTGGTCGACGCGACAGCCGACTCGTAGCGTCGGTGCACCCCCACCCTCCTCAACTCACCCAGCGCTACCAGTGCGCCCTTGTATTCATGCACTCGCTGTTAAGGATCCCCAGATGAATAACGCTTCGTACTCCCCCACCTCACTCGAACGAAACGTCTACGAAGCACTCGAGATGCTCTCGACCGCGCAGACCGCATGGCCGGCCGTGAGAGGTTGGCTGCGCAACGAGACACCGGGCCTACGCGGTGGCCGCAAGAGCTACGTAGACGCCGGCGTTGTCAACATCGAGATTCTGCTGCGCCCCAACACATTCACTGCTTTTCTGCGCCCTCACCTACACACCGCACCCACCAGCGGTCTGCGCGACGTGATCGACTTCTACAAGACCGTCGAGGATTTGCTCTCGACAACGATTCCCGACAACAAGGCAGCGACCTATCCGTTTCCCGATCAGATCGCGAACATCCGCCGTGAGCTCTCAATGGCACTTTTGAAACGTCTCGACACTGTCGACGTCGAAGAGTTACGTAAGATTGCGAAAGACCAAGATCTCACTGAGAACGACCCGTTTGTCAACGAGAAGAACGCAGCACTCGCTCGCTTAGTCACTGAAGCCGAGCGTGGGTTTCGTCGCAACCGTGGACTTCTTTTCGACGCAGTGACATGGTCTCTCGACTTAGCCGAGCGCGACCCAGAACGTCGCAGCTCGAGCATTGGGCGGGCCTTTGGAATGGTGCGCGCAATGTATGGCGACGTCGACCACAGCTACGGAAGAGAACCGAACCACCTCAAGGGCATCGACAGTTACATGCTCGGCTCGACTGATTGGAATCGTCGTGGTGCGTGGGCCATGCGCCTGCTCGCTGCTCTCGAAAAACCGCTCGCCCACGTAACACCAGAGCAGCAACAACAAGCGCGAGTGCGCATCGCCGGGCTTGCTCTCCATGACCGTTGGGATGCCGCTCTTGAATTGGTGACCGACCCACAGATTCCGATGACGCAGCGCTATCGCCTCGCCGCTGCTGGGATCGAATCGATCGCTGAACTCGCGCTCGACGACAAGCCCTACTTCGACGATCTTGATTACATCGCGCAGAGTGTCGACCCAGATTGGCCGACATACTTCAAAGGCCTCAAGGCAGACCACCAAGACCACGGCGTGTGCAACAGTCGAAAACTTTGGACAGCGGGGGTTCCCCAGGCCGCCGTTCAATACCTACAGGTGATGTTCGAACACCCCCACTACAACGAACCATTGCGTCGGGTCGGCCTTGCCCATCTCTGCAAGGCGTTGGCGCGCGACCCACAATTGGCAAGTGCAGTCGGTTCGGCCGCCGTTGTGGAGCTCACCAAGGTCGGAGACGTGCGACACGCAACCGAGGTGGTGCAAGAAATGATTTATGCCGTTGGCGACGCGGATCGGGAACAAACATTCCGCGCTACGCCCGGCCCGACACCCGGCCCTCGCCGGCCTCGAATTCGCCTGAGTGAAGAAGCGTACGACGTGCTGAGAAGTGCGAGCGGTGCCGACTTTGCAGAGTTCGCGGCTCCTGTTCGCGGCGGTCTCAGTGGTCGCTCGGCCAGTTCGGCTGAAACACGTGCCACTGCTCCGGCGCTCGCTTGATAAGTACTTCGAGACGCGCAATGAGCTGTCGGGTGATGCGGTCGACATCGTCTGTTAGCCGACCGCTGCGCTCGACTGCCACTTGTTCGTCGACGACGACTTGATAGCCGTTACCTTCCTCGTAGACACCTACGGCTAAAAGTGCGGCACCCGAACGCAAAGCCAGGGCCGCCGGCCCTTTAGGAAGCGTGGTTGTCTCACCAAAGAATTCATAGACACCACCGGTGCCGTCGACGTCACGGTCACACAAAAGAGCAACCACCTGATTGTCTGTGAGCGCGCCCAACAACTCAGTTCCGACTGTTGGGCCGTTGACAACAACGTTCAGGCCCAACGAACTGCGAAAGTCTTTGAACCACGTAAACAACTCGGGCGGCTCGACTTTTTCGACCACGACCGTTAACGGCACGCCTTGAGTGACGAGCCACGCGCCAACGATGTCCCAGTTGCCCAAATGCGGCAACGCAACGATCAAACCTCTGCCCGCTTTGCGTGCCTCGACGATGCGCTCGTAGTGATCGCAATGAACTGAGTTTTGCAACTGCTCGCGCGGCATCACCGGCAGCCGCAGCGCCTCGATCCAATAACGCACGTAAGACGCAAAAGCTCGATTGACCGATGCGGTCGTTGGCTCGTTTCCGGTTACACGCCGAAGGTTGTTGCGGACGGTTGTTGCTCTCGACGGGGCAACCACCGGACCCACTCGACCAGCAAAGCCAGCCACTGTCGCGATCGCTCGCACAGGCAAGATCTCAGCCAGTCGCGCAGCAACCCGATATCCGTAAAAAGCAACGCTGAAACTCACGAGTTGGCAAAAGCTAGAGAGCGCACACCCGCAGGTTAGCGACGACGATTGTCGCGAGCCGTACGACGCACTTGGCGTTGTTCATCGGCCCACTCGCGCCAGCGACGGCGAGTGCGTTCGTCAGATTCGGTCCACGCCTGAAAGAGGTTGCGAACAAGCGGACGGGTTTCGCGGCGACGAGCAGCCAATACCGGGTTCTCGTCGGTTGCCTGCTTCCAGACCTTCACGAAACGCTGCACACCTGTGAGTGCTGTCAACGCAAGCATCGCCCAAAGAATCGGAACGAGCCATGCAGAGAACACGAGACCAACGCACAAAGCAATGATCCGCTCGGCGCGCTCCATGAGCCCGCCCTTCGCGTCGAAGCCAAAAATCTCGGCCTTGGCACGTAGGTACGAAATGAGTTGCGAAGCGCCGAGCAGGGCAAGGGGAAGAAGAACAATGTGGCCGCCTTCAGTGTCGACCAAGTACCAGGCAACGCCACCGAGAACCAACGAGTCGGTGATGCGGTCGGCGACCGAGTCGAAGAACGCACCGCGAATCGATTGCGTGCCCGCCGCCTTGGCAACAGGCCCATCGAGCAAGTCAGGCAAAGCCGATGCAACGAGCAACACGAAACCCAAGAAGAGGTGCCCGGTTGCGATTGCGTACGCGCAGCCAACCGAAACGACGATGCCAGTCACGGTCAACACGTCGGCCGTGACGTGAGCACGAACGAGACCAGCGCCGATTGGACGCGTAACTCGATCAACGCCAGTACGAAAACTTCCGTCAAACAAAAGCCGGATCCTTTGCCCCCGCAGCCACTGAATGTGCTGGATATGTGGTGTTCACCATCTCCCAATCTACCTCAGACCTGCATAAATGGGCGCCATCGACACCCATCCGCCTGTTCTGGGCGCGACCACGGCCGCTCTATGTGACCTGGCTGTGCGTATCGACAGCTTGACGTCGGACCTTTAGCTATTTCTTCGCCAGCTAGTCAGCAATCCACCTGCGCAGCTTGGTTTCGAAGTCAGGTCGCTGAAATGGCCCGGTGAAGTCGCGCAGCGTGAATGGATCCCAACTGCGGTCAAGAACCTCCGTGATGGCGTCGGCCCACACAAGGGCGTCATCGCTGTCGACCAGCACGCCCGTTTCGCCGTCGCGAACCGTTTCGAGCGCTCCCCCGGCTCGCCGCGCAACCACAGGGCGCCCTGCGTAGTTCGCCTCGACGGGAGCAAATCCGAAATCATCGATGCCCGGCGCAAGCACGACCGAATGACGCTCGAACAACTCCGACAACTCCGCGTCGGATACCCGTCCCAAAAACGTGACGCCCGACCCGGCCAACGAACGCAGACGCGATTCGTCAATCCCTGTACCGACAATGGTGAGCGGTATCGACAATTTCGCGCATGCCTCGATCGCCACGTCGATGCGCTTGTAGGGCTGCAAACGAGCGACAAC
>JBGAQY010000081.1:0-3855 GCA_044220495.1 Acidimicrobiales bacterium
GCACGCCTTGCCGCGAAGGCAACCCCTTCAAACCCAGCACTGAAACGCTTGGCTTCGCTTCCAACCAACGGAGATCACTCGAACGTAAGACTCGAAATCGCGGAATGTCTGTCGTTGTTGGGCTACTGGCCGAGCGAGCATGAAGTCGCGTGCCACAAGATTGTTCTTCGCCTGGCGAAGTCAGTGCTCTACGAAGGAGCCGATCCCGTGGTTGCGTGCCATTGGGCTGCCGGGCCCCTGTGGTCGGCATGCAAGAGCGACGAGTTGCTTGCTTTCTTGGCTATGTCGGACTACTTGGAAGAATCGTGGCAGCCTTCAGCGGACCTACTTCACGATTTGGTGCAAACCTTCAAGCACGTCTTAGGCCTATGAGGTAACTGACTGCGTTCTGACAAGGAAGGCCGCGGGTGTCGCGGCCATTCGATAGTCGGTGCGCGAGCTCTGACTTGTAAGTCGCGCATAGCTTGCAATTGATCAGAAATGTAAGCCCGGTTCCGTCGGAGTTGGCAGCTCGGGCAGCACAAGACTCGAGCTTTGTGCTCGGGTGCGGTGTCGGAGATGCCTGTTCGCAAGGGCTGGTGGATCTCGGAGGTCAGCGTTGCGGAGGTGTCATGGTACGTGTCTGGACGTCGGTATCGCCGTCGCCTTGACAACCTGTTTGGCTAACCTGCGTGAATTGTTGACAGTGGCGAGGCCCGCCACAGACGCCGCTATGACCTCTTGTAGTCACTAATAGGGAGCGTTTCATGCGCGAGACATTGATGGTGTTAATAGACGTTGTCTTGATAATCGCCATGCTGGTTGTGGGCGCCTGTGAGGCCACGCGAACGCAACGCGACGTTCATTGCTCATGAGGCTTACAGAGTCACGAAAGCCAGGTGGGCGGAGATCGATTGTTGCTGCATTCGTCATCGTTGGTGCGACGCTTGCTTTGTCGGGCATGCACGGCAATAGCGCCCGTGTCGTCGTCGTGTTAGCTGGAGCAGCAGCGTTGGTCTTGTTGACGCGTCGTCGGCGCGCAGCGTCGCTTCCCGGTGCGATCTTGAGCACCGCAGCCGACCTCGTGGCAGACAACGGCGAGCTATTCCCAGGACAACTGTCGGCAACCGAATCAGCAATTCAGTGGATGCCGGCCACTTACTCCAAGCGAAAAGGTAAGTCGCTACTGGTCTTTGATCCGTCGACGTGCGTCGTGAATCTGGAAAAGGGGCCTGCACTGGCTGATGTGACGGTGCGTGTCATCACTGAAGCGGGGGACACGCATAGCTTTGGATGCGCGTTTGCATACAAGAGACTTAAGGGGATGCTCGAACGAATGGATGTGTCGTGAAACGACTCACTCTGCGAGAAGTGTTTTTCGCGCTGCTCTGGCAGGCTCCTTCAATGTCGGTGAGAATCAGTGGGTAGTTACTCGGAGTTCAGGATTGCTGCGACTGACTTAGCTTCAGAGCCCGCACGAACATGGACGGATTTCGAAGACCTGTCTGAACTCGTACTTGTCAATACGATCAGGTCGGAGTTCCTCGAGTTAGAGACGCGCTTCGCACGTGCAATGTCTGCTGCGTTCAGACTTACAGGTGCGGCATATGTCGACCTATGTAATGTTGAACCGACCCATCACAGCAGAGAAGCCCGACTCCGCGAACTCGGCATGTGGGTGACCCTGGCGACGCCATTACCGGACGCGGTGGACCTTGATGAGCTTGGCCCGATCGTGCAGGCACTGCTCCGGAAACAATTCTGGTGTCTTCTTGCTTCACCCGGAATCGAAATGAGTGCGCTCGAAGACATGCACGTCTATGTTCGCTCATCGTTCGCCGAGGCACTGCTCAGACCGGCAATAGAACACGAAGGCCTACGCGTTGATTTCGCCGAATACCCGCACGAATACCTTGCTTTGACTCGCGATCTCCTTCGGTCCATCCTCGACTCGGCTGAACGCTCACCGCTTTCATTCGACGATCTCGCTGCATTGGTGGCTGGTGCGCATCCCCTGGCGGATGAAGAGACTGTTCGAGCTACGTGCCTGTATCTCGCCGAACAGTTGTGTGCTCGTAGGATGTTGCAGCCCGCCTCAAGAGGTCAGCTCTTTCAAAAGCTTTCGCTGTGGCCTCATGTCAATGTTGAGCCGTGGCCGGGTGTGATTCCAGAACGTGACACCGACGACGATGCCGCCTTGCGTGGTGCCATTGATTTCCACGAATTTAGCTCCCGCTTAGAGGCGCTATGGCCTCAAGACTCAAGTCCTGACCCAACCTTTTGCTTAGTTAAGACCGCTTTTTCGATGTGACATACGACGTCTGCAGCCCGCAACACTGTGACTTTGGCGATTCTCGCTTATGAAAGGTAATGAAACGGGAATCGACGTTTCCATCGAAACGCTTTGCTGATGCGAACAGCGTCGCGTCTAACCGCGATTCGACTCTCCTCGCCGAAACCTACCAGCAGGGTTTGCTCAACGGGTTGGGCTGAGGATTTGCTCAAGTCGGTGTTGCGCATTTTCACGCGCCCGTTGAGTTCTGATGTCGGCAATGACCGACGAAGTAACGATCTCGTGCGCGCGGTTCTCCGATATGCCGAGCTCAGCGTTGCATCGACTTGCCGTAGCGCGCGCATGCGCAATGTCGTGGCCCCAGTACCAAGGTGTCTGACCTTCGCCGCCGATCAGCGGAAAGTGTCCGTCGATGCCCTCGAAAACCAGCGATGGAATGTATCCGTTGAGACTGTGCATGTCGTCGAACACGGCGTAACAACGCGGTACGTCATCGGCAAACAAGCGATCGAGCTCTGACATCTCAGCTTGTCTCGGAGAGTTGACGACTGGGCGCGATGGTGCAGGCTTGTGAGTGGCAACCAGCGAGCGACGATCTTCAACGTCGAGAAACATGCCGAGACGTCCGAACGCGAGATCGGCATTGGCCATCTTGAGCTCGATGCCGATGGCGTCTACTCCGAGGCCGGTGGCAACCTGAAGCGTGGTTCCGCTACCGGCCCACGGGTCGAGCACGACGCCGTTGCGCCATGCGTTGTGTCCGCAATCGGTCCAACCAGCGTCGGTGTAAAGCGTGCCTTTGCGGTGGTGGCCGATGCCGTCGCCGGTAGCGCCGGCGCGCTCGGTCTTGCTGATGGCACCGAGGTCGTCGTGTGGAACACCGTCGAGCGTGCGTTGTGCGTGCACGATGCGCTCGGCCGGTTTTCCGCAGTCGGTGCAGACGCGTCGTGGTGTCATTGCACGAATGGGATCGATCAACAATTTTGTTGGCCACACCGCATCGTGCGCGCCGGCGTATGCCTCAGGAGTGACTTGCCACCAGTCGAGTGGAGGCGATCCGTTGGCTTTACGAGTTGCGTAAAGGTCGAAGTAGCGAGCGTTGCTCTTGCAGGCGACGATCATGTCGCTTGTCGCGGGACGGAACTTGTCGCCGAGGCTACCGGCGGGTGGATTCGGACGCGCCCAGCGCACAACGTTGCGCGCCCTCCATTGCGGGGTCTCGCGTCCGGTCAACGGGTTGCGTCCGTAGATCATGGTGAGACGCAGTAGTTCAGGTACGAGTGCGAGGCTCTTGTTGAGCGGTAGGGCCGTACCGTTGGCATTCGCTTGTTGGCGCGCGCGATTCGAACTCGAGAAATACTTATCGCCGACTTCGATGCATACCGATCCGTGAGGCGTGAGCACTCGCGCACACTCCTCGACGATTTCGACAATGCGATCGACGTATTCGCCTGGCGTTGGTTCGTGTCCAACCTCGCGAGCCTTTTCGGGATCGCTCTCGTCGAGGTAGTTCCGCAACTCGAAGAAGGGCGGTGATCCAAGAACGAAGTCGACCGACGCATCTGGCATCGATTGCAGCACCG
>JBGAQY010000082.1:0-3848 GCA_044220495.1 Acidimicrobiales bacterium
TGTTGACCATTGCCGATCAACTTCAATTGCCAACGGCAAACTACCTTGCGGCGGGTTGCATAGAAACATTTCAACTTCGCGACACAGACTGGCCGCCGACAATTCCGTCGCCACCGGTCACCTGGCAGCGAGCGTGGGATGGCTTCGTCGCCGACTACGGCTCGCGTTGGGAAACCTTGACTGAAGCATTCGCGGCCCTCATCTCGTTCTGGCAACCGGTACACACTGAGCACTCAGAAGAATTGGTCTGGAACGCAGAAGCTTGGACATGGCAACTAGCAAACCCCGAATTCCACGAACGCCTGCACGCCTCCGTCAAGCGCAACGAAACAATTCTCAAGCGCCTGGCTAAGTAGCGCCGACCAACGACCTTTAGCGCTGGCTCCGCCATGACGTACCGTTAATCTGTGTTCCACTCGGCCATCGGATTCATCACGGTAGTTACAAACCTCGGAAGATGAATCCTTACTTCCGTGACGCCGCGATCGAAAGAATAAACCACACGCATTTCGTGGCTGGTTCGGACAATCACAATGGGCTTCGTGGCTGATGCACAACTCAGCGGCGGCGCCGGTCCTGGCGCCTGGGCAGCGATCTGCGCAACTTTGAGCAACCTTGCCGTTCTGGTGGTAGCCGTACGGATGAATGACCTCAAGGCAACGCGACTCGACTGGTTCAGTCTTGCGGTTTGTGCCTTGGCCGGAATTGGCTGGGCAATAACTGACCAGCCTTTAGTGGGAGTCGTCATGATCTCATTGCTCGAAGTTTTCGCGATCCTTCCGACAATGCGCAAGTCTTGGCATCGACCGCACGAGGAGACGGCATCGATATGTAATATCGGCGGCAACCTCAGCGCTCTCGCTTTTCGCGCTCGTTAACTTCAACCTATTAACTGCGCTCTATCCCATCGTTTTGAACGACAACACCAACACTCTCAATGGCATGGCCGGCACGATTGTGCACGCGCGCTACGACATGAACTGCCGCGTCGGCCAAGCATTCGAACTACATCAAGCATGGGCAAACTCGAAGCTTGAGATAGTCGAGGACTCCGGCCATGCACAAGACCATCCTGGCTACATCGATGCGTGCATTCGCGCGTTCCAGTCCGTCGCCGCGGAGCTTTAGTTGAACGACAGTTCTTCCTATCGGGAACTGCTCGCAATTCCAGGCGTTCGCCGCATTGTATTCACTCAAGTGGTTGGCCCAATCGGCGGATCAATGTGGACGCTCGCGCTGATCCTTCTGGTGCTCGACAGATTCGACTCCCCTGCACTTGCTGGCCTCTGTGGCTTATTGAGCCAGATCGGCGTGCTGCTAGTTCCATTAGCGGGTGCGATCCTCGATAACTATGGCAACAAACGCCTCATCGTCATCGACTACACGGTATCTGCTGTATTAATTGCAACAATTGGTGTCCTTAGTCTGGCCGACTCGCTCTCCCGGGAAATTCTCATCATCACGGTGGTTGCCGTGGGCCTTACAAGTCAGTGCAGCGCACTCGGGCTCCGCACAGTGTTACCGCTAACAATTCCCGCGCACATGTGGGACCGCGCCAACGGACTGACCTTTAGCATGCGCGCAATTGGCCGTCTCATTTCACCACTTATCGTCGCACTAATTGCTTCAGCATTCTCGCCGGCAGCCGCTCTGCTTGTAGCAGCGACGATATTCGGACTTGCAGCAATAGTCGTGCTTGGCTACACAGAGCCACGCACCGAACGCAGTAGCAACCCAAGACTGTTTCGCGATGCCGCTGACGGAATTACCTACACGTTGCGCAACAGGATGCTCCGTAATATCTCGATTCTTTCACTACTTGCGTGCGTTGGTTGGGGAGCGCTTTACGGCGCCTTGCCGCCGCTCGTTAAGAACACGATGCACATGAGCACGCTGTTTCTTGGAATTGCTTACGCGTGCTTTGCAGTCAGTGACATCCTCAGTGGCATTCTCTTTGGACGCAAGAACACCGAAGGCCGTGAGTGGCTCGTGCTTACAGTTGTCACCCCCATTGGTGGTTGCGGGTTTCTCTTGATGGCCACCGGAAGCACAGCAGGCGTATTGCTAGGCATCTGCTTGATCGGCATCTGCGAAACACCTTTCGACCAAGTCGCGTACGGCATTCGGCAGCGATGGACCGAACCAACCTGGATGGGCCGCACCACGTCAATTGCAATCGCCATCCCGTTTGGCGGATTTGCCGTGGGCACCGCACTCACTGGCGCTATCGCGGAGCAATCGGGAGTGTGCGACTGACGGAGAGCCGTCACATTCGGCCTGTCTTCTGTCGTAATCGTTCGTAGGGAGTTTGTCCACCCAAACCGCCGTGCGGTCGGTGGTAGTTGTAGAAGTCTTCCCATTCTTGAAGCTTGTCGTTAAAGACCTTGGCGTCGTCGACAACCACGCCATCAAGCAGACGATAGAACTCTTCAGCGTCAATTCGGTGAGACCGTTCCACTTTGCCGTTCAGCCGCGGGGTGGCGGGCTTGATGTACACATGACCGATTCCTTTGTCGAGCACGTGCCAATGGAACTGCGACTGAAACTCGGATCCGTTGTCGGTCTGCACAATCTCAACTTGGAATGGAAGTCGTTCGAAGACGTAGTCGATGAACTGAATCGCCGTCTTCTGGTTCAGCTTTTCGTAGATGCGAAGAACGCGAAGTCGTGTGCAGTCGTCGATGGCCGTGAACTGGTAATACCGTTTCCTCGGCGCGCCGCGGAGTGGTTCGATGAACTTCACGTCGACTTGAATGCGGTGCCCCGGCATTTGCTTCTCGTAGCGCTTCCACCGCTTGTCGTGAGTCTTGTAGCGCTGTGAAGCCGGCAAGCGGTTCATGTCCAGTCGCTTCAAGATGCGCCAAACACCCGACCGAGATATGTCGACATCGTGGTATCGCTTCAAGTACATCTGAATCTTGAACGGACCGAAATGGTAGTTCTGGCGCAAATAGATGATCTTGCCGACGACATCAGATCGAGTCTGATGGGGGCAGTGGTTGGGGCGATGCGAACGATCACGGAGCCCGTCAAGTCCTTCGGCTTCGTACCTGCGTTTCCAGATGTAGAAGATGTGCCTGCTTATGCCGTAGTAGCGACACGTCAATGCCACATTCCCAGTCACCTCTTCGGCGTGACGAAGGATTGCCAGCCGACGACTCGCCTGACGGCTTAGTTGTTGTTCTGTCATGAGCCCTCCGTATTCCTCGAAGGCCCGATGTGTCAACAATCTCCGTCAGTTTTAGAGGCAAGCCGGCAAGCGTTGAACGCATCACTCCCTACGACCTCAAAGCGACGGCGAGCAACGGGTCCGCGCACCCCCTCGACACGACAACCCTGACGAAAGGTCGACACAAGGTCGAGGCTGTCGTCGAAACAACCAACAACCGCACCCGCACGTACTCCGCTCGATTCACGGTTGACAACACAACGCCGGGCAGCACAACAAGTACGACAAGCGCGCCAACAACGAGCAGCACGGTGCAGCCGACGACGACCACCGCGGCACCGTCGACAACAATTCCCACAACCACCAGCACAACTAAGCCAACCACCACTGCGCCACCGTCGACAACGACTACTACAGCCAAGCCCGTCGCCGGGTGGCCAAACGCATCTAACACCGGCGTGCCTGCTGGCACTGCGCTCAGTGCTTACAGCGGCCCTTGCGCGATCACAACGCCAAACACCGTGATCGATGCGAAAACAGTCAACTGCGATCTCGCAATTCAAGCCAGCAACGTGAAGATCACGCGCAGCAAGATCAATGGAACGGTCGCAACCGATGAGAACTCCACTGGGTTCTCGTTCACCATTTCAGACAGTGAGGTAAACGCTGGAGGATATTC
>JBGAQY010000031.1:0-32406 GCA_044220495.1 Acidimicrobiales bacterium
GTCGGCAAAGAGGTATACCGCCAGGCTGTTTTGATCTGCGTCGAGTCGATCACGAAAACGTGCGAGCGCGCTGGAGTGAAGCCTGAAGACATCAAGCTTTTCGTTGCGCATCAAGCAAACATTCGCATCATCAACGCGGTGATGGACCGTCTCGACATGAGTCACGACAAAGCAGCGATCGTTCTCGATCGAACGGGCAACACGTCCGCGGCGTCCATTCCGCTAGCCCTGTCAGACGCAGCCGACGCCGGACGCGTCAACGACGGCGACCTCGTAATGCTCTGTGGTTTCGGCGCCGGCATGACGTGGGCAACACAGATCTGGAAATGGGGCCGTTGATAAGCGTGGCGACACAAATTTGGAAATGGGGCCGTTGATGAACAGGGTTGTACTTGTAACTGGTGGCAATCGAGGCATTGGTCTTGCTTGCGCGCAGGCATTTTTGAAGCAAGGCGATCGTGTTGCTGTTACCTATCGCTCGTCTCCCCCCAAGGAGCTTGCCGAAGAACCAAACGCGCTGTTGATCAAATGCGATGTCACGTCGGCTGAAGAAGTCGAAGCAACGTTTGCGCAAGTCGAAGGCGAATGGGGCGCTGTCGAAGTTCTCGTCGCCAACGCCGGCATCAATCAAGACACATTGTTGATGCGCATGTCTGAAGACCAGTGGGACAGCGTGCTCGACACCAATCTCAAAGCCGTTTGGCGCTGCGCACAACGTGCAAGCCGAGGAATGATGAAAGCGCGCGCCGGTCGCATGGTCTTTATGTCGTCAGTGGTTGGCTATTTCGGCTCGCCCGGTCAGACGAACTACTCGGCGTCTAAGGCCGGACTAATCGGACTCGCCCGCAGCATCACTCGCGAGCTCGGGGCCAAGGGAATCACCGCAAATGTCGTGGCACCAGGGCCGGTAGCCACCGACATGCTTGATGCTCTAGGCGAAGAGGGTGCGGCTAAGCTCACCAGCTTGGTACCGCTTCAGAGAGCTGCTTCTCCGGAGGAAGTTGCCGCTGCTGTTGTCTTCTTGGGCTCTCCGGAAGCCAGTTATATATCCGGCGTCGTGTTGCCAGTCGATGGCGGCATGGCAATGGGTCACTAATCAAACTTCGTTAATTGAACTCTTAACTGAACCTCTTAACCGAACATGTGGGCGTCGAGTAGACGCAAAGGAGAATCACAAATGGCAGAAACCGACGCAACTTTTGAGACCTTCAAGAAATGCGCCGTTGACGTTCTTAGTGTCGACGCCGACAAGGTGACGATGGAAGCTCGCTTCAACGAAGACCTCGGCGCTGACAGCCTCGACCTCGTCGAGTTCGTCATGAGCCTTGAAGAAGCATTCGACGTCAGCATCGACGAATCAGAACTCGATGGCGTCACGACCGTGGGTCAGGCTTACCAACTGGTCACCACCAAGCAGTCCGCATAGACAGGCATTGGCCTTTAAGTATTTAGGAATTAGATGAACACGTCGTCACGTCGGGTCGTTGTCACCGGTATCGGTGTCGTTTCCTGCGTTGGTCAAGGCAAAGAAGAGTTCTGGAAGGGCATTTTGGGCCCCCAGCCTGAAACCGATCGACGCACCGTCGCTGACTTCGACCCGTCTATCTACTTCGACGTCAAAGCAGCCCGTCGCACCGATCGCTTTTCGCAGTTCGCTGTTGCGGCGACTGAGATGTGTCTCGACGACGCCGGTCGTCCCAACGTCGATCTCGAACGAGCCGGCGTGTTCATTGCAACCGGCATCGGCGGAATCAACACGCTCGAAGAACAGATCGAGGTGCAACTAACGAAGGGCGCTCGTCGCGTGTCGCCCTTCCTCGTGCCGATGATGATGGGCAATGCAGCTGCAGGCAACGTGTCGATGCGCTTGGGTTGGCGCGGCCCCTGCGAAACGACTGTGACTGCGTGTGCCTCTTCGACTCATTCGATCGGCAACGCAGCACGCGTTGTTGCTTCCGGGCGTTGCAATGTAATGCTCGCTGGTGGTGCCGAATCATCACTGACACCAACAGGCATCGCCGGTTTCGCAAACATGACTGCACTGTCGTCGAGCGGGGTTTCAAAACCGTTTGACGTCGACCGCGACGGTTTCGTAATTGCCGAAGGCGCTGCCGTTCTTCTGCTCGAAGAGCTAGAACACGCAAAGGCACGTGGCGCTCACATCTACGCCGAACTACTGGGCGCGGCCAACACTGCCGACGCACACCACATCACAGCACCCGAGCCAACGGGCGCGGGCGCCGTGTCGTGCATGCAGTTCGCTCTCGAAGACGCTGGCCTAAAGCCGGCTGACATTAAGCACATAAATGCGCATGGCACGTCGACTCCGCTCAACGATGCCGCTGAAGCACAAGCGGTTGTCAAAGTGTTTGGCGCACCTGGTCCGCCAACAACTTCGATCAAGGGTGTCACCGGCCACGCATTGGGTGCTGCTGGCGGCCTGGAAGCAGCCGCTTCGGTTCTGACTATCGAACGCGAACTAATTCCGCCAACGCGCGGCACAACCAACGTCGACCCTGCTGTCGAACTCGACTTGGTGCTCGGCGAAGCTCGTAAGTGGACACCCGGCCCCGTGTTGTCAAACTCATTCGGCTTCGGCGGACACAACGGTTCGCTTGTCGTAGCTCCGCTGTCGTAGCTCCGCTGACGAGCCAGCAGACTAAAGCCGCATTCCCTCTTTGGTTAGTCCGTCATCAACAGCTAGCGCAGTCAGCGCGTTGTTGACACCAATGAGTTTCGCGGTGGGCTCACCGTGTGCCGCCGACAAGATCGCCTCGTTGCGATAGGCAATGTAGGCACGCCCCAAATCTGAGTCGCCGACAATGCGGCCCGACGGCCCATTGTGCCGGGCCAGTTCATCAACTGGAGGCAACCAATGGTTGACTCTCATGAGCAGCTCTTCTTTGCCGTCTGAAAGCGCTGCAGTGATGGCATTGACCGCCATTGGGAACAAAGGGTCGTGCGGCCAAATCGGATCGGGCAACTCCATGTAAGCAAGTCGCGCCAAGCCAAGAATGCGCTTCTGTACGTCGGTGTCTTGCAAATCTCCCTGGCGCGTCGCAGACCCAACCAACGGCGGCGAGCCAAGCGCTCGCAATCGATTCTCTGCTTGCGTTACGTAGCCCTCCAACGAACGGCCGTCGCGCGCCGAACGCACATCGCGCCGAGCGGAATACCAAGTGCTGCGGGCCGACAGCGCCCGCGCGATGCCCTGCAACGATTCATCGAGCACAGGATCTCTGTCGATGCCGCGCCGGCTATCGGCAAACACTGCAAGCGAGGCCATCCAGCCGTCGGCTTGTTTGGGGAAGTTGAGTACGCGATGACCGGCCTCGATTATCAGGTCGGCAGGACGCACTCCGTAAAGTCGCGCTGCGTCTTCTAGAAACAGTAAGGCCGAATCATTCAAATGAATCGCTGGCAGTTGATCAGTTGGGCGTCGCCACCAACTAGCCATCAACGATCACGAACAGCAGATCGGCTTTGCAGGCGTTTTCGCCGCCCACACTCGCCAGCCCGCTGCCCTTCCCGCCTCGACCGGACAACCTCCCCATTTCGATCTCAAGTTCCAATGTGTCGCCCGGCAAAACTTGTCGCCGGAACCGACATGATTCGATGCCACCAAACAACGGAAGCTTGCCCGCATAACGGTCGTCAGCCAACAGAGCTGCTGCACCAAGCTGTGCAATCGCTTCGACCATCAACACACCAGGAAGAGTCGGACGACCGGGGAAGTGTCCGCTGAAAAACCACTCCTCACCGGTGAGTCGCCAAACACCCTTCGCCGAAACACCGGGATTGATCTCGATGAGTTCGTCGACAAAAAGAAACGGCGGACGATGGGGAATGATGTCGGCGGGGTTAGTACTCACTACTTGTCTGCCTTCAATGCAGCAACGAGGTTGGCTGGCGTGTCTTTGGGCGACACCTTGTACCAAACGTCTTCGAGCACGCCCTTCTCGTCAATCAAGAACGCAGATCGCACGATGCCCATGTACTTCTTTCCGTACATGCTCTTCTCGCCCCAAACTCCGTAGGCTTCAGCCACCTCGTGATCTTCGTCGGCGAGCAAGGGAAAACCCAATCCATACTTCGTGTCGAACTTTGCTTGTTTCTCGGGTTTGTCGGGACTGATGCCCAAGACAACCGTGTCACCAATGTCGCCGAGCACGTCACGGAGACCGCATGACTGCGCCGTGCAACCAGGCGTATCGGCCTTTGGGTAGAAGTAGACGAGAACCTTGTGGCCCTTTTGGCCGCTTAGCGAAACCTTGGTGTTGGTCTGGTCGAGAAGCGTGAAACTTGGCGCCTTCTGACCGGGCTGCAGATGTTGTTCGGGCACTTGCTACCTCCATGTTCTGAGTTACGGACGCTAGTGCCCCGGTTCACGCCCCACGACCAGGGAAGATGTAGACGGCTAATCAACATAGAATGACCGTTCCCCCTTCCTTTTGGAGAGATTCTTCGTGCCCACGCGTGACGACATAAGAAACGTGGCCATCGTCGCCCACGTCGACCACGGCAAGACCACATTGGTCGACGCCATGCTTTGGCAATCGGGTCTGTTCCGTTCCAACGAATCCGTTGCTGAACGCGTGATGGATTCCACCGACCTCGAGCGCGAGAAAGGCATCACGATTCTCGCCAAGAACACGTCAGTTCAATACAAGTCGACGCGCATCAACATCATCGACACTCCCGGTCACGCCGACTTTGGTGGCGAGGTTGAGCGTGGTTTGTCGATGGTCGACGGCGTGTTGCTGTTGGTTGACTCGAGCGAGGGCCCTTTGCCGCAAACGCGTTTTGTTTTGCGCAAGGCCTTGCAGGCAAACCTGCCCGTCATCCTTGTCATCAACAAGATTGATCGCCCCGACGCGCGTCCGAAAGAAGTTATCGACGAGGTCTACGAACTGTTCATCGACCTCGATGCCAACGAACACCAGATCGAATTTCCAATCATCTACACCAACGGCAAAGACGGTTACGCCAAAATGTCGCTAGACGACGACAGTGACAACCTCGAACCGTTGTTCGAATTGCTATTGCGAGAGATTCCGGCTCCTACCTACGACGCCGATCACCCTCTCCAGGCGCTCGTTACCAACCTCGACTCATCGCCCTATCTCGGCCGACTCGCGCTGTGTCGCATTCAACACGGATATGTGAAGAAGGCACAGCAAGTTGCGTGGTGCAAAGCCGACGGCACAATTGAGCGCGCCAAGATCTCTGAACTGTTCATGACCGACGGTCTCGAACGTGCAGAGGCAGAAACAGCCGGCCCCGGCGACATCATTGCCGTTGCCGGTCTGCCCGACGTGACCATCGGCGAGACGCTTGCCGATCCTGAAGATCCGCGTCCCCTTCCCGTCCTGCACGTTGACGAACCAGCGCTGTCGATGACGATCGGCATCAACACGTCTCCCCTGGCCGGTAAAGACGGAACGAAAATGACGGCACGTTTTGTGAAGAACCGTCTCGATCAAGAGTTGATCGGCAACGTTTCTCTTCGCGTGTTGAACACCGAGAAGCCCGACGCGTGGGAAGTGCAAGGTCGCGGTGAACTGCAATTGTCAGTTCTCGTCGAGATCATGCGTCGCGAAGGTTTTGAGCTCACCGTTGGTCGTCCGCAAGTCGTCACGCAAACAATTGACGGCAAGTTGCACGAACCAATGGAGCGCGTGACCATTGACGTCCCCGAGGCCTACGTCGGCATCGTCACCCAGATGGTCGCGTTGCGTAAGGGCCGCATGGAACAGATGATCAATCACGGCACCGGATGGGTGCGCATCGATCATGTCGTGCCAGCGCGGGGCCTCATTGGCTTTCGCACCGAGTTCCTCACCGAAACCCGCGGCACCGGCATGATGAACAGCATCTTCAAGGGTTACGAGCCGTGGCAGGGAGAGATCCGCACACGATCAAACGGGTCATTGGTTGCCGACCGCGCTGGCAGTACAACTGCGTACGCGCTGTTTGCCCTCGCCGACCGCGGCGCAATGTTCGTTGGTCCCGGCGCCGAGGTCTACGAAGGCATGGTCATCGGCGAGAACGCCCGTGCTGACGACATGGACATCAACCCCACCAAAGAGAAGAAGCTCACCAACATGCGCGCGTCATCGGCCGACGACACTGTGCGCCTTGCTCCACCGCGCCTTCTCTCGCTCGAACAAGCTCTCGAGTTCGCCGCACCCGACGAATGCGTCGAAGTGACTCCCAACGCCGTTCGTGTGCGCAAGATCGTGCTCAACGCGCAAGAGCGCGGTCGCGCAGCCAAGCGCGCCAAGACAAGCGACAACGGCTAGCGCCTAAGCCTCCGCGGGGCACGCGCCTCAAAAGCACTGAACAGTCACGCAATGAGACCCAACGGCACACGTTGCTCTCACTCACCGCGTTCATGTTTCGAGACTTCTTCGAGTTGAAACAGTTAATAGCGATTATTTCGTATCGTTAGCTCGTCGCAGCCCGTATCATGATTCCTCCTAGTTGTACGCGTTTGGTACTCAACGGAGGCGCTGAAATGACCGTTTTGAGTCGAAAGAAGATGTTGTCGATTTCCGGTGCAATGGCGATGTTGATCAGCACACTGGTCGGCATTGCCGTCACGAAGTCGGCCGGCGCCTTGCCACAAACCGTTCGGATAAATTCCGGCGGGCCGGGCATGGTCGATTACGACGGACGCTGGTGGGACAAAGACTCGTACTACATCGGCGGGTATAGCCATGCAGTCAATCAACCGATTGCGGGCACCAACAATGCTCCGCTCTATCAAACCGAGCGCTGGGGCGCGAGTGGTTACACGATACCGATTGCAAGTGGCACGTATTCAGTGGTCTTGCGTTTCGCCGAGATCAACCCCGACAGCGGCACGCGCGTGCAGACGATCAAGGCCGAAGACCAAGTGCTTTTACAGGACTACAACACAGCACAACGCGTCGGACCCTTCACCGCCCAACTCTTGACATTCCGCGTTGTCGTCAAAGACGATCAGCTTGATCTCGACTTCTCGGCTGCGTCTAATTCAACTTCGATAGCGGCGATTGAAGTACACCCCGCACCCGGTTCGAGCACGACACCAACAACAACCACGCCGCTGCGGTCGACAACGACGATCCGCCCCGCTCCCCTACCTTCGACAACAACAACACCACCACGAACCACACCGCCGACAACGGCACGTCCGACAACAACAGCAGCTCCAGTACCCATCCCGGTGCCCGTGCCCGTCGGTTCTGCATCGTCGCCATCAGGTCAAGCAATGCCTGTCGGCAACTTGAGCGGGTGGACACAAACGCTGACTGACGACTTCAACACTGACGTGTCGGTTGGCAGTTTTCCGGGCAACGCATACAACGCCAAATGGGATGTGTATCCCGACGGCTGGCTCGATACCGCTGCACAACACGAGAACGGCAACGGTCGTTACTTTCCGTCAAAAGTGTTGAGCGTCGACAACGGCATGCTCAACATGGATCTACACACCGAGAATGGCGTGCACATGGTGTCGGCCCCCATGCCGACAGCAGGTCCCGGCTACGGCCAGCTCTATGGACGTTTCAGCGCCCGCATGCGAGCCGACGCCGTGCCCGGATACAAGACTGCATGGCTGCTGTGGCCCAACAGCGAGCGTTGGCCCGACGATGGCGAGATCGACTTTCCTGAGGGTGATCTCGTTGGCAACGTGCACGCCTTTGCTCACTTCGCGAGTGCCAACGGCGGACAAGACGCATTCAACACCTCGGCCAAATACACCGACTGGCACACCTACACAATTGAGTGGATACCCGGCAGAGTGACGTTCATCCTTGATGGACAAGTCGTCGGCACATCGACTCGCAATGTGCCAAGCAAGCCAATGCACTGGGTGCTGCAAACCGAAACCTGCTTCGGCTACTGCCAGCCAACGGCAAGCGCACGAGGCAATCTGCAAATCGATTGGGTGACCGTCTACAGCTACAACGGTTAGCGCTTGATTGGTTTGGCTGGCCGCCAAGTTCGGGTTGGTCGCCAACTCCAAGTCGTGTCGCCGAGATACATGAATAGTGCGGGCACTAGCAATGTCCGCACTATGAATGTGTCGATCAACACGCCGATGGCGACCATAAATCCGAGTTGAGTCACCGCGACGATTGGCAACGTAACGAGCACTGCGAATGTCGCAGCCAAAACAGCTCCGGCTGATGTGATGACTCCACCGGTTTCAACCATGGCTTCGCGAGTGGCGTCAACCGTGCCGACATCACCAACGCGTTCACGAACGCGCGCAGCCAAGAACATTCCGTAATCGATTCCAAGCGCGACGAGAAACACAAAAGCCAGAAGCAACAAGCCCGGATCTTCAGCAGGAAATCCGAACAGGTAGCGAAACACCAACACGCTGATGCCCAAGGCGGCGAAGTACGAAACGACCACTGATCCGATGAGAATGGCCGCTGCCACCAGCGCTCGCAATAGCGCGACCAGCACCAGGAATACCGCAATCAATACAAGAGGCAGCACGACGTTGCGGTCGCGTTGGGCGCTATGCGCAAGATCCATGTTTTGGGCGCTTGCACCACCAACGAGAGCATCCGCATGATCAACAGTGTGCACCTTCGCCCGTAACTCTTTGATCGCTTGGCGCTCTTCGGTCGAGTCGGGGGTAGTGCTTAGGGTGACTGCGTACTCAGTCTTGCCGTTGAGGTCTAAGCACTTAGAAATATCGTTGGGGTCAGGCGCGCAGTCCGCATTGGCGTCAGGTTCTGTGCGATCAATTTCGACAGCGTTAGCGACCGCCTTCACTTGGCTGATCTGCTCGCGCACATCTTTGGCTTGGCGAGTGTTGGTCATGACAATGACCGGCTCGGCGGCGCC
This sequence comes from Acidimicrobiales bacterium, assembly GCA_044220495.1. GTDB lineage: Bacteria > Actinomycetota > Acidimicrobiia > Acidimicrobiales > JBBSGY01 > JBGAQY01. The sequence goes on from JBGAQY010000031.1 coordinate 8,851, forward strand.
GCCAGGAAAACTCTCCGCGATCAAGTCTTGGCCCTTTACCGAATCAGGCGAGCCCGTGAACAGATCGACTTGACGTAGCCCGGTGTCGACCATGACGACGGGTATGGCACACACCAGTAACGCAACAAGAGTCGACGCTGCATAACGAGACGGACGGAGGGCAATGCGATCGCCGATCGCTTTCCAAAGCGGCAATGGACGCGACTCACTGCCCACGTTCGGAATGAGCGGCCAGAAGATTCGCCGGCCGGCAGCCAGCAAGAGTGCGGGCAGCAATGTGAGCGATGCAACGAGCGTAAAGGCGACACTGAGAGCACCAACCGGGGCAAGCGCGCGATTTGAATTGAGTTCGGATAGATACAGACACAGCAGCCCGAGCATCACAGTCACGCCGGAAGCAACGATTGTGGGCGCTGCCTTGCGAACGGCAACCGCCATTGCTTCGTGATGGTCAGCGGTGACTCTTAGCTGGTCTCGATAGCGAGAGATCAGCAACAACGCATAGTCAGTGCCGATACCAAACACGAGCACCGGCAAGATCCCCGCACTTTGGCCATCGAGCGTGACAACGTCGTTTATCGCCAACTGATAAATGAACCAGCTGGCGAGGCCGTTGCCCAACATGATGGCTACCAACGGCAGAATCCAGAGCAGCGGACTTCGATACGTAATCAACAACAAGATGGTCACGATCACCGCCGTAATAGCGATGAGCGTGAAATCGATGCCTTCGTAAACCTTCTCGGCGTCGGCAATGAACGCGCCGGGGCCTGTCACCAGCACCGTGAGACCACGGGCACTTCCGCCCGCCATTTCACGCACTAGGTCAACCATCGCGATCTGGTTCTCGTCGCCAATGACGTTGTGAATCGAGATGTTGATCAGCGACGCACGGCGATCACCGGATGGAACGATTGGCACATCGAGAGCCGTCTGATTGAAGCGAGTAAGCAACGCAGAGCGTGTGTCTTCTATGCGCTGTCGATCGTCGACCGTCAAGAATCCGTTGCGCTTGTAGACGATCGACAGGCTCAGGTCGTTCGAAGAATCGAACACCTTTTGCGCGTCGACCAAACGCGTCGACTCTGCTGTACGCGGCAAGAACGCTGTCTGCGAATTCGTTGTTGCGTCTTGCAACTTGCCTGCGTAAGCAATGGTCAGCGCGCCAACGACAACCCATACGACCAGCACAATCCATTTGGCCCGTCGACTGCACAACGCGCTCAGCAAGTTGGGCGCTTCACCCTATTTGTCCAACCCGTCGCGCAACGCGGAGATGAACTCACCAATCCGTTCGGGTGACTCGCCGTCGATCAGTCGTCGCACGACCGCCGACCCCACAATCACGCCGTCGGCAACTGTTGCCACTTCTGCTGCCTGTTGGGGGTTTGAAATGCCGACACCAACGAGAACGGGCTTGTCAGTCATGGCTTTTGCACGAACAGCTACGGCAGCCGCCGACGCAGCCAACGAGTCGCGTTCGCCCGTTACGCCGAGCGTGCCAATCGCGTAGACAAAACCCTGAGAGCGTTCGCAGATGCGACGCATGCGGTCATCGGGCGAGTTGGGCGCCACAAGCAACACCGACTCGATACCGTTTGGTTGACTGAATGACCACCACTCGCCGGCTTCTTCCATCGGCATGTCAGGCAGAATGACCCCCGAGACGCCGGCAGCAACTGACTCTTTTGCGAAACGCTCGAGCCCGAACCTGAACACGAGGTTGTAGTAGGTCATGAACGCAAGCGGAATGTCGAGATTCAAGTCGCGCACTTGGTTGATAACTGATGCCGGCGTGGTGGCACGCTCGAGTGCCTCAACCGACGCCGCTTGGATGACCGGGCCATCCATCACCGGATCAGAAAACGGGATGCCCACTTCGATTGCGTCGGCCCCACCAAGCGCGGCCGCCCGCACAATGTCGAGCCAGTCATCACGCGAGCCAGCGGTGATGTAAGGAACCAACAGCTTGCGCCCTGCAGCCCTTTTCGCGACCAGATGTTCTTGCAGAGAGATCGTCATTGCTTGCTCAACATGTGTCGCACTTGGTCGACATCTTTGTCGCCACGACCCGAAAGAGTTATGAGAACCGACGCATCTTTCGGAATCTCTCCCGACTTTGCTGCTCTTACAACCCACGCCAACGCGTGAGCTGATTCAAGCGCCGGGATGATGCCCTCAGTTCGCGCCAACAACTGAAACGCTTCGAGCACTTCAGCGTCGGTAACCGATGGATAAATGGCGCGACCACTCGCGGCGAGAGCTGCGTGCTCGGGCCCAACACCGGGATAGTCAAGCCCTGCCGATATTGACTCGGCTTCTATTACTTGCCCGACCTCGTCTTGCAGCAACATCGAACGGGAGCCATGAACAACACCGGGCACACCCTTGCCGACGGCTGCTCCCCCGGCTGGCTCAACGCCGACAAGCTGCGCGCTGCTGTAATCGGCAAAGCCGGCAAAAGTTCCAGCTGCGTTTGAACCACCGCCGACACATGCGACAACAAAGTCGGGAGCCTTGCCATCGCCAAGCAGCGCCGCTGACTGCTCGCGAGCCTCGTCGCCCACAATGCGCTGAAACTCGCGCACCATCCACGGATACGGATGTGGCCCCATCACCGAACCCAGGCAGTAGTACGTGTCTTCGACACTCGCCACCCAGTCACGCATGGCCTCGTTGACAGCGTCTTTCAATGTGCGACTGCCCGACTCAACGGGACGAACTTCGGCACCGAGTAGCTGCATGCGAAACACATTCAACGCCTGGCGTTCAACGTCAACCGCACCCATATAGACAATGCATTCGAGGCCGAAAAGCGCGCACGCAGTTGCAGTTGCAACGCCGTGTTGACCGGCGCCGGTTTCTGCAATGACTTTGTGTTTACCCATGCGACGCGCCAAAAGCGTCTGGCCGATAACGTTGTTGATCTTGTGCGAACCCGTGTGTGCCAGATCTTCGCGCTTCAACATCAAACGAACGCCAAGCTCGTCTGACAAACGATCACACGTTGTGATCGGAGTCGGACGTCCGGCGTAGCTCAACAACGTCGAGCCATATTCAGCCAAGAAAACGGGGTCGGCCCACGCTTCACGAAACGCCGCTTCGAGTTCTAGACAAGCGGGGTAAAGCGACTCGGGCAAGAATCGCCCGCCGAATTCACCGAAGTAACCACGCTCATCGGGCTCGGCCATGTATTTGGTATCTGCCATGTCTACGCCCCTAATCCTGCTGCCAGTCATATGGCCCATCACCGGCGCCGCGATATGCAGTCGGTGTCGTCTCTTTTGCACGCTTAATGAATTCGCGCAGCTTTCGAGGATCTTTGCGACCAGGCGAAGCCTCGACACCGGTGGCAACATCGACGCCCCAGGGATGCACCGCGTCGATTGCTTCGACGACGTTTTCAGGCGTCAGCCCACCGGCGAGCATCAAGCGCACCCCGTCGGGTATGCCTTCGGCCAAGCGCCAATCAAACACCTGACCCGAGCCAGGCGACGGTGCGTCAATCATCACAATGTCAGCGCCATATCTGTCGGCTCGTCGAATCTCTCGATCACCGGCCGCAAACGCCTTTATCAACGTGAGCGGAAGTTTCGATCGCAACTCGGAAATCACATCGGCTTTTTCAAAGCCGTGCAGTTGAACGCCGCGCACACCCGTTTGCATCACGATGTCGATAATGCGACCGGGTGCTTCGTTTCTGAACACACCGACCGAAAGCACTTCAGGCGGTAGGCGCTTTACGATGTCAGCAACAGCCGACGGCGAAACCTGCCGCTTCGACGGCGCAAAGATAAAGCCGACGGCGTCAGCACCCATCGCAACAGCAAGGAGTGCGTCTTCTTCAGTCGTGTTGCCACATATCTTCACAAACATCAGCGCGCCCCGGCCTCAATGAATGTTTTTATGGCCGCACCGGGACCATCAGAAGTAACAAGTGCGGTGCCAACAAGAATGCCGTCGTAACCCGCTTGCGCAAGACGAGTTGCGTCTTCGGCCGTGCGAACACCCGACTCAGCCACTGAAATAACGCCGTCGAGTTGTGGCGCCAAGTGTTCGGCCAACGAATTGTCAATTTCAAACGTGTGCAAGTTGCGTTGGTTAACGCCGACCAACTCGGGGTCGAGTCGCATTGCCCGCTCAAGTTCTGCTTGATCATGCACTTCGATGAGTGCGGCAAGGCTCAGCTCACTAGCGGCCCGTGTAAACAATGCAAGTTCGTCATCGTCGAGAGCGGCAACTATCAACAACACGGCGTCAGCACCCATCGAGCGCGCGTCAGCAATGTCGTTGACCGAAACCGTGAAGTCTTTGCGCAGTACCGGAATGCCAACTGCCTGACGGGCCGCTTGAAGATCGGCAACCGAGCCACCAAAAAATTGTTCATCGGTCAGCACCGACAAACAGCTCGCGCCGCCGGCCTCGTATTGCTGCGCCAAAGACACGGCGTCGAGTTGTGTGTTGAGGTCACCAGCCGACGGCGAACGCCGCTTGATTTCAGAGATCACCGAGAGCCCATCTGCACGCAGAGCATCAATGAATGGTCGTGGCTCGGGCGTCGCCAACGCCCGCTCGATGAGTTCGTCGGTGCGGCGGTCATCGAGGGCCGCGCGAGCACGATGAGCAGCGACTATTTGCTGCAATCGGGTTGGCGCCATCTCGTTAGCGTAGTTGGATGCGTTATCGCCGCGTGGTTGGCACGGGCGCAACACTCAAGGGCGTCAACGAACCAGCTGGAATTGTCGTCGTGGTGGGTGGTGGCAGCTGGCAAGCAGCGAGGTTCAGCGGCTCGGCAGTGCCATCAGGCAGCACAATCGTAAGTTGTTGGTTATCGAGCGAGGCGCAGCGCAACTGAAAACGCGCGCGGCCGTTGCCATCGGTGATCACAGCAGCCGGCGGCACAATGGAACGTCCGCTGCCAGCAACCAATGTGATCCAGACGTTGGGAATGCCGATTGAACGCGCGACGCCAGATGAATCGACACCTCGCGTCGTCACCGCAACGGCAACGTTTGCCAACTCACCAAGCACCGGCGGGTTGGGCGCGATCGCCGCAGCAATGTTGGCCGGACCGCCGGAGTAACTGCTGACATTGAGATCGATCGATCGAGTTTCGTTGACATTGAGAAAGAACACCTGCGCGGCGTTCATCGTTGCGTCGGGTGGACGGTAAGCACGAATACGGAAACGCCCGCCGAGTAAGCCGTCGAATCGATACGTGCCGTCAGGCTGGGTGGTGGTGTCAAGGCCCGAGGTACCCGCGCCTTCAAATCGATCGATGTGAACACCAGCACCACCAACGGGCGCGCCGCCCAACAGCACACGGCCTTGCAGCACTGCACCGCCGCCGCGAATCTGCACTGGACTTGTGGTCGTACTGCCGGAAGCCTTGGGAATCGAAGTGCCTGAGTAGTCGGGCACCGACGTGCTCGTGGGCGCGACCGCCACCGTTGGCGGCGATGGCAACGGTGGCACTGAAGCAGCCGTGCACGATGAAAGCACCGTTGTGGCCGTGACCATCGTGGCAATCAATACGAAGCCGTAACGACTTTTCACGAGCTCTCTCGCGTGATCGGAAAATCGACGACGCGACAAGGCGTCGGCCCGGCATCCCACTGCAGCGCGCCATCGGTCGGCGTGAGTGCGTCGCGACGGATGTAAGCAAGAGCCACACTGGCCTCCAGACCCGGCGAGTATGCACTGCTCGTCAACGTGCCGAGTGCCTTACGTGTGCCGCCCGGCTTACCATCAGGCACAACACTTGCCCCACGCGGCGGAGCTTCGCGACTCTCGATGACGACGCCGCACAGTCGGCGCGGCACGTTGCCACCACGAGAGTCGATGCGAGCCACCAACTCTTGCCCTGTGTAACAACCCTTGGTGAAGCTGATCGTCTTGTCGTTGAGACTCACCTCAGCAGGAATCGTGCGCTCGTCGAGTTCAGCGCCCATCACGGGAATGCCACTCTCTATGCGAAGCGCCTCGAAAGCCTCGAAGTCGCAAAACGGCACGTCGTTGGGTGCTTTCGGATTTGCACCAATGATGTCGACACCATCGACCGAACGCCACTGAGCCTGCGAGGCAATACCCCCGCTGACTTCGACCGACGACGAATCGGGTCCGCGCAACGCGAGAACCTTCCACTCAACTGGTGCAATGTCGGCCTTGGTGCGCAACTTGAAGCGCGTCAAGCGTTCGATGAGCGACTCACCAAAACCTTCGTCGGTGTCGAGCACATAGGCATCAGTCTCGCTGCGCGTGACGCGCAAGAATCCGTCAACCTTGCCGTGCGGCTGCAGGATAAAACTGAGTGCACTTTCACCAGTGGCGAGCTTCTCTATGTCTTGTGTGAGCTGACCCTGTAGGTAAGTCGTGGCGTCGGGCCCTGCAACTGTGATGACATCGCGCGGCACCCATACAGCGCCAACTGTTGTTGTCATTGCTGCATACGACTTCTCGATGTCGGTCACGAACTCGCCGTCTCTAATGATCGGTAAAAACACGAGTGCGCGCCCGTGTGACACGCGCCGCCCTCTTGGTCAACCTTGAACAATAAAGTGTCGCCGTCACAGTCGTAGGTCGCGCTACGAACGTATTGACGATTGCCCGACGTCTCGCCCTTGCACCAGAACTCTTGGCGCGAGCGACTCCAAAACCAGGTGCGGCCAGTTTCGAGTGTGCGCTTGAGAGCTTCGGCATTCATCCACGCCATCATCAACACCTCGCCCGTCGAATCTTCTTGCACGATCGCAGGCACCAAGCCGTCTTCATTGAACTGGATGTCGGTCACAGGTAGAGCCCGACTGCTTCGCCGTCGTTGCGAGGCGACGCAACTGCGTGGATGTCACGCTCGCGCAAGATCAAATAGTCATCGCCGCGCACCTCGACCTCAAAAGCCTCTTCTTGGTAAAACAGCGCCTGATCACCCGGCTTGACGCTGCGTACGAGGGGGCCAACAGCAATGGCCTCAGCCCACGTCAAACGGCGGGCGACCTGGGCTGTCGCGGGGATCAAAATGCCTGATCGTGACGTCCGCTCGCCTTCAGCCCTCGGCACCTGCACCAACACCCGGTCGGAAAGCATGTTGATGGCGTTCTTTGAGTCGGTTTGCGGCAATGACACGTCTCGAAAGTAGCTTTTGCAGCTGTGCTTCGTGAGCCTTTTACCATTGAGACCACCGACAATCTGCTGCTAGAGGGCGAGTTGGTGTCTCCTGACCACCCAATTGCGGCTGCTGTGCTTGCCCATCCCAACTCTCGAGACGGCGGAAATATGCGTTCGATGGTCCCTGGCGAATTGATCAAGGCGTTACCCGACGTCGGCGTCGCCACCCTGAGATTCAACTTTCGTGGCGTCGGTGCATCGCAAGGCGAGATGGAAGACGGAGTTGGCGAACGTCTCGATCTCGTCGCCGCCCTCACCACCATGGCCGAAATAACCGAAGGCCTGCCGCTCATCGTGTGTGGATCGTCGTTCGGTGCCAATGTGTCGCTCACCGTCGACCACCCCGCCGTCAACGCCTGGTGTGCCTGCGCACCAACCTTGCCCGACGCGATGCTTCGAGACATGGCTGCCGTCGGCCACGACGTTCGACCGAAACATCTCGTGATCGCAGAGCGCGATAATTATCGAGCACCTGAGAGCGTCAACGAAGTCGTGCGCGACTGGCAGAACACGTCTGTCGACGTCATAAAGGGTGCCGACCATTTCTTCGTTGGCCGTATCGAACTAGTTGTCGCCGCCGTGCAGAAATTCGTGCTGGCGCAGGTTACCTAGCTACCCACGATTGGCCGCACACTCACACCGGCAGATGCGAGGTGCTGTTTGGCCGCAGCAATGCTGTAGGTGCCGAAATGAAAGATCGACGCAGCGAGCACGGCATCGGCGCCGGCCCTCACTCCCTCGACTAGATGATCGAGAGTGCCCACTCCACCACTGGCAATCACGGGTACATCAACGCGATCGGTCACCGCTTTAAGCAGACGAAGGTCGTAACCGTCTTTGGTGCCGTCGCGATTCATTGACGTGAGCAGAATCTCACCAGCGCCGCGCTGCACGCACTGCTCGGCCCACTCAACAACATCGAGGCCTGTCGGCGTGCGCCCGCCGTGAATGAACACCTCGAACCGCCCAGGATCATCGGCGCGCGCAAACGCATCTATCGCAACGACAACGCACTGCGCACCAAACTCAAAGGCAATGTCGTTGATGAGTTCAGGACGACCAACCGCAGCACTATTCACACCCACTTTGTCGGCCCCGGCACGCAGCATTCTGCGCGCGTCATCAGCCGTTCGAACACCGCCGCCAACGGTTAACGGAATGAACAACTGCTCGGCTGCGCGTTCGACAACGTCGATCATTGTGCTGCGTTGGCTCGACGATGCAGTGATGTCGAGGAAGACAACTTCGTCAGCACCTTCGCTGTCGTAGCGCGCCGCGAGCTCCGCTGGATCACCAGCGTCACGCAACTCCAGAAACTGCACTCCCTTGACAACCCGGCCGTTGTCAACGTCGAGACACGGCACAACTCGCACGTTTCTCACGCGTCGTCGACCTCAACCTCGACTTCGCAAGCAGCCAACGCTTCTTGAACTGTGAAACGACCTTCGTAGAGCGCTTTTCCAACAATCACACCGGCAGGACGGCGATATCCGCCAACGTTCATCTTTGCCAACGCACGAATGTCGTCGAGCGTGCCCACGCCACCAGACGCGATGACGTCACAATCGGTTTCGGCAATCACAGCCGATAATCCCGACAGATCAGCACCGCCCAACATGCCGTCACGATCGATATCGGTGACGATGAAGGCAGAAACTCCCGACTGGGCATAGCGATGCACCATGTCAACAACAGTTGTTGATGCAGACTCAACCCACCCACGCACGGCGATCTGCCCGTTGCGTCCGTCGAGGCCGACAGCAATACGCCCGGGATAGCGATGCGCGAGCCACTCCACGAGGCCCGGCTCTTCGCTCGCTACTGTGCCGAGCACGATGCGCGCCGCTCCGGTGTCAAGCAGTGCTTCGGCCGAGTGACGATCGCGCACTCCCCCGCCCGTCTGAATCGCGATGTCAACGCTTTCGGCGATAGCTGCAACCAGAACACGGTTGCGGGCTTTGCCAGTTCGCGCCGCATCGAGATCAACGACATGGATCCACTGCGCGCCGGCTTCGGCAAACGACTGTGCGACCGAAACGGGGTCGCTGCCATAAACGGTTTCGGCATCGAAGTCACCTTTGGCAAGACGCACGACCTGACCACCGCGCAGATCAATAGCTGGGAACAGTTGCACTACGCGGCTGCCTCTCGAACGAAGTTTGATAGCACTCGCATACCAACGGTGCTCGACTTTTCTGGATGAAACTGCGTGGCCCAAACTCGACCGCGTTGCACAACGGCAGTTTGCGGACCTCCGTAATCACACGTGGCGACAACGTCGTCAGTCGCCTCAGCAGCAAACGAGTGCACGAAGTAGCACCAGTCGTCAGAGCCAATGCCTTCTAGTAACGAGCTTGGTTTCTTGATGTCGAGCCGGTTCCACTGCATCTGCGGCAGTTTCGCAGCGCCCACGATCCGTTTGATTGACCCCGGCAACACCTGCAAACCGGCGATACCAGGAGACTCGTCAGACGCTTCGTAAAGCATCTGAAGGCCAACACAAATGCCAAGTAGAGGCGTGCCCGACTCGACCGCGCGATACACGACCCGATCGAGACCAGACGAGCGCAGTGCGCTCATGCAGGCGCCGAATGATCCAACACCAGGGAGCACTACGCCCGTTGCACCAGCCGCCTGCTGCGCGTCAGTAATGAGTTGCGCGTCGGCACCAACGCGCAACAACGCCTTTTCTGCTGAACGCAGGTTTCCAATTCCGTAATCAAGAACAGCAATCACAACGAGCTCGATCAGGGACGCGTGCGCATCCGCACCGAAAGCGCGTGCGCATCAAGACCTTCGGCCTCGGCCAGCGCAATGACGTGAGGCCCAACGCGCGGCGCTACGGAGTCTTCAAAAGAAACGATGTGCTGACGACGTAGGAAGTCATGCACACCGAGTGCGCTGGCAAAACGCGCGGAACCATAAACGGGCAACACCTGCGACGGCCCCGCGATATATGAACCCATGCTTGCCGGAGCGTGAGTGCCGGCGAAGACCGCGCCGGCGTGGCGCACCATGGGCACGAGCGCTTCGGGGTCGATGTTCATCAACTGCAAATGTTCGGGCGCAATGGCATTGGCAACATCCATTGCCGACTGTGCGTCATCGACCAGCACCACATATCCACCGTCGCTGAGGGTTGCTTCGACTTCAGCCCGCCGACCTGCGCGCGAGGCAAGCAGCCCCACCGACTCGTCGATTCGATCGGCAACTTCTTCTGACCACGTGACAAGCCAAGCAAGGCCATCGGGCCCGTGTTCGGCTTGCACAATCAGGTCAATTGCAGCGAACTCAACCGGCGTCGTTTCGTCAGCAATCACCACAACTTCAGACGGACCGGCAAACGACGACGGCACACCTACAACTGATGACACTTCGCGCTTGGCGGTCGCAACGTACGCGTTGCCAGGACCAACAACAACATCAGCTGACGCGACGGTTTCAGTTCCGTAGGCCATTGCGGCGATCGCCTGTGCACCACCCACGCAATACACATCGTCGACCTGCGCGAGCGCTGCTGCGGCCAGCACCGCCATTGGCACAACACCATCGGCGTTTGGCGGGACGCACACGACAATGCGATCAACGCCGGCAACGCGCGCCGGCACCGCGCTCATCAACACTGAAGATGGATACTGCGCCAAACCGCCCGGCACATAACATCCAGCAACGTCGACTGGACGCCATACTTCGCGCACCAAAATTCCGTCGCGTTCGAAGCGGCGATCTTCGGGCCGCGTAAAACGGTGGAAAGCCAGAATCGATGCGTACGCCTCTTCCAACGCTTCGCGCAGCAAAGGCGGAATGTCGCGCAGAGCGTTTTCGAGCTCAACACCCGGCACCTTCAGGTCGCGAACTTCAACACCGTCGAACTCGCGTGTGAACTCTCGCAACGCGTCATCGCCCTCTTCGCGCACCTTGGAAATGATGCGCCGAACCTGGTCGGTTGGAAGATCAGCAACGCGGTGCGGGCGAGGTAGCTCGCGACGCAGTTGTGCCACACGATCGGCTGACTGCTTTTCTAACTTTCCACGGAGGTCGAGGCGGGTGAGCATTTCTTGAGGGATCGTACAGGCAGCTTCGTTTGCCTTATCGACAACGGCACGCCAGGGTGGTGGCCATGAGTGAACCCAAGGCCGAATTGTCCTCTATTGCCAGCGCTCTCGACGACCTCACGACGCGCATCGCTGGTCTTGCCGAGAATTGTCAGACCCAGGGTAGCGAAGAGCTTGCCCACGATCTGTTCAACGTCGAGCGATCACTCATCGCCGGAAAGCGTCGCCTCGACAAGATCGTCAGCGGCCGCTAACTCAACGCCTCAACTACTCGACTCCTCAACTCCTCGCCGCCTCGACGCCTCTACTCCTCGCCGGTTCACCCCGCCCGCACGCTCTCCCCCTGCCCCCTGTCACACCCCGGCCAACTCATTTCAACCACGCGAAAGCGCCAAAATCAGCCGCCGATCGGCAACTTTTTGGTTTTATCGCGTGGGTGAAAGGTGCCCCGACAACTCGGTCATCGGGTGGGTGAAAGGTGCGCCGACAACTCGGTGCGCAGGTAAACGACGCCGCTACTTAGAGCTGCTGCGCTTGAAGCGATTCTTGATGCGGCCAAAAATCGCGGCAAACGGCGATTGGCGTTTCGTTGCTGCGCCATGATCGATTCCGCCACCTTTGGTTTCGAGATAGAGCGCCTTCGCAGTAGCAACCAAGGGCGTAGCAATGATGGCGCCCGGCACGCCTGCAGCAGCGCCGCCGACCAATGCGGCAAGCATCGTTGCCGCCGCCGACAAGTTCACCGCGCTACCGATGATGGCGGGCTGAATGACGTGATTCTCGATGTTCATATAGACCAGGTAGAGAACCAGGCACAAGACGGCCGTACCCGGGCTCCGCGTAAGGGCCAGCAGCGTGAAGAACGAGGCACCGAGTAGTCCACCAACTTGTGGAATCAGATTCACGATCAACACCCACAACGCAGCTACTGGGGCCAGCGGAACCTGCAATGCAAGCCCCACCGTAAGAACAAACGTTGAAGCAAGCGCAGCAACGACGAGTGATCCAGCGAAGTATGCACCGATGGTTCGGTAGAACACACGCCCAACCAACACGGCCGCCTCACGGTGCGCGCTCGGAATCAATTGGCGACCACGAGCTACCAAAGTTTCGCCGTCGGCCAGTACCGCGATGCCCACGATCAGCACGGTGATCGCGGCGGCAACACCACCAATTAGTGCCTCCGTCAGATCAGCGATTGCCTGATTACTGAACTTGTTCGGCAAGTCACTAGCCCAACTTCTGAGCCGCTCGCTTGCGTCAACGCGATCCAACAAGTCGCCGATGATCGGCAGCTGTGAAAGTTTGTCGACCGTCTCAGGCACTTCAGAACTGAACTTCGTTGCCTGATGGATTGCTTGGGGGCCAACAACTGCCAACAGCAGTGCAAACAGCAAAATCGCCGCCGTGCTCACGATCGCAACCGATGTTCCGCGTGACAGGCCAAAGCGCGAACGCAGCCGGCGCACAACGGGGTCAAGTGCGAAGGCGAGCACCAAACCAAGAGCAACGCGCGTGAGCGTGTTGGGGATGTTGCTAACGAGCGCCCACAAGAAGAAGGTGCCGAAGATCGCGATGGCAATCCACATCGCCGATTGCGGAGCCAGCGTGACCCTGAGGTTTTTCGAAACTGCCTCCGTGTTGGACGCCACGCCAGTACTGTACGCGCATGACCGAAGCAGAGGGGCAGAAGTCGACAACACGAGTAATCGTGGGCCCCGGCTCGATCGCCCTCGTAATCGCTGCCGTCGTGACCGCAATTGTCGCTGCTCAGATCATGGTTGCAGCTCGGCGAGTGGTTTCGTGGACAGTTGCTTGCGCTGTTTCTGCTGCCCTCATCGAGCTGCTAGTCGATGGCCTCGACCGATGGATGAGACGGTGGGTCGCCATCATCGTTGTCCTCCTTGGCATCGCTGCGATTGCCGGCGTGCTGGTATTCGGTGTTTTCCACGACCTCGATCGCGAAGTCAGCCGATTGAAAACAGCAGCGCCGGTCGCCGCCGAGAGTCTGGAAATGTCAGACCGTCTCGGTGGAGTTGCGCGCGAGGTGCGTCTTGAAGAGCGCGTGACGTCCGCCGTCGACGACCTGAGTAAGCCGTCCAGTGGCTTGGCCGGCGAGGCAGTTTCATCGGTCGGCACGTATGCGGTGTGCGTGGTGCTCACCGTGCTCTTCTTGTCATGGGGTCCGCGCGTAGCCAACGGACTGCTCGCACAAGTCGACGACGAACGGCGTGCGCTAGTGCGCAACATCAGTTCGCGCGCGTTCTCAAGCGCTCGCAGCTACGTCATCCAAGCAATCGCTCAGTCAACGATGGTTGGTGTTATCGGATGGGCTGCGTGCATCTGGGCCGACGTGCGCGCCCCGGTTCCCCTTGCGCTCGCGCTCGCTGTCATGTCTTTGGTGCCAAACCTTGGAATCATCGTCGGCGCGCTGCCAATCCTCTTGCTGGCCGCCGGTCTCGGCCCGATGGAAACTGCCATCAAACTGGCCGTGCTGTTCGTCGCCCTGCAGTTCGTGTCGAGCGTCTTCATCCAGCCCCTAATCGTCAGGCGCAGCGGACTCTACGTAGGCCCCGCCATCGTTGCCATTGCCTTCATGCTCGGCTTCGAACTCTACGGATTTGGCGGAGCCTTATATTGCGCCGCCCTGTTAACCGGCGTGGTCGCTGCCATCGACGCCACGGCCCAGGCCACCGAGGGCGCCAAGGGCGCCAAACAGCAGCAAATAGCCTCTGAGGGCCCAGCTCCGGGCAAGGGCTAGCAGAGGGTCAGTCGGGGCCGGGCGCGAGTAGGCGGGCGGCACCGGCGAGGGAACCGCCCGCAGGGCGCGATTCAGGCGGCGGACCCGAACCGCACAGCGGAGGACAGATGGCGCACCCGTCCTCGCAAAGAAAGCATCGGCGCCCTGCTCGAAAAGATTTAGGGGCTTTCGACGTCGCTCTCGGGCTTGGGCCGACGCACTGCTTTCACCTGTGATGAAGGGCAGAAGTCGTTGAGGATGCAGACTTCGCAGCGGGGCCGGCGAGCGATGCAGACCTGGCGGCCGTGCAAGATCATGCGAAGGCTGAAGCCACCCCATTCGGCCGCCGGCAGCATGGCCATCAGCTCGTGCTCGATCTTCACGGGATCTTTCTGTGTCGTAATGCCGAGCAGATTGCTCAGCCGAATGACGTGAGTGTCGACCGGCAGGCCGGGCTCATTCATGGCAACGCTGCGCAAAACATTGGCCGTTTTACGTCCGACGCCCGCCAGTGTCACGAGATCGTCTCGATCATGCGGAACCTGTCCGTCAAAGCGTTCGACAACGTCTTTCGCCATGCCGATGATGCTCTTGGTCTTGTTGCGGAAAAACCCAGTCGATTGAACCAGCACTTCAACGTCACCCGGATTGGCTTCTGACAATGCCTCGGCGTCGGGGTACCGCTCGAAGAGCGCCGGCGTTGCCATGTTCACACGAACGTCTGTCGTCTGCGCAGAAAGGATGGTCGCAACTAGCAGTTGAAACGGTGTCTCGAAATTGAGCTCGCACAACTCTGGCGCAGTGCCCGGGTATTCAAGCGTTAAACGTGCAGAGGTTTCTCTCGCCCGACCTGCGGGCGTGCGCGGCTTCACCATTGATTGACTAAACCGCTCCGATTCCGACAAGAGAACCAATCGCATAGGTGAGCGCAGCAACTCCCGCCGACACCCCCAACTGACGCGTGGCCGACCATACGCGCGAACGCCCAGTGAAGTAACCCAACGCGTAGCCGACAGCAAGCGCAGCAATTGCGCTCAACACAATGGAGATGACAACAGCGTCGACGCCTCCGGTAAAGAACCACGGCAACAAAGGCACCACTGCACCCACTGAGAAGGCACCGAGCGACGAGATCGCTGCGCCCACCGGTGAACCAAGCGACTCAGGGTCGATGCCCAGTTCTTCGCGCGCGTGCGCAGCGAGGGCAGCTTCAGGATCTTTCATCAACTCTTCGGAAACCTGACGAGCCACTTCAGGATGCACACCACGCTGCGCGTAGAGAGCCGCAAGTTCACGCGCTTCGAGCTCTGGACGGTGTGCAAGTTCGGTGCGCTCCATGTCGAGCTCGCGCTCCAACAACTCGTTCTGCGCCTTCATGGAAATGTACTCACCAGCAGCCATTGAGCATGCCCCCGCCACCAACCCGGCAAGCCCAGCTACCCGCACGAGACCCTGGGCCGACTGCGCACCGGCAACACCCATGACGAGCGAAACGTTTGACACAAGGCCGTCGCTCACACCAAACACAGCGGCGCGCGCCTGGCCCCCGCCAATGTTGCGGTGATGTGGCTTGATGGGATTCTCAGGCAACGACGCGCTTGACATGCCTCAAACGGTAATCGCTAACAGGCACCTATTGTTGAGTCATGCCATCCCGCTACGACCTCGACCGGCACCAGCTTGCCGAGATTCTTGGCGACGAGCCAACTTACCGAGTCGATCAGCTGTGGCATGGGCTCTATTCAGAACTTGTTGATCCGTCAGAAGTTTCGACGCTCGGCAAGAACTTGCGTACGCGCCTCGCCACCCTCGATGAGTTGAGTTCGGCACTATCGGCCGTTGTCGAGTCGACGACCGATGACGCAACGACGATCAAATGGCTACACCGCTTGCACGACGACAAGCAGATCGAAACCGTACTCATGCACTATCACGACCGTTCGACTGTGTGCGTGTCAAGTCAGGCCGGGTGTGCCATGGCGTGTGACTTCTGCGCAACCGGCCAAGCAGGTTTCGATCGCCAGCTAACCGTGGGTGAGATCGTCGAACAAGTTGTGAAAGCACAGCAACGCGCCATCAACGATGGTCGTCGCGTGTCGAACATTGTTTTCATGGGCATGGGCGAACCGATGGCCAACTATGACCGCGTGTGGCAAGCAATTCGACGCATTCACGACGACCTTGGCATTGGCGCACGACACATAACCGTTTCGACCGTCGGCGTTGTGCCCGGCATTCGGCGTCTCGCGCAAGAACAACTTCCCGTAAATCTCGCCGTCTCACTGCACGCTGCGAACGACGAGCTGCGAACACGACTGGTTCCCCTAAACAAGCGTTACCCGTTAGATGAGTTGATGCGCGCGTGTCGTGAGTATCAAGAACAAAAGAATCGTCGCCTGTCTTTCGAGTGGGCGCTCATCGCCGACACCAACGACCGTGAGAGCGACGCTCACGAACTTGCTGAACTTGCACTGCCCCTCGGCGCGCACGTAAACGTCATCCCGCTCAATCCAACACCTGGGTTCTTGGTGCGCGGGTCTGACAAAGCCGCCGTCTCGCGTTTCGTTGACACGCTGGCCAGCCTCGGAGTCAACGCCACCGTTCGAGACACTCGAGGGGTTGAGATCGACGCTGCGTGTGGTCAATTGGCGTCGAAGTTCCGCAAAACGGCCGATCAAACACCAGCTAGTGGCATAGATCCGTCATCGAGCAAGCCCATCCCCCTACGCTTGCGGAAATGACGCCCGGCCACGAGCGCTGACGATGGATGCCATCAGCATCAACGACCTCGAGGCCGCTTCGGATTTCGACGACGTAACACTCGTTGGCTTCGAGGCGGCTGGCCTCGAGCTGCCCGAGCTTGGCCTCACCGACTCAAACATTTTGCGCAGCCGATTTACGGGCGCGAACCTCGAACGACTTTCGTTATCGGGATGCGAACTCAACGATGTCGAGTTATCTCAAGCAATTCTCAATGAGTCGTCGTGGCATCGCATCACGGTCGAAAACTGCCGCTTCACGCAAGCCGATCTCGCCGAAGCGTCGCTTACCAAGATCACATTTCGCCACTGCAAGCTCGACGGATTGTCACTGCGCTTTGCCCGCTTGAAGCACGTGCATTTCGAGAACTGCTCAATGCAAGGCACTGACCTCGCGAACGCAAAACTGTTGGATTGCCACTTTCGTGAATGTGACATGACCGGCGCAAAATTCGATCGCGCTGAAATGACCAACGTAGATTTCCGCACTTCACGCATGGTGCAGATACAAGGCGTTGGCGGGCTGCGGGGCGCCATAATCGACGAACTATTGGCTGGAGCGTTGGCAATCGAACTCGCTCAGCACGTCGGGCTCGAAATCTCGAATGGCGAAATCGAAACAACGGCGACGATCACCGACCTCACTTCAGCAACCACGGCCCGCGCAGACGCAACCGACGATGACGACGCCATTGACCCCGATGAGGCCCGCCGTCACGTGGCCGAATTGCGCAAGCAGCTGCGCACACCGTCAACACCCGCCGAGCCAGCGGCCCCGTCAGCCAACTGAACGTCACCAGTCGCTGCCCCGCAGCTGACAGACTGGCGCTCATGGAAACTCGCCGGTGGCTCAACCAATCTCAGCCGCAGATGCTCGCCAATGCCACGATTCTTCTCTACCTCAACGCTGCTTTTGCCCTGATCGGCGGCTCTGTCTTCCCACTATTGACACTCGCAGGCGCAGCGGGTGGCTTCGGCATCGCCAACGACAAGTTGTGGGGCTACTACCTAGGCATCTTCGTCGCGGTCATCCCAACAGCACTGACAGTTGCGCAGATCATGGGCCTCATTGGCGCCCCCGGCTTGAGCTTCAACCTCACTCTCACGCTGATGCTGCAGGTCGTACTTGTTGTTTTGTTGCTGCACCCGACTTCACGTAGTTACACGCGCATCTGGTTCAAGTGACTTCGAATCTGGTTCGCGATTTTCTCGAACTACTCGTCATTGTCAGCGTCGGAGGCATTCTCGTAAGTTCAGTTCGCCGATTGCGTGCCGGCCGCATTCAAGTCAACGAATGCGCATCATGTCGACGACCAGTTGCGCGCGTATACGCGCAGTGCCCTAAATGTGGTGCGTCAACTACCGAGCCCGCACAACGCTCATGACACGTAAGCAGCAAGACGTGGCGCCGCTGCCGACCGGCGAAGAAAAAGTGAAAGCCGTCCGCTCGATGTTCGACGCAGTTGCACCGCGTTACGAAATGCTCAACCGGTTCATCAGTCTCGGCCTCGATCAGCGCTGGCGACGCAAAGCGCTCGGTCGCCTGACTCTTGCTTCCAACTCGCTAGTGCTCGACATCGCAACGGGCACCGGCGACTTTTGCCGTTTGCTCGAAAGCAACGGTCACCGCCCAATCGGTGCCGATCTCTCGTTTGGCATGCTTGAACACGCCCATACGTCGGCACCTTTGATGCAGGCCGATGCCTTGCAGCTTCCGCTACCCGATTCATCGGTCGACGCCGTTACATGCGGCTTCGCTTTACGCAACTTCGTCGAGCTACGACCGTTCTTCGACGAACTCGCTCGCGTTGTTGCAAACGGTGGACAGATTGCCCTTCTCGACGCCAGTCAACCTCGATCCGCAATAATCCGCAGACTTCATCACTTGTGGTTTGGCGTCGTTGTGCCCCGCATCGGGTCGCTGCTATCTAACGCAGAGGCATACAGATACCTACCGAAGTCGCTGGCCTATCTGCCCGAGCGCTACGTCATGATTGCCATGATCGAAGAGGCTGGCTTTCACAACGTCAAACACGAGTCGTTGTTCTTCGGCAGCGCCCAACTGATTACGGCAACGAAGAGTTAGCTTTCGATCGCAGCAACGGCGGCCGCGTGCACTTGCTCATGAACATCAGCGTTGGTCGAGCGGTCTGACTTCACGTAGACCATCTGCAATCCGCCCTTCTCGAGCGCCGACAACACCGAAGGAACGAACTCTTCAGCGGTCTTCACGTTGGCAAACGGAATGCCAAACGACTTCGTGACCGCAGCAATGTCGACTGTTTGAGGCGTCGCCACGAAACGCTCGAACACATCGCGCTCAAGCGACGACAGCTGCGGAAGCATCGAAAAGATACCGCCGCCGTTGTTGTCTACAACAACGATCGTGAGATCGATCGAGCCAGAGGCGCCCGGCAAATTCCACAACGCATTGAGGTCGTAGAGGAACGTCAAGTCGCCAACCAACAACACTGTTGGAAGGCCAGATGCAATCGAAGCACCGGCGGCCGTCGAAACGATGCCATCCATACCGCTGGCACCTCGGTTGGCCAACACCCGCAAGCCGTCACGCGGGCGTCCGTACCATTCGACATCGCGAACCGGCATCGATGTCGCTGCGAACAAAATCGAGTTGTCAGGCAAGCCAGCAACCAACGAGCGAGCCAGGAAGGGTTCACTCAAGCCAGTCGATAGCGCGTCATCGAGCGCGCCTTGAGCGCGCAGTTCAGCGCCTTGCCAGCGCTGCAGCCAAGTGGAGTCTTGCTGCTTCCCCGAAGTCTCGTAGGCAAGCATCTCGCTTATGGCCAAGCACAGCGTGGTCGGATCGGCGCGCACGATGTGCGTTGCGTCAGGCGCCGGCCCGACCCAAGTGTCGTATTGATCGACCAACCACTCTTCAGCGCCGGCAGCGGCCAACCACACCGCAACTGATTTTGACAAGATCGGCGCGCCAAGTCGTAACACGGTTGTCGGACGATGAGCTTCGGCAAACTGAGCAGAACGCAATATGTCGTCGGCGGCACCGACGGTTGTCACCTCGCTCGTTCGGCAACCAGAGCGAATCTCAGGTATGACAGGCCACCCCAGTGCTTGCGCGCACGCATGAACAGCGGCCGCCTCGACTTCTACCTTGCCGACGACAATCACTCCTTCGGTCCCGGCTCTCGACGCCAACTCGCCCACGACTTCAGGCGATGGCTGCACGAGACCCGGCACAGTGGAGTGCCATGGACGTGAGTTGCTGCGTCCGGGCGGCAGCTCGCCGATCTCGAACTTCCAAGGTTCGCGCACCGGCAAGTTGATGTGCACAGGGCCTCGGCCGATCGGGTGGTAAAGCGTTTCAGCTACTGACCGCGCCGCGATTGATCGCCAACTCTTCGACATGACATCGTCAGCAACACCCGGGTCGAAATGCCAACGCGTCGTGCCTTCGTAAAGTCGACTTTGATCAATGGTTTGCCAATCGCGCGCGTGTTGTAGTTCAACTGGCCGATCAGCGGTGCAAACCAACAACGGAACTTGTCCCTGATGAGCCTCAATCACCGCCGCGTGTAACTCAGCAGTCGCTGTTCCGCTCGTACACCACAGCAGCGCTGGACGGCCTGTCGCTTTAGCAAGACCCAGCGCAAAAAACGAAGCCGAACGCTCGTCGACCATCGAGTGCGTGCGGAGACGACCGTCGTTCGCAATTACTGCCGACAACAAGGTCGATCGATTACCCGGACAGACAACTGCGTCAGTAACGCCTCCACGCACCCACTCGTCAACAAGTGTTGCGAAGAACGTCGCCTGAACGTCGCTCATAATCCAAGACCGATTGCGAAAAGCACCCCAAACAACAATTGAAATTGCCCCGTTTTCTGAAGAACCGAAATGAGGTTGCGTCCCGATTCTCCGCCAAGGACTTTCTTGACTAGAAGCATCCGAAGGGGAACAGCAACAAACGCGAGCAATACCCAAGGCCGCGAAGGCAGAAACATAATGACGACGACAAACGGAAGTGAAACCAACGTTGCGTACAAATAGCGCGTCGACTTGTCGCCGATGCGAACAGAAAGTGTCGTCTTGCCGACTTCCTTGTCACGGGAAAGATCGCGCAAGTTGTTCACAACGAGTAACGCGACAGCAATGAATCCGACTGCACATGCGGCGGCAAAATACGCCAGGGCGATGTGTTCGGTTTGTACATACGCGGTGCCTATTGTTGCAACCAATCCGAAAAATACGAAGACCGATAATTCACCGAACCCGTTGTATCCGTATGGTCGGTTGCCGCCGGTGTAAAACCACGCAGCAACAATTGCGCATGCACCGACAACAACAAGCAACGGGTTGACGACGACAGCGAGCACTAGGCCAGCTACGGCAGCAATCGCGAACGAAGTGAATGCTGCCCGCTTGACGTCGATCGGTTTCGCAAGACCCGAGCCGACAAGCCGCATCGGACCAACGCGATCTGCGTCGGTTCCTTTAATGCCATCGGAATAGTCGTTTGCGTAGTTGACTCCCACTTGCAAGGCGAGCGCCACGATCAGAGCAAGCAGCGCGCGCCACCAAACGAAGGCGTCTTCGTGAACAGCAAGCGCCGTGCCGACAACCACTGGAACAACAGCAGCTGGCAGCGTGCGCAGTCTCGCCCCCAACACCCATTTGTTAGCCATGGCCGTACTCATGGGCGCTTCGGAAAGCGGCTGAAATCAGGACGTCGCTTTTCTTGAAAAGCATTGCGGCCCTCTTGCGCCTCTTCGCTCATGTAAAAGAGCAGAGTTGCATCACCGGCTAGTTGCTGCACACCGGCAAGCCCATCATCAGCCGCATTCATGCCCGCCTTCAACAAGCGCAAAGAAAGTGGAGACCATTGCAACATCTCACGACACCATGCAACTGTCTCTGCCTCTAGACGGTCAAGCGGTACGACTGTGTTGACGAGGCCCATCTGCAACGCTTCGTTTGCATCGTATTGACGGGCCAAGAACCAAATTTCACGGGCCTTCTTTTGACCGACTGTGCGAGCAAGTAGGCCAGCGCCGTAACCCGCGTCGAAACTGCCAACTTTCGGACCCGTCTGCCCGAATCGCGCGTTGTCGGCGGCGATACTCAGATCACACACAACGTGAAGAACGTGACCACCACCGATTGCATAGCCAGCAATCATTGCGACAACAGGTTTTGGCGTGCGTCGAATCTGCACTTGCAGGTCGAGAATGTTGAGTCGACCAATGCCAGCCTTTGCAACAGAGTCGTCACCGATGTACCCGTCATCACCACGAATCTTTTGATCGCCACCCGAACAGAACGCGTCGGGCCCTTCACCGGTGAGAATGATCACGCCCACAGCGGGATCATCGCGAGCATCGTCAAACGCGCGTATGAGTTCTTTCACTGTTTGCGGGCGGAATGCGTTGCGAACTTCAGGGCGATTAATAGTGATCTTGGCAATGCCTTCGGCGGTCTCATATCGGATGTCTGTGAAGCTGCCTTGGCTTTGCCATTCAGGCACGTCGGGGCGCGCCAAATCTTCAGTACTCATGCAATGAAACGTAGCTCGGGCACTAGCTTTGCCAGTCATGCCCCGACTGATCGCGCTCGCAATGCCCGGCGGTCAGCTCTTCATTGATGAGCTCAACCGCGCGTGGAACCACGGCGATGCTGTCATGCCGCTCGACGTGCGCCTGCCTAAGACCGTGCTCGACAAGCAGATTCAGATGATGCAGCCAGCAGCACTCGTCGACGAACAAGCAGAGCGGCACGATCTAGAACGCGCAAAGCCAACTGAGGCCGATGACGCTCTGGTGATGCCAACTAGTGGCACGACGGGCGAGCCAAAAGGGGTTGTTCTGACTCATGATGCGTTGCGGGCTTCATCCGCTCTGACGAGCGCTCGGCTCGGCGTCACACCGCACGACACCTGGCTTGCGTGTCTGCCCGTGGCTCACATCGGCGGGCTGTCGGTGATCACGCGGGCGCTGCACACCAATACGCCAGTCGTCTGCCTGCCGCGCTTCGACCCGCAACACGTGCAAGACATCGCTCGCCAACAAGCGACGCTGGTATCGCTTGTTAACACTGCGTTGCAACGCATCGACGCGTCGCTGTTTCGACTCATCCTTCTCGGTGGCGCGTCTCCCCCACCCGACCGACCCGCCAACGCAATCGCAACATATGGCATGACCGAGTCGGCAAGCGGTGTCGTTTACGACCACTACGCGCTTGACGGTGTGTCGATCAAAGCCGACGCTGACTCACAGCTCTTCATCAAGTCACCAACGTTGTTGCGCTGCTATCGCGACGACAGTGATCCAAAGACAGCCGACGGATGGTTCCCAACGGGCGATGCCGGATCGGTAGACAACAGTGGATACGTTCAAGTGTTCGGAAGACTTGATGACGCCATCAACACCGGCGGCGAAAAGGTTTGGCCCACGACGGTCGAGCAAGTGATCCGCACACACCCAAACGTGGCCGAAGCGTTGGTATACGGTGAGCTCGACGACACCTGGGGCCAACGCGTAGTGGTCGCTGTTGAAGTGCGCGACCCGTCGACTCCCCCGTCACTCGACGAACTTCGCGAACTCGTCAAAGAACAGCTCGGATCAATCGCAGCACCAAAGGCGCTCTACATAACAACGCTCGAACGCACCGCAAGCGGCAAAGTCAAACGTCTTCGGCAACCAAGGCACTGACATGATTGCTCAGTCCGACGTTTCCATAGTGATGATGTGCACGCAGCGTTTTGAAACAATCGCTGTGCTGGATTAGTCCTCCCGACGTGACCCTCGTTTCCATTGGCGACGTTGTGTCTGCCCGTTTTCCGATCTGTCCGACGGGAGGACCCCCA
>JBGAQY010000083.1:0-4833 GCA_044220495.1 Acidimicrobiales bacterium
GGGGTCAGTTTTCAACCGCTGTTGACAGTGGCTGATACTCAGTTCAACGTCACCAAAAGGGACCCAAGGACTCGCTGTGCTCGGGTCGTCAATGTCGTTCTGATCGAGCAAGGGGGGCTGCGACAACGATTGGATACTGGCCTCAAGCACGCGTTGATAGGACTCTGTCCATCGGGGTGGCCGGCTTTCGATGCAGCTCGTCACATATCGAACATGGATTGACGTAAATGCTAAGTGAGCGAACATAGCGGCCGGCGCTTGAAGTAGTCGCCGGCGAAACTTTTGGAAGTCACCACTTAGAATGCGTCGGCCGTCGACGGAGAACACAGTGCTCTCAACCCCCAGCTTCGCGCCGCCGGGGGTGACGACCTCAAAGTCGGGCGGATCGGATGGTGCTCTTTCCACATTCGTAAACGGATCGTTCCCAGTTCGGCTGGCATGGTCTTCTCTAAACCTCTCAATGTGGCGCCACTCCAGGTCTTGTTTGTTATTAAACGGGGCTTCCGCTTGGTAGTGCTTCCCAGGCAACCACCATGCCGTTCTCGCCGTCGAGCTTTTCAAGTATCGAGCCACTGGCGACCATGCCGGGATTGAATTCAAACCAAACTCGAATGCTCTTGCACGCCCACGGGGCGACCTGCGGAATAACCGAGTAAACGCTGCTCACGATCAATGGAGTTCCCCTCTGCCATTCAGCGACCTGACCCGACCGATTCTTCCTTGTATTCCGGACGACAGGTTTGCGTGAGCAGCAGGCCCGTCGTGCGTCACGTCGCACCCACGTAACAACGGTGGGTTGCATGCAGCAACAAACGCAGTTAGATGATCATTTGTGAATGAGCTGAGCGGCGAAGTCGGTGCGATACCGCCAGTCCCGTTCATTGGGCCCATTGTCGATCCGGGATGCTCATCAGTACGATTGATTGATGGTTTCTGCGAATCTGCTGGCGCGTTCGAGGGGGCTGAGCGCGTTCGTAGTTGGGCTTTTGGTTCTCGCCGTAGCTCTCGCGATCCTCCAACCGGCGTATAACTGGCTGGCATTCGTCGGGACGTCGCAGAACGAGTGCGCAAATAGTGGAGGCTCTGGCGATGCCGGTCCGTTCGCGTACTCCCTTTGGCAAACGGTTCTTCCGGTATTCGCACTCGTTTGGTCAGGTGCTGTTCTTGTGGAGCAGGCAATCGTATTGACGGCCGGGGGCGCGCGACGTGTCGCTGAAGTTGGTCGCTCGGTGCTGGTTGCGGGCGTAACCATCGCGTTAGCCGCAGCAGTGTTTATGTTCGCCCTCTCATGCAGTTGAAGCGATGGGAACCTGCAAGCGATTGCGGTTTCCAGCACACGCGGCCTCAACGAACCCGCTGAAGTACAGCGTTTGTACATCACTTCGTTCCCACAACTTGCAAAACGGCACCGAACACACGAAGCGCTTCTTACACCCCCGGGCCCGAGAGGGCCATACGGGTTCAAGTCCCGTCCCGGGTACTTCTGATGGCTCTAGCGGTTGGGGGGTGAGGACCGGCAGCAAGCGCGAATCCACCGCACGGGAGCAGCGCGACCGAGCTGGACGTTTCCACGGGAACGCCCGTTCATGCAGTTCCACGCGAACTAGTGCCCTCAGACATTTCGATGCACACGTCTGAGTCGCCAAAGGAGATCGGTTCGCTTCTCGCGAGAACGAGAATGGCCTCTATCGCTGACGAATGGCCACTTTTCGCCATCGACTCCAAGAAGCCCAAAACATCGCCTTTACGCGCAGGATTTTGGGATTCTTGGGTCACTGAAACGCAGCCCAAAGTAGCTTGCGAATCGTCGAGCAGCTGAGTGGTCGGAGCGAGCGCTTCAATTCAAAACCCGCGACCATGCCTGTACGATTTCCGCCATGAGTAACGAGAACGCCAACGACGTGTTGCGTCTTGATCTGCGCGACCAGAACATCGAATCGCTTGATGACTTCTGGGACTTGATTCAAAGTCCCCTGAGCTGCTCTGGAGTGGTTTGGTCGCAACCTGAATGCTTGGGATGACACTCTGAACGCGGGCGACATCTCACCGCTGCTCGATTCGTACAAACTCATCGAAGTTCACGCGTCGTCTGGGCATATATTCGCTGCGGGCAATCCCGACGGTGAAGCGCTCGCAAAGGTGTTTGAAGACGGCAACAAAGGCCGCCTAGTTGTGGCGTAACTAGTTGTCGACTTTCACCTAGGCGAAATAGTGGCAGTAGACGCCCGCTTGGGCGTCGGGGAAGTTGTCGACCTTGCCCCACGCCGACATGCAATAACGAGTCACACCGGCCCCACGGCGGCCGTTAGATAGACCGGACCTGCGTAGTACTTGTATTGCCCGTAGTCGCCTTTGACTACCGACGAGCGGGGCAGTGTTGTGCTGATGGGTTGCGCATCGCTTGGCCCTGAGGTTCGGTATAGCTCGACGATCGTTGTGTCGCGGGTGGCCGTAAGAACTGCCAGTTCGTCGTGTGAGTAATACCGATTGCCGTTTCTGAACAAGTCGAGTTTGGCGTTACCCGAACGCACGGTCTGAATGTGTTCGTAGCCGGGGCAACTCCCCGTGATCGCAGCATCAGCCGACGTGATCGAGGTCAATGTTGTTGCTGTGATCACAGCAACAACTGCGAGGGCAATGCGTGAGCGTTTCTTGGTCATGGTTCGCCTCATGTTTAGTAGAGACGGACTTTGTCGATGCGGTCGTTCCATCCGTAGGCAGGCAAGTTGCCGTAGCAGCCATATGCAGCCGTGAGTGTGTCGTTACCGGTCCACAAGTGCGAATCGATGAACGTGATTTCGACGTATCGTCCGGCGCGATTACAAATCGCGGACGCTTGGTCTTTCATCCCATCGCCGACACTGATGGTCTTGCCGTGGTCGTAGTTGTAAACCACCCACTGTCCAGCCCAACCGACGTCTTTCCACATGCAAATTTTTCCGGACGGACAGCCGCGCCAGTTGTACCAAGACAGTGTGGAGTTCGGGTCTGATATGTATGTCGCCGTCGCCGGCGCTTGCCGGTGTCGGGATGACACCCAGCGCGGCCGACAAGGCCACCGTTGCAAGCAACACACGCGCTAGGCGCGACGTGTTTTTGCGAGCGAAAGTTGGTGGGGTGATTGCAAAACGGTGATGCACAGCAACTCCAAAACAAGCAAAAGAACTAAGACGCCGAGCAACGTATTTAAGTGAGCATGCGCAGTCAAGGGCTGTCGCCAAACCGTCACATCTCTGACTGAGCGAGTGGGCCTTCGGCCCGTACAGTCATCGACCCGATACGCCTAGTGTGAAGACCAGACACGAACAAGGGAGATCTCATGGCGTTGAACTTGAGCAACATCATGTTGGGCAGTGAAGACTCGAAGCGTCTCGCAGACTTTTACGGCAAGGTATTGGGCGCTCCGAATCCTGACTGGAGTGACGAAGCCAACGGTTGGTTTGGATTTCAAGCCGGCGATGGCAGCCTCGCAATCGGCCCGCACAGCGAAGTGAAGGGTAAGAATCCGTCACCTGCGCGCATCATGCTTAACCTCACGACATCAGACGTCAAAGCTGAATTCGAGCGCATCAAAGAACTGGGCGCCGAGGTTATTGCCGAACCGTACGAACCGATGGACGGTAGTGGCATGTTGATGTGCACATTCGCTGATCCTGACGGCAACTACTTTCAGCTCGCGCCGCCGTGGCAAGACGGTAATCAGTAACAACTAGCTAGTCTGCTTCGCAAACACCGCACGCCAAAGTTGCGTGCGGTGTTTGCGCGTACGGCTTGGTCAAGCGCTCAGCGTGCGTAAAGAAAAAGTGTTCTGTTGCGATCGGCAGTCAAGTTCAGCTAACGCGTTGACGTGCGCAGCGCGCCAACTTACGTTCTCCACAAAACGGTCACGGGTTTCGTGACTTGAATAGAGGAGAACAACTTTCGTGCGCAATGTCTCGACAAAATGGAAGCGCTTAAGGCAGACGTCACTCGTGATTGCGACAGCAGTTGCTGCGTTGGCGGGTCTGAGTGTGATCAATCCAACGCCGGCAAATGCCGCAGTCGAATACATGTACAAAGACGTTGCGACAGGACGTTGCCTTGACTCAAATATCGAAGGCTACGTGTATACCGGACCGTGCAACAGCTCCAACAACTACATGCGTTGGTATCAATCATGGGGCCAAGTTCCAGGAACGGTCGTGTTGCAAAACAAAGCGACTGGCCTTTGTCTTTACGACTACGCAACGTGGGGCATCTACACAAACAAGTGCAGCCCGCGTACGCCCTATCGCGAGTGGTTCATCTCGCACGACGCCAACGGTTACGTATTCAAGCACTCGACGACCAAGCTGTGCCTCGACAGCAACGCGAACGGCGATGCGTACTCACACGCATGCGGTGGGGTCTCGAACAAATACCAGCACTGGGTTCGCTGACGACCTGGCAGTGGTCTACGTCAGTTGGAATCGACTCGCATGTGCGGATCGATTTCAACTGACGTGCCGCGCGATTGTGAATGAACGACGACCGGTGCGAGCCTGGAATCTCAAATCCGGAGGTCCTAAATTGCAGCCACGAGAAGTGCTCAAGCGGCTCGTTGATTTCGTAGCCCGTCGCCAAAGCCCACCAAGCACGGAACCCGTCAGCGTTGAGTCGGCCTCACCTTTCGACACGCCGTCGCCTTTTGAGACGGAAGACGCAACAACGGAAGTGATTGTTCGTGTTCCTCTCGAGCCAAGCCCGCTCAAGCTGGTGATTGATGAGGCCACGCGCCTCAGTGAGCGCATGACGAGCCTCTACAAGAGTGCCAACACGCCTCCGTATATCAACAATGCAGAGGGCGGAACGATC
>JBGAQY010000084.1:0-3726 GCA_044220495.1 Acidimicrobiales bacterium
GGCTATTCGGACATTTCACTGATTGTCGAATGCAAGTCTGGTGAGCTGAATCCTGCGACGCCGGAAGGCGACATGGACGAGAAAGTCGAGCGCAACCCGCTCGATGCCGCTTTTCAACTACGCAACGCGGTTCAAGTGATCCGAACGCAACGCCAACATGCGACCTTTGGGGACGATGACAACGACCGCACAAAGATTGAGGCGGCACTAGCCCGCGACCTCGTGATGTCAATGTGTGTCACGCTCGACGACCTTGGCAACCTTCTTGCAGATCCGGCGCTTCTATGGAAGCTAATCCCCTCAAGCAAGGGAGTCCCGATTCATATCGTCCCCCTCGCAGATCTACGCCTAATAACTCACGTGCTTCGAGGTCAATCATTAGCGGTGTATCTACTCATGCGAGCCTCGCTTCTTAACACCGCCGGCTTCGGCGACGAACACGGACTGCTCGGCCAATTTGCTTTTGGCGACGGTCTGCGTTTTGGACGACGAGAGGTCACGATTCTGCCGAATCGGCCACACCTAAACGAGTACATCGAATACGAAAAGATCGGCTGCGAGCTACTTACCACCAATTCTTTTCGTGGAGAGGTCTCAGTAGCGTCGACATTGCCAGTACGCGAAGGGGCGCAGTTGCTGCTAAATGCCCTAGAGCTAGAGCAGCCGCGCGGACAAGTCGCTTTTGCGACGGCGCTCGTGTATTGCAGCCGGCTGGACGCCGAGCTTTGTCACGACCCCACTGCCCAAGCCGAACAAGCCGCTTTTGATTTGTCGATACAAAAAGCACTGACTCTCAATGCAAACAATTCTTCGACATCGGGGCAACCCCATTGGTTAACCGTCGAGGACTATGAGATATCGGTGTTTCGCGCGCCCGATAAGCGGAGCGCAGCGATCATTCATCGCCAGAGAGTCTTAGATCGGCCGCCGCACTATTCGAAGGTGCTGAGCTGTGCGCTCTTGTACGACGGTTCAATGACCATCAATGGTGCCATCAAGGCAACGCTTAATTTGCTTGCGCAACCACGAACGTTCCTCAAGTATCCGTCGAAACCCCTGGGATGAAGAGGCCCCACGATGACACGCTCAGAATTTGAAGAGAAGGAGTTCGAATCGGCCGCAAACATTGAGCTGGCAACACCCTCTCAATGTCCGCTTCGCCAAGGGATGGGCAACCGCATAGAACTATGGGCACCAGGACAAGTCCTTGAGTCGGTGCTTGGGTTTGATGTGCTTGTCACAATCCCACACAACCGAACTCACATCGAGCGACTGTTGAAAGTAGTAATCCCGCCAGGGTTTGACTGGCGATCATATTTTCGCTCTGTCGCCGATTTCGAACAGTTTGAGAGCGCTCCCACAGGCGTCGCCTCACTTTTCCTGCAGTACAAACGCTCAGATTACGTAAAGCGCAGTAGACCGATCAAAGGTGAGGCAACTTCTTCGTCAGATACGCTCCGACCACCGTTCTTTCGGTTCGCCGTCGACCCTAGGCAAGACCGAACGCTCCGAGACTTTGCCCGAGCCGCACGACACTTGGCGCTTGTCTATTACGCCGCGCCGCGATTTCATAGACGCGAAGAGCTACGGGACTACCGGAGAGCGGGCGCCGTGCTTGACAACACTGAATTCATCAGGCCCCTGACCAACGCCCATCGAACAGTGAACTTTGACGGCAAAGGCAAAGTCTTTGGATGCTCAAACCCCGAAAGCGGAACCGGCGTTTCGTTTAGGCAAATAATTAATGAGCTGACTGAAACCGGAAACCGCCAGGACGGAAGCCTCTTACGTCACGTTCTGGCACTCAGGACGGCACTTTCTATTGAGCGCCACGATGAAAATCCAGTTGCCGAATTGCTGCAGTTCGCTGCTGTCAACGACCTTGTATGGCTGCTTGTGAGAGTCAACCGTGCAGTTCCCACCTGACCACAAGCGTCTTGGATTTAAGGTGCTAACCGCTCGTCTCAAAGACGGCTTAATGCATGAGGTCTGTTCCTTTCGCGTCGGTTCGCGCGTCAAACCGACCGTTGAGTTTGTTAAGAGCAGGCTTGCCGCAGTTCAACCGTCGAGTGTGCACGTTAGAGCTGAGTTTCAACGCCTCATGCACGTCGATGTGCACATGCAGGTGTGCAAGTTCAGGACGTGAAACGACTGCCAATACTTGATTAAAGGCATGGCCGTACGGCCATGCCACGCCACGGTGAGAAGAGGAGAAGAGAAGGAGAAGGTTCTGCCTGCGGGCGGGCCTGCGGCCCGTCCTCGGTGTATAGCGCTGTGAAAAAGCCGCTAGCCGTTGCGCCAGTCGTACGGAAATCCTTGGCTGGGACTCGTCGTTTCCCGGCCGTCCACAACGTCTCGGTACCACTTCAATTTCTCGTCGATCGTTTGAACGAATGGTCTTACCGTCTGTTTCAGGTATTGCCCGAGCGACCGCTCCTGCACGTAGTCAATGCGAAACGTGCCAGAGAACGAGCTGAAGTCGAAGCGACGGAGAGTTGGTACCCACTCGCGCAGGATGGCCGGCCGATCGGTTTTTGTGGTGTCAACTTCGAAAAGTTCAGCGCGCACGACAACGATGGGAAATATCATTACAGCCCGCAGAGCGGGAACCGGCGTCGGCTCGACAGCCGGCTGAGACCTGCAAAACTCGACCGCTTTTGCGAGCGGAAGCTGAACGGAGTCAAACAGCTGTCGACCAGGATCGGCAACCCAGTCGCCGCCCTGCAAGTTCAGTTGCAAAACTGAAGCTCCCACTGTGCGCGATGCACGGGCGTGATGAGCGTCTGCAAGTCCAAGGCGATGGAAGAAGTGACCGCTTCCCTTGAGTTGTTCCAACGCAGGCGACGTTTCGTCGCCCTTGGTGGGCAAGTTGGGCACGTCCGGCAGGGTACTTAGGGTGCGAAACTCCTTGCACGAATCTTCCTTCGGGATTCGGTCTTGCTTGCGTGTCACGACAACAATCGGGTTCTGTGCGCCCTTGCACTCAATCAGTAATCGTGCGGTGGCCTGAACCCGCGCACCAGGGTCTTCAGTTGCCCACGTGGCAAAGACATCCAACTCTCGTGACTTTCCAGTATCGCTATCTTGGAAAGCCCAATTCGTAATTGTCGCGAAGCCTTCGGCTTGGACGGTCCTCGCCACTCGCTGTTCCATTAAAGCCCCGTGCTTCATGGCGGCTGCAAGCACTTCGGCGCCGTCAGGTGGTGGGTAGCCCTCTGGTATCCGGTTTTCCTTGTTCGCAGCGGTCATGGTTTGCTCCTGATTCGGGTATGAGATCGGCGTACGTCGGCTAATCCTCATGCCCAAGAAATACACGCAAACGTGCCCCATACAGCAGCCGACTGGCGTTGACGTCGGACGTGCGGGACGAAACACGTCGCCTTTGCGCTGCGTCAAGCGCTTTTGGTGGAGTCCTCCCGAACTTTTCTGCATTAGCAACACCCTTAATTACTGCGCGCAACTCAGCGGCAGAAAAGTACGGCCCTCCACGTCAGCGATTGACTCAGCCGGCGACGTGTAGAAAGCAGACATGGCTTCGAAGTCGAAGCCTGATCCCAAGGGATCAACGCATCACGGCACACGGCCGTGGGAACGCGATTCTGATTTGGCCCCATTAGGAGGCACTTCGCGCGTTTGATTTGGCCCCACCTTCCCCAAACCACTCCCTACGTTGCGTGGTTGCGAACTACTCAACGGGGGGCTTGAAAGGAATGAAGAAGGTGGAGC
>JBGAQY010000002.1:0-162574 GCA_044220495.1 Acidimicrobiales bacterium
CGACGTTTCCATAGTGATGATGTGCACGCAGCGTTTTGAAACAATCGCTGTGCTGGATTAGTCCTCCCGACGTGACCCTCGTTTCCATTGGCGACGTTGTGTCTGCCCGTTTTCCGATCTGTCCGACGGGAGGACCCCCAGCTCGCACTCACCTCACAACGAACGTGACCTGATAGGAGCTTGGACTAGAAGCCCCCTCACTGTGCTGTCCGCCGTTTGGTGGTGTGTGCCATCACAAACTCCAGCGAAAGGATGGCAGTGAACAACACTGTTACAGATAAACAAGGCGTAGTCATTGGTGGCGTTGACACTCACAAGGACCTACACGTGGCCGCTGCTCTCGATGAATTGGGTCGAGAACTGGGAACTCAAAGCTTTACTGCATCGCCTGATGGCTACCAGGAATTGTTTGGATGGCTTTGTGGCTTCGGCAAAGTCGAATCGGTTGGCATTGAAGGCACCGGATCGTGGGGAGCAGGTCTTGACCGCTTCTTGCGTCAACGCGGTGTTGAAGTCATCGAAATCAATTGCCCAAACCGGCAACTTCGCAGGCGATATGGAAAATCAGACCCGTCTGATGCCATTTCCGCCGCAAAATCTGTGATCAACGGAGACGCAACAGCAAAATCAAAGTCAAAAGACGGTGCTGTTGAATCATTGCGAATGATCAAAATGGCCCTTCGTTCTGCGCTCAATTCCCGCACCCAGGCTGCCAATCAAATTCACTCGATCATTGATGTCGGACCTGATGAGCTACGAGAACAATTGCGTCACAAATCAATAGTCGAGGTGTGCAAACTGATGAGCCGCTGTCGACCCAATAGCAACACTGCTAACCCAACAACAGCAGCAAAGATTGTTCTGCAAACGTTGGCCAAGCGGTGGTTGGCGCTCACAGAAGAGATCAAGCTGCTTAAAGCTCAGCAATCAGAGTTGGTCCAATTG
Source organism: Acidimicrobiales bacterium (assembly GCA_044220495.1). GTDB lineage: Bacteria > Actinomycetota > Acidimicrobiia > Acidimicrobiales > JBBSGY01 > JBGAQY01. The sequence continues at coordinate 946 of JBGAQY010000002.1, forward strand.
GTTGTGCCTGCAGCCTTACAAAGCGCAGTCGGCATAGGCCCAGACACGGCGGCAACTCTGATGATCACATTTGGCGACAACCCTGAGCGCTGTCGAACTGAGTCTAGTTTTGCCGCGTTGTGCGGCACTAGCCCAAAGGATGCATCCTCTGGAAAACGTCAACGTCATCGTTTGAACAGAGGTGGCGATCGACTCGCTAACTCAGCATTGTGGCGAATCGTTCTTGTTCGACTTCGCTACGACGCTGATACTCAGGCCTACATGGAGAAGCGACTTGCCGAGGGCAAAACCAAACGTGAGGTGATCCGCTGCCTAAAGCGCCACGTTGCACGACAAGTTTGGAAGGCAATGAACCGCCCAGATGTTCAGACCACAAAAGAACATCACGAAGCTGCTTGACTTCTATAGGAGCATCGGAAACGTCTCACCCAGACGGCGCGCCCCACTTCCTTATCCGCTTTCACCAACCCAAGAAGCCCAGATTCGTGCCCCTGCGGGCCCACTATTGGGCTTCTACGGTAGGTGAAAGGCCCTCAGGCAGCAGCCCGAGAAGGGCCAGCCGCTACGAGTTGGGGTCGCGAATTAGGTGAACTGGGTCGCCGTTTTCGACTCGAGCTGACCAAGTGGCGCGCTCTGTCACCGATCCCGTTGCCGGAACCGTGAGTCTGTAACGCAGCTTCCACCACTCGTCGCCGTAGTCAGTTAGATACGACGTCGGCAACACGCTGCGCATTGACACGAGGCGATCGTTGTACTGCCATCTGTTGCTGCGATTTGGCCCCGGCGGAGCGATGTTCGAGTCACTCGTATTGATCGAAGTGACGTTGTTACCTGATGCCTTCTTGCTTGGCGCTTTGATCGCGTTGTAGTCAAAACGAGCAGCCGTATTTGACGGATTGATGAGGCTGATGCTGCGACCGTTCTCACCTGGATCCCACAAGTTCACTTCAAACGTCTTACCGGCAAAGTTGCCATTGATCTGAGCGAGATAGAGCTCGACGTTGTAGCTAGTGCCCGCAGCAAGGTTGCCGGGGTTCAGGTTTGCGTAAAGCGAGATTGCGTTCTGACCGTAAACACGCGGGCAAGTTGCCTTGAGACGCGAGTCGCAGTCGCCGCCAAGCGTCTTTGCCGAAATGCCAAAGGCATTCACGCCAAGCGAGTTCGCTTCGCCAGCTTGAGTGAAGACCTGCACGCGATAGCGGTGCGCAACACCAGTCGCCGCCGGCACAGTGCCGAGCACGTAGTACTTGTCGACACCACGCGCGTCGTTCGTGACAAAAGTCACGTCAGGCGCACCGGGCACCGGACGATCGTTCTCGTCAGTCGAGTCGTTCAACGTGTCCCATAGACGGAACGTCGTCGTCACCTGAATCGTCGATGCCGCTTGTCCAACGGGAGCCTTGGCGCCATCGGGTGAACGACCACCAGCCGGGCGAATGCCAGCTGCTGGAGGATCGGCAGTGTGATTCGAGAACGCACCGTCGTAGATCAAGATTTGTGCCGAACCCGCGCCCGGCGGAACCTCGACCGAGTAGCTGTAACCGTTCTTGTCGTAGTCGGTGTTCGCCTCAGCACCCGACATCTTCGAGCCACAAGCCAATCCGTCACTCGACCCAACGCCGGCGAAAGAGCCGTCGGCGTTGGTCTTGACCGTGCCGTCGTAGCCAGCAAGCAGCAAGTCGCCGTCTTCCTTCGGCAAGCAGTAGCCGTTAACGGCAAGCCAGAAGTTCTGTACAGGAACCAACGCACTTGTAGGAACAACGTCGCCCATGCCCAAGAAGTTGAACGGGCTACCCATGGGCACCGAGTCGGCAAACTGCGCGAACGATGTTCTGTCGAGCGACAAGCCCTGAATGAACATTCCGCTGAAATAGATCGGCGGGTTCGAGTCGACAACGCGAGTTTGATACTTGTCAGGCAAGATCGGAGTGAACTCGAGCTTGATCTTTCCGCCGTTTACAAAGCCGTTGCGCTGAGCCGCTTCAAGGGCTGCTGCATTGGCTGCGTTCACATCGGGCATCTTTGCGGCGCCGGCCAGCGATGCAGCATCGGCGGCGCGCTGCATCTGATTCACGCGCAAGTACCAAGAGCCAACGTCGATGGCGAGACCAGCAACAGCAATGAGGGCCACAAGCGACACCGCCAATAGAGCGAGGGCAAAGCCTCCTTCATCACGCTTACGTGCAATGAATCCGCGCATCATGCTTCCTTCGGCTCAATGCGCATAACGGTGTTGCTGTGCAGTATCTCGCTGGCGTTGAACATTGAGGCCACGCAAGTGCAACGCGCGCGCACATAAACACCGACATAGTCGGTGCCAGTGAAGCCGCTCGTCTTTCGTGTTTCAGGCAGCCACGGATCGTCGCCATTCCAGCCACCTAGACCGAAGTCTGTTGCGGGACGGTTGAAGTCAGCCACTGAGTAGACATTGCACGAACCAACTGAATTACCTGGAACCGCAATTCCTGCTTTGCACGCAGGCGACGGCTCACTGCTGAATGAATCAGCGTGATACACAACGATCGTGTCGATGTAGCTCTTCGGGAAGATCTGTGTCGACTGCTCGACGGCAGCGAGTATGTCGTAGTCAGTGAACGCGTTGGCCCCACCAACTGACGCTGCACGCGCGCCGGAGCGCGTGGCCCACTGCAACGACACTGTGTCGCCCAAGTAGATGCCACCCATGATCGCGGCAAACAACATGAACATGACGATGGGAGCGAAGATGGCGGCTTCGACCATCGAAGCACCGGCTTCTCTGTCCATCAACGCGCGAGCTGATCGTCGCGGTGCTAGGCGCCGTTCGTCGGGGCGCGCCCACCCTCGATAAGCCATCTCAAAAGCTCGGAATGGTCGGGGCCGGCGCGGCCGTTGTGGTCGTCGTCGGTGCCTTTGTCGTGGTGGTCGTTGTCGGTTTCTTGGTTGTCGTCGTCGCGACTTCACCGTTGACCGAGTCAGCTCCCTTGGATCCGCCGCCAGTTGTCGGTGGGTTCAAGATCGTCGTTGTTGTCGCTGTCGTTGTTGTCGTCGGCGCCTTTGTAGTGGTTGTTGTGGTCGAGACCTTCGTCGTCGTGGTCGTGCTTACCGGCGAAGTCGTTGTCGTCGTAGGCGCTGCTGTTGTGGTTGTCGTTATCGGAGTCCACGGCTTCTGCACTTGCGGTTCGATCTGCATCACAGTGGCGTCGCTGATCGTGCGGTCTTCGGAGCTGAAGAACCCACCGATCCAATGATGGTTCGCCGAAACCCAAACACCGGCGAAGTCAACGAATTGTTGACGATCTGTCGATGGCCACGAATCGCCGCGGTGCGAATCGTAGAGTTGCTGCGCCGTCAGATTGAGATCAGACGAGTGATAAACGTTGCAAACGTTCTTGACAGCGATTCCGCGCTTGCACTTGTTTTCGACGTCGTTCTGCTTCGAATCGGCCGAGTGATAAACGACAATCAGGTTGATGTCGTCGAGCGGCATGAAGCCAGCCGCGTTACGCACGGCTTGCAGAACTTGGTAGTCAGCGTCTTCAGAATCGCCCGCCAACGCAGCAACGCGCGCTCCCGCTCGCGTCGTTGCCGAAATTGCAAGGCTCTGCGAAATAAGCAAACCGAATTCGACGATGCCAAACACGATGATGCTGAGAATGAAAAGAGCGAACGACGCTTCGACGGCGACGGCACCGCGCTGGCCTTGCTGCCAACGGGCGCGACGAGTTAGGCGTGTGGCCCCCGCTCGTGTCCGTGTCGCCATATGACCCTTCCTCGCTTCTTCCTTGAGGGTCATATCGTCGGAGACCAGGGCAATCTTGAGAAAAGAAATTCCTGCTAGAGGCTTGATCCGGGCGGAAATGCGCGGTACAACGCGCCTCGCGAACGAACCGACAAACCGCCCACCTGCCCTTAGGCTGGCATTTAATGAACCGCCTCGCCCACGAATCCAGTCCATATCTGCAACAGCACGCCGATAACCCCGTCGATTGGTACCCCTGGGGCGCCGAAGCCTTCGAAATTGCCCGCCGGACGAATCGTCCGATTTGTCTATCTGTTGGCTATTCGGCGTGTCACTGGTGTCATGTGATGGCGCACGAGTCATTTGAGGATGAAACGACCGCCAAGGTGATGAACGAGCTCTTCGTGAACGTCAAGGTCGATCGCGAAGAGCGCCCCGATGTCGACGCTGTCTACATGGAAGCCGTGCAAGCAGTCAGCGGACAGGGCGGCTGGCCAATGACCGTGTTTCTCACGCCCGACGCCCGACCATTCTTCGCGGGTACGTACTTTGCCAAAGAGGCTTTTGCCGGCCGCCCCGCCTTCGTTGACGTGCTACACGCAGTCGATGCCGCGTGGCGCGATCAACGTGAAGAACTCAACGCGCACGCCGACGCGCTGCAACAAGCAATTGTCGAGCGCACTCAACCGGCGCCATCGGGCGACGCCGATGTATTCGCCGACGGAACGCGTTGGCTGAGCAACGCCACAAACGCGCTCATCAACGCGCACGACAAAGAGTGGGGCGGATTTGGTGAGGCTCCCAAGTTTCCTCAGCCAACCGCACTTGAGTTGCTGTTGCGCAGCGACGACCCGCGCGCAATCGACGTTGTAAAAAACACCCTCGACGCAATGGCATCGGGTGGAATCTATGACCACCTTGGTGGCGGGTTCCATCGCTACAGCGTCGACGCGTTCTGGATGGTTCCCCACTTCGAGAAGATGCTCTACGACCAGTCGGCCCTTGGTCGTGTCTACACACTTGCCTACTTGGCAACCGGCGACGACCGTTACGCACAAATCGCCAACGAAACCATCGAATACGTGCTGCGCGATCTGCGCAGCGACGGCGGTGCGTTCTTCGCCGCCGAAGATGCCGATTCAGAAGGCGAAGAGGGTCGCTTCTATGTATGGCGTCCAGAAGCAATCGACACAGCGCTCAACGACGATGAACTCAGCGCGCAAGTCAAAGGTTGGTACGGCGTTACGCAATCCGGCAACTTCGAGGGTTCCAACATCTTGCACCGACCCCAGCGCGGCGCATGGCCACGTTCCACCGAAATCAGTGCGGCACGCGCCACGCTGCTCGCAACGCGATCGACGCGCGTTCGCCCGGGCTTAGACGACAAAGTTCTCACCGAGTGGAACGCCATGTTCATCGCAACACTCGCTGAATCAGCCGTCGCAATGAAGCGCAGTGACTGGCTTGACGCAGCCGTTACTGCCGCCGACTTCCTGCTGAACAACCTCAGAGACGCAAACGGGCGTTGGCTACGGAGCTGGCACAAGACCTCGGGGCCAAAGCAGCTCGCTTACGCCAACGACTACGCGTGGCTCATTGTTGCGTTCACACACCTCGGCGAAGCAACCGGTAAAGCCCGCTGGCGCGCCCTGGCCACCGAGACTGCAGACGCCATGCTCGACTTGTTCTGGGATGCCGACCAAGGAGGGCTGTTCACCGTCGGACGCGACAGCGAACAGCTCATCGTCAAGACCAAAGACCTATTCGACGGAGCCATCGCATCGGCCAACAGCACGGCGGCCGTCGCACTATCGCGACTGGCCGCGCTCGACGAAAACGCAACCTTCGCCAAACGAGCAACAACAATCGTCAACGCTCTTGCGCTTCAGCTCGAGAATCACCCGACAGCTTTCACCAACCTCTTGGTCGCCGTCGACACACTCGTAAAAGACAGCACCGAAACAGTCATCGCCGGCGACCATCCCGAACTGGTGGCAACCGTGCACCAGAGTTACTTGCCACGAAACGTATTGTTGTGGGGCGAGCGCGACCAGTCACCGCTGTGGCAAGAGCGCTCCGACGGTGCCTTTGTTTGCCGCCAACAAACATGCGCGCCGCCCACCACCGACGCCGCCACGCTCACGCGTGAACTGACTCGAAACGTGACCAACAAATAGCGCTCAATCAGCGAATATCGGTCATAGGAATTCCTAAGGATTCTCATGAAAACTACCGCTCGCAGGAGTACAATCGAATCATGATGCGCGCCGGGGCGGTTGCCCGATACGTTATTTACAGTCTTCTCGTAGCTTTCGTTGGCTTTGGTTCATTTGCTTTCTTGCCCCTTGCTGCCGCCAACGCTGCCCCCGCATCTCAGGCCGCCACAACCCTCGCCGCGCCCGTGGCGTCCGCAGTAACTCTCGGCGCGCCAGCCAACCCTCAGTGCGGTGAGCACCGCGACTTCGAAGGTGGCGGGCGTCCGACTTACAAGTACGACGACCCCAACTGTTGGTTCGACGCCGGGCCTCCCCCTTCATCCCCCGACTGCTACGACGGCACTTGGTTCTTGCACAGCGACCCCACTTGCGAGGCTTGGTACAAGAAGCTTCCTCCAGACGTCAAGGCACCTGCGCAAACCTGCGGCCCCGATGAGGAACTCATTGGCGGCACCACGACCAAGTGCTGCCCTAAGGCACCAGGGGTCGCTCGAGACGCGTGTATTGGCCAAGTGACCACGCCTGACCCGACCGTCCCAACGACACAACCAGCCCGAACTCCGGCGGTACAGCAGGCGTGTGATGAGTTAGAGACTGCCTTGATAGCCCTGTATGGGCCCGACCATTACCTCGACACCACGTACGGGAATCTGTTTTATTCGGCGGGTTGCCAGTGGTCGCCCGAGAACCCCGACCGCGGCCCACGTCCGCCTGACACCGACCAGGGTCTCTGTGGTGCTTACAAGAACATCTACGCAGTAGTTACCAACAACAGCGACCCCATCAATCAGCAACTCGCCAACGAGGGTTACGGCCCATTGCTCGGCGCCGGAGAGCCGGCTGGTCCAAACATCGGCACCACTGAAGAACGGGCCGCTGCGGTTGCCGCTGCACTGCGCGGTCCGCTTCAGAGTCACAACTGCTTGGCCGCGGCCAGCAATGACGGCAATGGGCAAACCTGTAGCCAAGAACTCACCAACGGCATCTGTCTTGCCAATGTTCAGTCGCTCACCAACGGCCTTGCTTGGTATGCACTCGCTGCTTGCGTAGTCGGCATCTTGGTGTCGGCGAGCCTCTGGGCGATGGGCGCCAAAGGTCAAAGCCCCGGCCAAGAGCTCACCGGTAAACGAGGGTTGATCTTGTGCTGCACCGCTGCGCTCGTCGTGGGCGCAGCGCCGACGCTGGTGAACTACCTCAACCAGGCGGCCGACAATATGGATAAGGGCGATCAACTGCCCTCAGGTCCAGGCGTGCAGAGCGGCCCCGCTCCTACCGAGGGCGGATCAAACCTCGGTGGCGGTGGTGGCGGCTCGCAATAGCGAGACCACCGTCGAGCAGCCGTTGCAGCCACCGGCGCCCCAATCAGCGGGCGGCCCAATGAGCAGACCAGCGGCGGCCTACAAAGAACTCAGCACCCGTGTCGGAAGCCCTCTTTTGGAGCTGCCGGCACCGGGTGCTGACAAAGTCTTTCTTGAGTTGTAGGCGTTCGCCGCTTACGGCCTGGCGCCAGTCGTTATGGCTTGAGCCGTTATGGCTTGACGCCGGGCGAGTACTTCGACAGCAGCTCGGCCATTGCCCAACCAAAACCAATCAGGGCATCGCCGCGCTTCGTGTCGACATCTACGAAGAACGCACGAACGTCTTCACTGATCGACTCGGGCTTGAGCGACTCGATATCCATACCCGCTTGGGTTTCGCCGGAGCCCTCAACAATGAACGTGCGGTCGTTGACTTGGTTTTCAACACCGAAACGCTTGGCGAGGCGACGGCTCCACGCACGCTCTTCACCTGTTGGCTTGTGACCCGGCCGAGGCACGACATCTTCGAGTTGAGCGAATGCTGCAAAACCAGAGGCGTCGAGCATGCGAGTGCCGACCAGAACGTCTTCGTCGGGGAACGCAAGAACACCACGACGGAACTGCTCGGCGATGATTGCCTTGAGCACGCTGTCGCGACGTGACGAGCGCTTGATCGAAACCAGCCCCCACAACAAACTCGGTGTGCCACCGATGCGCTCAAGTGTGCAGAACGCAAAACCATGAAGCTTGTTGCCATCACGGGCGAGGGTGATAAGAACCCAATCTTCACGGACCTTTGAGAGAAAACCTACGTCGTAGCCAGCTGGACCCTCGACACAAATGTCGGCCATCTCTGCCAGTTCGGCGTCGGATAGTGCAGTGCAGTCTTTGGTTTCAACATCAATTGCCATGCGTTACTGAACTCCCCTTGCAGCGTTGGTCCGGCAACAGTCTAGCGACCCAAGCCGGAGTACTCGAACTCAAGACCACGCAAAGCGCTCGCTTCACGACATGATTTGCGGCCTGACCTGGCACGCTGTGTTTTTTCGTACATTCGCAGATCAGCCATCGACCACACGAGCGGCTCAGGCAACAAAGCAGTCAGCACCGAGAAGCACTCTCAACTCGCCCATCAATCCGTTGGTTGTATCAACGTTGAAATCACTTGAAAGACGAATGGTCTTGTTGCCGACATGCAGGTAAACAGGCGAGTCGCCGGGGTGATCGACGAGCATTTTCTTGAGATCGTTGACCAGCGCATCGGTCATGCGATTGAGGGGCATGCCAAGTCGCAGCGGCGGACCACCGTCGAGCACGAGTTCGGGCCGCTTTATTTCGAGCGCCACGAGCTTTAGCTGATCGTCGCGATTATCGATGCGCCCCTTTACGCAAACAACGGCGTCGTCAGCAAGCAACGATCCCCACTCTTGCATCGTGCGCGGGAAAACCCAGCATTCAATGTTGTTCTGCAAGTCTTCGAGAACAAACGTGGCCATCAAGTCGCCACGTTTTGTGTAGCGGCGGTTGAGTGCCGTGATCACACCGCCAACGACCATCGTGTCGCCTTCTTTGGCCGTCTCTTTGATATCACTGATCGTGCAGTCGGTGTGCTTGCGCAAAGCGACCTCGGCCCCCATCAACGGATGATCGCTGACGTAAAGGCCAAGCATCTCTTTCTCGTAAGCAAGCTTCTCGGTCTTGTTGTATTCGTCATCAGGAATCGGAACACGAGTGTCGTCAAACGACGGCCCGCCATCGTCGTTGTTGCTTCCGAACAACGACATCACACCCATGTCGTGCTCGCGCCGGCGCGCAAGCGTGCTGTCGACGATCGGTTCCATTACCGCGAGCAGTCCCTTGCGTGGATGACCAAGCGAGTCGAATCCGCCAGCCTTGATCAATGATTCAACGCTGCGCTTGTTGAGCACGCTCGGATCGACGCGTTGACAGAAGTCGTAGAAGTCAACAAAGGGACCATTCTTGTTGCGTTCGGCCACGATCTTGTCGACGAGTGCTTCGCCGACGTTGCGCACAGCCGACATGCCAAACGGGATGACGCCGGGAGACTTCTTTGCCTTGCTCTCGGTTGTCTCTAGAGCGGGACGCGCAACGAAATCGCTCTCTGACACGTTGACATCGGGCACGAGCACTTCGATGTTGAGGGCACGACACTCGCCCAAGTAAACAGCCGTCTTGTCTTTGTCGTCTTTGACCGAAGTGAGCAACGCGGCCAAGTATTGCGTTGGGTAGTTCGCCTTTAGGTAGGCGGTTTGGTACGACACGTATCCGTAGCCGTACGCATGACTCTTGTTGAACGCGTAGTCAGCAAACGGTTCGATGATGTCAAACAAAGCATTGCCAAGATCGGCGCCATAGCTCGTGTCGATGCATCCTTGAATGAACTTCTCGCGCTCCTTGGCAATGAGCTCGCGGTTCTTCTTGCCACAAGCCTTACGCAAGTTGTCGGCTTCTTCGAGGGTGTATCCAGCGAACTTGGTAGCAGTACGCATCAACAGCTCTTGGTAAATCATCAAGCCGTACGTATCGCCCAACACTTCTTCCATGTCGGGATGCATGTATTCGATCGGCTTGCGCTTGTTTTTACGATCGGCGTAATCCATGTGCATGTTGGCAGCCATCGGGCCTGGGCGATACAAGGCAACGAGAGCGGCAATGTCGCCAAACTCAGTCGGTGCCAAGGCTCGCATCAGCGCGCGCATCTGAGCGCCTTCGAGCTGGAACACGCCGATCGAGTCACCGCGCTGGAGCATCTTGAGCGTGGGCTCATCGTCAAGGGGAATGTTGTCGATGTCGAAGCGCGAAACGTCAGCGTCGGGGCCAAGCTCAACGCGTTGCGACAACTCGATGAGGTCAAGTGCTCGCTCGATAACAGAAAGGTTGCGCAGACCCAGGAAGTCCATCTTGAGCAGACCGAGATCTTCGACGCCGTGCATTTCGTATTGAGTAACGATCGGCGCATCGTTGGGATCGTCGTTTGCACCCGGCTTGCGTTGAATCGGCAAGTACTCGGTAAGTGCTTCGTTGGTAATCACCACAGCAGCGGCGTGAATGCCGTCGCCGCGACGCAAGCCTTCTAGACCCTTCGCAACATCGATGACCTTCTTGGCCTCGTGATCTGCGGAGTAAAGCTCACGCAGTTCGCCCGCCATCTTGTAACCGTCTTCGTACTTCGGCGACTTGTCGAAACATGCATATAGAGGTGTGTCGCGACCCATGATGAGTGGAGGCATGAGCTTGGCGATCTTGTCGCCCACCACATAGGGATAACCGAGCACTCGTGCTGCATCGCGAACCGCGGCTCGCGCTTTGATGGTCGAGAACGTAACGATCTGCGCGACGTGATCGAAGCCGTATTTGCGCGCTGCGTACTTGATCATCTCGCCGCGGTAACGCTCGTCGAAGTCCATGTCGATGTCGGGCATCTGCTTGCGGCCGGGGTTCAAAAAACGCTCGAACAGCAAGTCGTATTTGATCGGGTCAAGGTCGACAATGCTCAAGCAGTAAGCAACGCAACATCCAGCAGCAGAGCCACGACCGGGGCCAACGCGAATGTTGGCTTCCTCTTTGGCGAATCGGATCAAATCCCAAACCACCAAGAAGTAGTCAGAGAAGCCCATGTTTGAGATGACTTTGAGTTCAAACTCAAGACGCTCAATGACTTCGCTCGGCAACTCGCCACCGTTGGGCGCGTAACGACGACGAGCGCCTTGGAACGTGAGGTCGCGCAAGTATTCATCGGCAGTATCGAAACCTTGCGGACGAGGAAACTCGGGAAGCTTTGGTTTACCAAATTCGATCTCGACGTTGGCGCGCTCGGCGATCCACAAAGTGTTGTCGCACGCTTCGGGATAGTCCTTAAACAGCTGGCGCATCTCAGCCGCGGTCTTCAGGTAGTGCTCATCGCCGTCGAATTTGAACCGCTTGGGGTCGTCGAGGTTTGAGCCCGTTTGAACACACAAAAGCGCGTCGGCGCGCCGATCGTGCGCGCAAGTTCTATGAGTTGCGGGTTGGTTTGCTTCTGTTCGGCAAGACCATGGTCTTGCAATTCGATGAAGAAACTCTCTTTGCCAAAGATGTCTTGCAGTTTTGAAGCGCGTTCGGTTGCAAGTTTGGTGTCGCCTTTCAGCAACGCCTGCAAAACGATTCCACCAAGGCAGCCAGAGGTTGCAATGACGCCTTCGTGATACTTCTCTAGCAACTCGAAGTCGGCGCGAGGCTTGTAGTAATAACCCGAGAGATAGGCCTCACTCGAAAGCTTCATCAAGTTGCGATAGCCCTGCGTAGTCTCGGCTAACGCAGTGAGGTGGTAGTAGAGCTTTTCGCCGCTGTCGCCCTCTCCTCCACCGTCGTCGACCCGACCTCGACGAGTTGGACGTTCGTGACGACTCTCGGCCGCCATGTAGAGCTCGCTACCGATGACCGGATTAATGCCGACGTCTTTTGCAGCGGCGTAGAAGTCGAGAACTCCATACATGTTGCCGTGGTCGGTGATGCCGATTGCTGGTTGGCCATCTTCGGCGGCTGCCCGCACCACCTCTTTTACACGGGCGGCCCCATCGAGCATCGAAAACTCGGTGTGCAGATGAAGGTGGGTAAAGCTGCTTTCTCGTGCTCCCACCTAAAACTCCTCCTGCGACATAACTTCCAATTCCATCACGGGCGCACTACTTGACTGAAATTGGCTTTCACCAGGCCTTCGAACGCCTCGACGTTCGGCCGGAGTGCCGCTCGGGCCTCGTAGTTCCGAATAACACCATTGTAGTTCGGGTCTAGCACTAGCCTGCGCCAGGTGAGTCCACGACGGCGGTTGGCGGCGGGAGTCTTTGCAACGCTCGCGTTTACGGCGTCGCCCCTATTCGTGCGCCCGGGTTTCATGTCGCCTGTCTCCGCCCAAACGGCCACGTCGGTGCCGCCTGGTGGGCCGGCCGGTCCGGTAGTCGCTCCTCGTTCTCAGTCGACTCTCTCTATTAGTCCTGCCATTGTCGAGGCTGGGCTCGATCCGGGCGGATCCACCTCTGCTGTCGTCACCCTCTCTAACCCATCGCCCAACACGGCCGTTGTTACATCGACCGTTGGACCATTCGTGGCAGAAGAGACCCCCAACGCTGACGCAGCATCTCGATTCGACTCGTCGTCTTGGTTCCGCCTCGAACCGGCCTCGTTCTTATTGGCGCCCGGCGAGCGCCGACAAGTGCAATTGATCATCACGGCACCACCGACGGCAGAACCGGGCGGGCACTACGCAACCGTGCGCTTTCAATCGCCCAATCCGACCAACGGATCGCAATCAGGCAGCGCTCTGACAACCAACGTTGGCGTGCTTGTGTTGTTGACCGTCAGAGGCGACATCCGCGAATCGATCGAATCGGTTGGACGTGTTAGCTCTCCTCACATAATCACCGACGGCGGGCCAACGACTTTTCGCGTGACTTTGCGCAACTCGGGCAACGTGCACGTGATGCCAGCCGGAACCCTTACCGTCAGCCGCCCCCGGGTGTTCTCGACTGAGATAGCGCTCCCCCCTGGCTTGTTGCTTCCCGGAACTCAACGCACGTATGAAGTTTCCTGGGATCACGGGTACCGCATTGGCGAGTTCAACGCGCAAGCAACGGTGACTGCCGGCGTAACGCGCGTGAGCGCGGAGGTGCCTGGACGCAAGGTGATCTTGGTGCCACGAGTAATTCTCGTGCCGGCTCTAGTCATTGCGCTCGTGATTATCGGGCTTGGCGTTACGGGCGTCCGGCGTGCTCGTCGTAGTGCGTCTATTCGTTCGAACGGCAAAGTGAGTTCGCAATGAGCCGCGCGACTCGGGTTGCTGCTGCCGTGGTCCTGACGGCCATGGCATTGATCGTGCCAGCGAGTTCGACCTCGGCACAGACTCCTCCCACGACGTCGCCCACCAGCAACGGTGATGACTTCTCAGTGAGTTTGCCGTCTGAGCCTGTCGTGATGGTGCCGGGCCAGACATACGAAACGTCGTTGCGCGTTGCCAATCGCGCACCAACTGCCGGAGTGTTCCATATATCGGGGGTTGTTCTCGAGGCCCTCGACGAAGGGAAGGTGCAAGTCGCCGACGGAACTGACGCATGGGTGCAGTCAGTGCAAGCCCCCGCAAATGTGCAAGTCGACGCAGGCACCTATGTCGAGGTTCCGGTGAAGTTCACAGCGCCAGCCAACGCCCCGGTCGACATCCACCTCGTTGGATTTGTCGTGCAGCCCGTGCGGGCATCGTCGGGCAACACCGTGGATGTGCGCACGCAGGCGATCAGCTTCATTGCCGTTGAGATTCAAGGCAACGCGCAGCGGTCGGTGGTAATCCGTCCGCATCGCATGCCACGGTTCGTTTTCTCCGACAAGCTGAAGGGCTCGTTCGAGGTTTATAACAACGGACAAGCCGGCGTACGTTTTCGCGCACAAGCGTTTATCAACTCGTCGATCTCGGGCGACAACCTTGGTGTCGCGCAAGCGAGTGACCGCACATCTGCACAGCTACTGCCGGCGGGACGCAAGAAGACTCTTCAATACGAGTGGAAGTCGACGCAATCGTTCGCAATTGTGCGTTCGAACATTGAAGTTGGCTTTGTAGATGGTGCAAATGGTTCGAAAGCGGTCAAACAACGCGGTCCGATCGTTGTGATCGTCAAGCCCGCGTTCGCGATCATCGCCGGTTCACTACTGGGGATCATCGTTTTGATTGCAATGGGCTTTGCTGGCAAGCGGTTCGTTAAGCGACGTAAAAAGCGTTCTGCGCGTTCGAAGCCCGCAGAAACCACATAGCGTGTAGTCGCTTCAACACTTTCTGTAACGGTTTTCTAATGTGGCCCTAAGCGCCGCCGAGAAGATCGCATGCAGAACTCACGAATCTTCAGAGCAATGACAGCTCTCGTGGTCTGCCTGGCGGGTATTCAGGTCGCATTCGTTACGCCCGCCAGTGCAGCGGCGTTGACGAATGTCAGTTGGAGTGCCTCGAAGGCGCACCCGAGCGATGCGTCAGTGCGTTACACGTACAGCTTCACCAAAGCGACAACCGAAAGCGTCAGCACAGTGACATTCACAGTGCCGGCAGGAACGGCCGGTGCGTCATTGACTGTCGTCGACTACTACGGCATCTCGGTTGGTACTGCTGCCCTCGCGGGTACGACTGTGACTTACACAGTGACTGTTCCTGCAAGCATTGCTGCTGGTACGCCAATTCTGATTTCGATCGACGGCTTCACCAACACTGCAACACCGGGCACATACTCGTCGACGGTAACGGCGGCAAGCGATAGTGCGGCTTCCAACAGTGTCACCTTCGACAGCAACACCACCGCCCTTACCGTGGTGATTGCCCGCACGATCAGCTTCTCGAACAACACCGACACAATCCTGTTGCTCATGGACCCCAGTCTTTCGGCGCTTACCGACCGCAGTCACGCAACAACGAGTCTCGTCGTTGCGACGAATGCGAACAACGGTTACACGTTGGCCGCCAAGGCAACGGCTCTCACAAGTACAACTGGTGGATCAATCGTGTTGCCCACGGCAACTGCTGACGTGAACACCGGTGTTGCTAGTGGCTCGTTCCCGACGAACACGTGGGGCTTTGCAGTTCCCGCACCGACAAGTGGTGGCGCAAGTGGCGCAACACTAAGTCGTGCAACAGAACTTGCAGCAGACAAGTACGTCGGACACACAACAAGCAACCAAACGATCGTTACACAAACGAAGCCAACCAACGGCGACACAGTTCCTGTGACAACGCGTGCAAAGATCGACTACTTGCAAGCAGCGTTGACGTACACCAGCACGATCACATACACAGCGACTCCGTCGTACTAATCAGTCGCACTGATCCGTTGCACTGATCCGTTGTACTGATCAGTCGTAATAAGTCGAATCACAACGCACTCGTTGAGCACACAAGCTCAACGAGTGCGTTTGTTTTTGCCCGTCTACATCAGGACGAATCGGACACAAAAACGTGCCGAAACATACGTCCATCAGGATATATTCCGGCAAACTGTGAACCTTCTCAAGGGGCCTTAAGAACAGGTCGAAACCTTATGTATGACAAAGCAACGGATTGCGCGCTCATTGACTGCCCTGTTGCTGTGTATGGCGGGAATACAAGTTGTATTCACGAACGCCGCTGACGCAGCACCCCTGACCAACGTGAGTTGGAGCTCCTCGAAGGCTCACCCCGGAGACACTTCAGTTCGCTACACCTACAGCTTCACAAAGGCTACGACGGAAACGGTTAACACCGTGACGTTCACAGTGCCTGCGGGAACAGCAGGTGCCTCTTTGACTGTCGTGGACTACTACGGCATCACAGTTGGTACTGCTGCCCTCTCGGGTACAACCGTGACGTACACCGTTACTGGCCCGGCAAGTATTGCTGCTGGTACCCCGATCATGATTTCGATCGACGGTTTCACCAACACATCAACGCCGGGACCGTACACGTCAGACGTGACAGCCGAGAGTGACACTGCAACTTCGAACACTGTGACGTTCGACAGCAACACCACCGCCCTTACGGTTGTGATTGCTCGCACGATCAGTTTCTCGAACAACACCGACAGCATCATCTTGCTCATGGACCCGAGCTTGAGTGCGTTGGCTGACCGCAGTCACTCGACCACCAGCCTCGTTGTGGCCACCAACGCAAACAACGGTTACACGTTGTCAGCCAAGGCCACTGCACTCACGAGCACAACCGGTGGTTCGGTAGTGATGCCGACAGCTACTGCTGACGTGAACACCGGTGTTGCAAGTGGTTCATTCCCGAACAACACGTGGGGCTTCACCGTTCCAGCTCTTACGAGTGGAGGCGCCAACGGTGCCACTCTCACCCGTGCAACTGAGCTGGCCGCTGGCAACTACGTAGGCCACACGACCGGTAACCAAACGATCGTCACTCAGACGCAACCAAGCAATGGCGACACAATCCCGGTGACCACTCGGGCAAAGATCGACTACTTGCAGGCTGCACTCACCTACACGAGCACGATCACCTACACCGCAGTTCCGTCGTACTAATCCATCAACCTCTATAACAAAGCCGGGGATCTCGATCCCCGGCTTTGTCGCGTGCGACAACGCCCGCCGACTTGAATGCCGCAGCCCGTGGCACGCGTGCTCGGGCTCGTGCTCGGTGGTGCTGGTGCTCTGCCCGAGACAACGTCGTTGGATGCAGCGATTAGAGAGCGGGTCCCGGCCTTTGCTTGGTGCGGACTCGGAGTCAATTCATAGCTTGACCATGCGGATCGTCAACCTATGAATTGACGTCAAGCCCGCACCACAGCACTCGTCATCTGGCGAGTTCGTGCACGACATCTAGCTAACGCGTTTCGTAGTTTGAGTTCCTAGCAACTCGGCCGGAATTCACGCGACGACCTCGGGCTCACCGACGCACGTCGGGGATGTGCCGTGAGAGACGTTGTGGGCTGCAACTGAGGCTGAGGGTGCGTGGTGCGTGGTGCGTGGTGCGTGGTGCGTGGCACCGTTGCTGTGCGGCATGGGAGTCAACGTTGACCTTGACGCCGGCCGAGTGACATCGCTGGGCAGGCGGTGCGACCGTCCCTGACAACGCATTATCGGGGCTTTGGGGCGCCGGAACCGTGGGGTGCGCGTGATGCATGAGAGCGTGCGCCGGGCGTGCGGCTAGTAGCTGACTGTGTTAGCGAAGGCAACGGTCGTCGAATAACGACCGCTCTCTTGAAGCGCTGTTGTCGTCGCTCGGTAAGTCACCTGGAAGGCTTCGTTTGTGATCGGTGTATTGCCGAGCGTCGCCGTGTGATCGGCAACGATGTCGCCCGGCGCTGTCGAGTTGAACGGCGCATAGCAACCGGGCGCGACCTTTACTGAACCACCAGGACACGTTGCCGCTTGGAATTTATTGACACCTTGTATGTCGGTGTCGTTGGAGGTATATCCGAAACCTGTGTCGCCGCTCAACCACGTGTCAGGCAAAGCGTACGTACCGCCGGTGAATGATGGAATTGCCGTCGCTGTCGCACCAAACAATGGGCTGCTTGCCGTCGCCCGAACAACGTACCCGCCGTAACCGTTGGTTGAAGTCGTGAGCGTCGCTGCCTGGCTATCAGTGAAGAAGCCGGCAGGCACGATGTTGAACAAGTTCACCTGCGACGACGGAGCGACAGTAAACGTCAGACTCGGCGCGACTTGTTGTCCGTTGGAACTCACGACGCTGCTCGTGTTTCCAGCGTTGTCTACCGCACGCACGTTGACGTAATAGGTCACGCTCGTGCGCAACGACAGACTCGTTGCCGTCACTGACGTGGTTGTCGAGTTGTCGGTCCATCCGAGCACCTGCGTTCCGCCAGCTGCAGTGCCGATCGAATATTGGTACTTGCTCAGTCCCGACACGGTTGTTGAGAACCCTGACCAGTTGGCTGACAGCGATGAGAGCGATCCGTCGTTGAAACTGGCATCGACGCCTGCGCTCGTGCCGTCGTAAACCGTTCCTCCGGTCGGCGCCGTTGTGTCGATGCCAACGTCGCTCGCCGATTCTGCGTTGACGTCATACGACACCCACGAGGAATAGGTACCCAAGGCGTCTTTGACGCGAGCCTGCCAGTGGTATTCGGTGGCATCGGTAAGCGTGAGGCTGTGGCTGACGGTCACACCACTACCGGAGTACGCCACACCGGAACCGCAGGAGTCTTCGCTGTTCGTGAACGCAGCGTTCAACGCCTTCGCCTCGACGCACAAGTACAAAGTGTCGGGATTGTCGGTGTCAGTTGCCGTCGCCGTGAACTTGACGTTTTGCGAGTTGTGCCATGCACCAGTTGATAGCACCACGTCCCCAGTCGTCTTCTGCGCAAGAGACGTCGGCGCATTGGGGGCAGTTCCGACGGGCGTTGCGAACGTCAATGAATTGGTGGTCTTGTTGTCGACCGCCACAGGCGTACCCGCATTGTTGTAAGTGATCACGTTGCTCGTGTAGGTGCCTGCCGTTGGGGTGTTAGTGAACCCCGTGAGCCCGAGCGATATTGCCGTGTTGGCCGCGACCGATGTGGCCGTAGTGAGGGTGTAGACGGCAAGCTGATCGATCATGCGCAACTTCGCCGTTCCCGCAGGAAGTCCTGTGCTCGTATTGATTGTCAGATCACTTGCGAGATCGGCGGTCAAGGTGTTCGCCCGAGTGATGGTCCACACCTCCCCCGTGCTTGCTGTCCACGACGACGGGCTCAACACACTTGCTTCGCTCGGGTCGAACTTGTTTACGACCGTTCCACCAATCCCGTTGCGAATCTCTGCGTAGTAGTACTTGTTGGTCGGCAACTGGTTTTCCGTACCACTAGCGCGGCTAGCGAGCTCGAGGGGAGACGTGCAGTCAGCGATAGCCGTGACATTTGCGTTAGTGACTGTCGATCCAAGCTGGTTCCAGGTCGAACCATCGCTCGACAAATAGAACTTCGTTTCTGAAGCACTTCCGTTGTTCTGTTTCCAAGTCACGCGGATCCACGAAGCAGTGCCATCAGTGATGCCCGTCGGCGTGGTCGACGTGTAGTCGGTGCTTGCGCCGTTGCATGCACTGAACTTGCCAAAGATCAGATATCCGCTCGAGTCGACGTTGAGGTTCCAGCTCTTTTGTGTTCCAGCGATACCACTGACCTTGCCGATAATGAGCGAGGTCGTCGAAGGTGTCCAGTCGCGCGTATTGACTTTCAGTCGCACCTCCATGTCACTCGTGATCGAGTTCGTCGGTGAATCAGGCGTGCTCACGTAGTTCGCCAGACCGCCGCCGCCGGAATATCCGGCGATGTCGGCGTAACGATTGGTTCCGCTTGTGCCTGCAGGAACGCTTGCTGTCACTTTGGAGAGCGTGGCAGTAGATCCGGTGGCGAGATTCCAGTCGTAGCGTTTTGCCGACGCGCTTGTAACCAAACTGTCTGACGCCCACGTTGATGTGCTGAGTCCGATCGAGTTGGATACCCCGCTGTCGACGGCAACTGGCGTGCTTGCGTTGTCGTAGGTCGTGACAGTGCTTGTGTAACTACCCGCCGTCGCCGTGTTCGTGAAACCGGTGAGTCCCAGGCTGACGGCGGTGTTGCCGGAAATCGAAGCCGGACTCGTCACCGAATAGACCGCCGCGAGATCGATGAGTCGCACAACGGCGGTTCCAGCACCAATGCCGCTATTCGACGAAACCGTCAAAGGACACGCGATGTCAGCCGGAAGGTTCGTTCCGTTACGAGTGATCGTCCACGCCTCACCTGACGCTGACGTCCAACCCGATGGTGACGCAGCGGCAGCGGCGATGCTTGGGTCGAACGAGTTGGCGATCGTGCCGTTGATGCCATTACGCACTTCGGCGTAATAGATCTTGCCGGCTAACTCTTGAGCCGCTCCGCCGCGATAGCCAACTTGGAAGTCTGAAGTGCTGTTGTAGATCGACGTCGTGCCGGCTGTGGTATTTGAGTAAACGCTCGTCCATGAGGATCCATCATCGGACGTGTACAGATTTACGACCCTCGATCCGGAACCGTTGTTAACCTGCAACGTTGCTCGCAACCACTTGGTAGAACCGTCAGTCAAACCCAGAGCGCCAGCGGTGTTGTTCGAACTTCCGTTTGTTCCGTCGGTCGACCACCAGAAGTCGAGCTGTCCTGAAGTCGTGATGCGCAGCATGTACGCACGCTGAGCCGTCGTGGTGTCGTACTTCGCCGCCAACACTTGGAGGTTGCTCGGCGTCCAATCGTCCATCGCTGCCTTGACACGAATGTCGATGTCGCCAGTGATCGAGTTGGCAGCCGAGTCTGGTGTGGTGGCTCCGTTTGTGATTGAGCCGTTGAGCGCGAGATAACGCGACGGACATGTGGTTCCCGATGGCACGGTGGCGGCAACACGAGACACTGTTGCGGTCGTGCCCGTTGTGGCGCCGTAGGTGTAACGCGCGCTCGGGCTCGACGTAATGAGATTGTCGGACGACCAGGTGACGGGCCACAACCCATACATGGTCACTGACGTTGTAGTCCCGCCTTCGAGAGCAACTGGAGTGCTCGAATTGTCGTAGCTGATAACCGAGCTCGTATACGAGCCAGCTGTCGCTGTGTTCGTGAGTCCGGTCAACCCGAGCGTTATGGCCGTGCCTGACGAGATCGCGGCCGGCGACGTTACGTTGTAAGTCACGAGACTGTCGATCATGCGGACAGTTGCAGTTCCAGCACCTATGCCGGTGTTAGCCGAGACGGTAAGTGCGGCTTCGATGTCAGCGGCTGAACTGCCCGTGCGGCTGAGCGTCCACGTCTCGCCCGTACCCGAAGACGTCCAAGTGCTAGGCGATGCGGCGGTTGCCTGCGTCGGGTCGAACTTCACCGCCACCGAGCCAGCGATTCCGTTGCGGATTTCTGCGTAGTAGATCTTGCCCTTGGTTGGATTCACTGCGTCTTGCGCGCGCGAGCCAATAGACACACTTGCCGTGCCGTCACACAAGCTCGTCACTCCGGCCTGAGCGCCGGGCGTGGTGACCGGCGTCCACGAAACTCCGTCTGAGGATGTGTAGAAGTACACGCGGTGGTTACTTGAACCAGCGTCAACATCGAGAACGGCGCGAACCCATCCGCCTGCTCCGTCCGCGTAGCCAGTATCGGCGGTTGATGTGATCGATGCACCGGCGCCACCACACGCGCTCGCGTAGTACAGGCGCAAGTTGCCACCCGCAGTCACACCGAACTCGTACGAACGCTGGTTGCCGCCGGCGTAGTACTTCGACACGAGAGTTTGTTCCGCGCCGTTCGTCCAGTCATCGAGTGCAACGCGGACACGAATGTCGATGTCACCCGTTATCGAGCTCGCCACCGAATCGGGAGTGCTCGCGTGGTTGCCAATCGCTCCGCCGAGAGCCAGGTATCCGTTCGACGCACCAGTGCCAGTCGGCACACTCGCCGTCACTTTGGATACGGTGCCGGCGAGGCCTGTCGTGAATCCGTAGTTGTATCGCGTGCCGCTAGCACTCACGCGTTGGTTGTCGGCTGTCCAAGTGAGTGAGGTCAATCCACCGGTCGTCAGTTCAGGGATGACCGTGTAGGCGTCAAGCAATGTTCCGTTGGCCTGCACGAGTCTGAAACAGAAACTCGACCCGGCGGGCGCGGAGTTATCAATCAGGGAGAAATCCCATTCACCATCTTGCCCGGCCGGGATGTTGGCCAAGACGGCAGCGTCATTCGCTTCCTCGTAACCCTGCATCACCTTCGTGTGGCCGGCCGATGGATCGTTGGCGTTGCTCGTTGCCGTCGCTCCGTCAGCAGGTGTCGTGTTGTTGTAGTACCTGATCGTTCCCGAACCGGCCGCGACGTCGTTGTAGTTCTCGCCGGTGAAACTTGTATCGCACGTTCCCGACTTCGTGGCGAACTGCAACTTCACTCCGGCCGCGCCAGATCCATATTGCTTGCCGCTTACGTGCACAAGGGTGCGCAGGCGGAACGGTGTGCCTTGCATCGGCGCTGACGCAGCGGTGTCTTGATTGGCCAACACTCCGGCGACATTGACAGAGTCGTTGTTGGCGAACCATCTATACGCCTCTTGGTTGAGCACAGGCGCGACGTTGACAGTTCCGTAATTGCTGTAGGTAGTGAGTGCAGTGGCCGATTCGGCCTTAACTATTCGGAAGTAATAGGTCGTATCAGTCATCGCTGAGCCGGGAGTCAGCGAGAAGTCCCACTCGCCATAAGCGCCAGTACGCACAGCGTTGGGGTTCGTTGTGGTTCCATTGTTCTCGACATAGGCGCCATGCACGGTCGACGTACCCAACAAGTCAGTTGTAACCGCAGCGCCGTCAGCTGGAGTGGCGTTGTTTAGGTATTGCCAAGCGGGTGCGTACTTCTCTTCCCCACCAAAGCTGTTCATCTGGTTCGTCTCGCTGAGATACGTCGCGCGCAACCAGTCAGCCGAACGTTCAATGTTCGAGATGCGCACCTCGTCGATTGAGCCTGCGAAGTATTGACCACCACCGGGCGACGACCCCAGAGTCATGCCACCGGCATCGGTCTTGTTGGCCGTCTTCGCCGCGGCGGTCGTATTAGTAGCGTTGAGCGATCCGTTCAAGTAGTTGCTGATGCCATTGGTCGTCGACCACGACCCCGCCAACCAATACGACTGATTGGCTGCGCTCGCAGTTGTCTTTGCGCACACCCACGTATTGCCGGTGTTTTGGTGGGTAATACCAGCACCCAGACACGTGCTGTCGCCAAAGTTCATGCCGTAGTTGGCGTTTCTACCGATAACGGCGCGATCAGTGGCGTTGGGGGCCACGGTTCCACTCGCCCAAGCCTCGAGTGTGTAAGGCGAGAGATTGGTCGTGTAGGAACTGCCGAGATTGTCGTCAACGCCATCGAAGGTGATGCCGTCACCAATCTGGTTGGTGCCAAGATTCGAGCCAGTCATCGAGCCCGCCGACGTCAAGTTGCGCCCATTCGATGTCGAATCTTTGACAGCCCCCGCGCCGCCGCCGGGACTCTCTTTCAGGTGATACACGGCCTGGTAGTTGCTGTTCCACACCAACTGCGAGTTGGCCGTCGTACTGCCGGTCGCTGCTGCTGCGTTGTCGTAGTACATCCAGATGTAGTCGGTCTTTGAACCAAGATCGACTTGCGGAACACGCACCCATACATACGAGTTGCCACTCTCGTTCCACTTCTCGATCTCATAGTTCAACTGAGTGCCGTCAGCATCGTTGAAACGCAAGTCTTCACCGTTGTTCTGCGTCTTGCTGTAGTCAATGTTCGAACTGTTGAGCACGACGAGAATCGGGAAGTTCGTCAAGTTCGTAGCCGACATGGAGTTGTCGATTGTGACCTTTCGACGCGACGCCCAACTGCTGTTGCACGTCGGCGCCGAGCCGTTGCTACACCAAGGTGCTGACGATGTCACCATCGTCCACGGTCCACCCTGAGAAGTGGCGTATTGCAAACCAAAGCTCTGACTCGACGCGGCAAGACCCATCTCTGCAACACCAATGTTGGCGCGAAGTCGCAACGCAGTTGTCGTATCTGACTGACGCGTCTGCGTGTTTTGATTGGCCAACGCCGAACCAGGCTGCACCGCGTCGGCAGCGGTACGCCACTGATAAACCGACTGCGTGTAACTCGGGGTTGCCCGCCAGTACGCGTACGAAAACGCTGTCTTGCTACCAAGACTCATCTCGACGCCCGCTTGACTGTCGGCCGAACTCCACGTCAACGCAGCCGCAGAACTCATCACAACCCGGTTCATGCTGAGATCGCTGTCGTTGTCTGCCACACCCAGCATCAAGCGATCAGGATTCTTCGGATCCATCTGCGCTTCATACCAAGTCTGCGTCGTGTTGAAGGCCAGAGGATTCGTGTATGTAGAAGGCGTGTTGGCTGTGCCAAAGCTGCCTACATTTCCCACGTAATAGCTGACCTTGCTGGCTCCAGAGTCGTTGTACATGACGATGCTCCGGTTGGCGCCACCCGAACGCAGCCAGCCCACAGCGACTGACTGCTGCCCCGCACCTGGGCTTGCTGCCGAGGTATCGAGGTTCGCAGTATCAGTCCAGCCGGAGCCGTCCCAATAGCCCGCTTGCAGATCGTCGCCGGCGTCGCCGATCGAAGCAAACACCATCTCATCTGTCCATTGATTTGCCGCAAGATCAAGGTGATGGGCGTCGTCGCTAAAGGTTGGCGGCGTGGTGACAGAACCCCACGTGCAGGCCGTCACGCCACCGGTGCATGTTGCGTAGCGCACGCCGTTGGTTCCGTTCGCTCCCGCTGAGTTGGCCCAGACCACCATCGCATCGCCGGATACCGATTCGTAGTCGACATCGAAATCCTGAACGTCCTGCGCTGTACTGACAACTTCAAGTGATGTCTCGAGAGCAGCAGCCGGCTCGTTGCTCCACGCCGATCCCGACCAGACCATTGCCGACAGATCGGAGTTGGCGTCGGCCCAGATAGCGGTGATGAGGTTTGAACTCGCGCGACGATCCCACGCGGCACGCACCCAATGAACAGCGCCCGACGTTCTCACTGGGTCG
This sequence comes from Acidimicrobiales bacterium, assembly GCA_044220495.1. GTDB lineage: Bacteria > Actinomycetota > Acidimicrobiia > Acidimicrobiales > JBBSGY01 > JBGAQY01. Next base: position 25,210 of record JBGAQY010000002.1, read on the forward strand.
AGATTTGTTGCCGACGACCATCCTGAGCCACAAGCACTCGTGCCGGGCTTCGTGCGATAGTTCAGTTCGTTCGTTGTTGCCGTGTTGTTGTTGCCGTACAACACCATGACATCGCCACTATTGGTCTCGTAGGCGATGTCGAAGCGGCGCGTCGTGCCTGTGCCGCCAGTGCTGGCTGACCATTCATTCGTCCACGTGGTGCCGTCGAAGCACATGACTTGCAAAGTGCCCGACGAATTGACGTAGCCGGCGATCGCCTCTTTCTTTGTCGGCGACGTGCGCACCGTATAGAACAGGCCAGACGAGCCAGTGGGTGCCTGAAGGGTTGCACCAGTGCCATTCCAACTACTGCTGTAATGGCGAGCACGAGGGGTTGTGGCGGTCGTACCATAGGTGAGCAAGCCGTCGCCCGGTGCCACGTACTGTGCGTTCGACCCTGTTGGTCGGAAGGCAATCAACATCGAGCTTCCGTCGGTGGAACTGGAAGGCGAAGCGGTTGCCGTTACCGCCCCGGCCGAGCTCTGGATCTTGTCTTCCAAAAAGATGCTGATTGCGTAGCTGCGACTGTTGTAGCCGGATCCTGCACTTACCGTTGCTGGCTCGTGAGCAGCCTCGAAGGCTCCGATGATTAGTGCGCCGTCGGTGGTCGTGGTGGCCGAGCCAGTCGACATACTGTCAGTCCCAGAGGCACCGGCGGCGGCCGCGGACGCAACGACGTCGACGGAGTTCGATGTAGCAACACCGCTGTACTCAGCAATGGTCATGGCATACCAGGCGTAGCCACCGATCGAAGCGCTCACCGTGTTAGCACCGCTTGCGATGTTTTCGGCGTAACAGACAGCCATGGTCTGCGTGTCACCAGACGTCAAACCCTGCTCACCAATCGTCGTATAGACGTTGCCTTTACTGTCGCTGCAATTCACGTCTGGGCGCGGATAGCCAGAGTCAAACGTCAGGATTGCGACGATGAGATTGCCTGCTGTGTTGTTGCTATCAAAAGCGAGACTCGCCGTGCTCCATGCGGATGACGACTTTGCTTGAACAAACGCAGGAGCTGCTTGTGCAGTTGTGTTGTCGAGCGTCGACACGACGGCAAGTGATGAAGCCATCACTACGACAGCGACGACCCAGGGTGGAAATCGCCAGCCGTTGCGACGCGGACCCAACAGCTGCAGCAGCGCGCTAATCGCACGACGGTGCAAGTCGACTGACAACGCCAACTGTTGCTCGCGCAAACTCTTGAAGACCGGACGCACCCGAAGCCCGTCACCCAAACGGGTTCGCGCCGACGGCAAAGCTGAGGCTGCGCTTAATGACAGGCGTCCCCCATGCTCTCCAAATCGCCAGGCGGCGACACGCGCGAAAAATCGGTGCACCTTGATTATTTCGACTAAAGGTTTCGCTGAATAAGCCGAATAGAAAGAGTTCTGCCCGGCCGCCGGCGGCCGAATCGACGCGTCATAGCACCCGCCGAGACTGCCCGTACAGGGAGCGGTCATCCCGGTCGATAACGACAAGGTGAAAGTGCTTGTCGCGCGCTCGATGAATTGGCTGGGTAGCCAGCCTTTGTCGCGCTCGCACATGAGTGCCCTCTCGGGCCTGGCGGCCTATCAAACCGCTCGCCTACTCGGCACGCTTCTGGCTATCTCGGCATTTCACGCCAACCCGACGAGCCGACGCGGTCGCCACTTCAAGCACAAACGCCCTTGGCCGCAAGCTCTAATGGCGGTAATCCTCGTTGGCCTCAGCCTGGCGACTGTGCCCGTCACGCCCGCTCTCGCCGCTGTAACCCATGTGCAGTCGACTGGTGACTACGACGACCTCAGCGCGCAGACTCTCTCGAAGGCATTCACATCGAACAACACTGCAGGCAACACGATTGTTGTGTCGTACGCCTGGGAAACGGACGTGCCCGGAACTCCAGTCTGCTCTGACACACGAGGCAACAGTTATGCCAATGCCGTTGTCAATCAAGCGGGCGGACGCGGCATGGGAGTTTGCTACGCCTCCAACATTGCCTCAGGCGCCAACACCGTCACCGTCGACTTTGGCGCATCGTTCTACTACCGACGTCTCGCCATTCACGAGTACAGCGGGCTCGCAACGTCGTCGGTCGTCGATGTCAAGGCGGCCGAGAGCGTCAACATGGACGGCCAAGCAACCGACGAAATCTCGAGCACACCGGCAAACCCGGGATATGAAGGCGACCTCGTCTTCGGAACAACATTCGGCGAAAGCGCAAGCCCCATCACAATGGCCGCCGGAACGGGTTATACCGGACGCGTTGCCCTAAGCAATGACGGCTTTCTGACAGAAGATCTCGTACAGAACACTGCTGCGCCAATTGCCGCCACGTTTACGCAAACGGGCACAGACCAACGTCAAACAACGGTGATGGTTGCCTTTCGGTCGGCTAATGGATTACAGGTGCCGCCCAGCAGTGGAATTGCATTCGTGCAAACAGCTGGGTTTGGCGAATCAGGAACGCTCGGCGACGTTCAAGCAACATTTCATTCAGACAACACAGCCGGAAACGCCATCGTCGTGTCGACGAGTTACAACTACGACGAGCCAGCTCCCGTGTGCACCGATTCTCAAGGAAACACGTACCAGACGATAACTGCGCAACAGCAGTACTCGTCGCCCCGCGGGATCGCTAACTGCATTGCCACGAACATTGCCGCGGGGCCCAATCAAGTGACGGTGACATACAGCCAAGGAATGGCCGCGCGCTCCCTCATCGTCACTGAGTATCGAAATGTCGCACACACCGATCCGATCGACCGCATGACATCGAACACGGCAGTCGCACCGACGTCAGCCGACGGCTTTGCAACGCCAAGCACCAACACAACATGCGCCGGAGATCTCATCTATTCGGTGGTCAGCGACGACGACGTCACGTCGACAGTTACGGCAGGAATGGGTTACAGCATGCGTCAGGCTGTATACAGCCGTTCAATGCTCGTACAAGACAAGATCCTCAACACGCCAGGCACGGTTGTCGCCACGGCAACAATGGCGATGGCCAATCCGTCAACCATTCAGATGTTGGCAATCAAAGCCGAGGATGCACTTTGCAACGCGCCCGCCGGGGTCACAACGAGCGACGGCTTCCTGCTTACGGGGCTATCTGGTTCACTGAATCAACGCATGCGCAATTACTCAGGCTCGTCAGACACCTTCTCCGACCCGACCACCGAGGCAATGGGCGACCGCTCTCGTTCACTGATCGCCCGAAGCTCACCGAAGGAGAACACAGCCACCGCTGCCTACATCGACGAGTACGGCTACCTACGCACGATGTGTTACGACGGCGCTCGTTGGCATCAAGAGTGGAGCGTACAAATCTCATCTGATGTCGCCTATCGAACCTTCGACATTGCCTACGAAACAAACAGCGGCGATGCCATGGTCTTGTATGCGACGGACGCAGCGGCGACCAATGAGCTTGCCTACCGCACCAAGACAGGCGGCACGGCGTGCGGCGCCGGATGGTCGAGCGCAACCAACCTCGACCCCATCAGAACGAGCTTGGCTGTCAAGTGGGTAAAACTCGCGTGGGACCGTCGCAGCAGCTCAAACCTTCTGACAGCAATATGGGTGGATAACGACCGCGACCTGTCAGCGATGCAGTGGTCGGGGTCAGCATGGGGCAACGAACCGACTGCTTCGCTTGCCACGAGCGTCGAGGCATCAACTGGCTATCCCGACCAAGAAAGCTTCGACGTCGAATACGAATCGAGCTCGGGTGATGTCATGGTCGTGTGGGGCATCTCGGCTGGCACCGACGGCGTAAACGGCGTGCGCTATGCAACATGCACTGGGGGCACCGCGTCGTGTACGTGGAGCGCCGTAACCACTCCTGCAACCTTCCTTGATGACGCATCTCACGTGGATATTGCCGCCAATCCCGCGAACGATGAGATTGTCTTTGCTTCGCTCGGCGAAGCGGGAAAAGACTTGCAAGCGGGCTACTGGAGCGGCAGCGCGTGGACAAACACTGCCAACCTCGACACAAGCGCGCAGACGGTTTATACAATGAGTCGCGAAGTTGCCGTTGGCTGGCTGACGTCAGGCGGCGCCACGCGAAGCATCATCGTTTTCGCCGATTCTGGCTCTACAAGCGTGCATTACTACTTGGGTAACGGCTCGAACTTCGGCACAGCCAACACGCCGAGCAACCTTGCCGTGTCGACCCCCTTCGACGCGAACCAAATCAACTACCGCATCGAGATGGACCCAACCGATAGCTCAAAACTGATGCTTCTCGTGGGCGGCCAAAGCGGCGGTTTCTTCGCAAAGCGCGTACAGCTGTCAGCAGGGCCAACCATCGCGCTCACCAACTCTGACGGCGGACAAATCCCTGACCTATTTGGCGACCCAGGGGGTTTCTCGTTCGCGTACTGGCGCTTCATGAACCTTGCGCCCACCGCTCCTTCGTCGATTGCGCAATACAAGTCGAATGGATCAACCGGAATCACGACAGCTGCCTGGACAAACCAATCAACGGTCGTCTTGAAGGCAACGGTCTCAGATAGCGATGCCGGCAACACGATTGCTTTGTGCGCGGAAGTGCAGCCAGTTGCATCTGCGTTCACCAACACCGAGAACTACACGTGCGGAAGCGCGGCAGCTATCGGAGCAACGGCGTCGGTAACAATCACCGGTCTGTCGAGCAACACCCAATACAAGTGGCAGGTGCGCGGCAAAGACAATCACGCGATGTATTCCAACTGGACGCGCTTTAACAGCGGAGGCGACGCATTTTCAGTTGACACAACCGGCCCAACGGTCACTTACGTATACGACGGCACGACTGTTGACATATTTCACAACGGGGGCTCAGTCACCGACATCTCGGGCAACTGGGCCGCAACTGATACATCAGGCTCAGGCGTTGCGTCTTATGAGTACTCGATCGGCACTGGTGCTGGCCTTACCGACGTAGTTGGTTGGACATCGAACGCAGCACTCACGTTTGTCACTGCATCTGGTTTGACGCTCGATACGAGCCTGACCTACTTCGTAAACGTGCGCGCCACTGACGCACAAGGGAACGTTGGCGCCGTGCTTTCGTCGAACGGTCAACAAGTTGGGCCATTCATCACGGTCACGATGGCGTCGTCACTCGACCTCGGCATACTCAACTCAGGCAACAGCTACACGAACTCCGCCAACTTGCCGGTGAACATACAGACCAACGCAACTGGCGGATACAAGGTGCGTCAATACGCGCTTGGCGAACTCTCTGGCACGAGCGGCACGATCTCGAGCATCGGCAGCTCGACACCAGGTGCGTGGCCCGGCGCCGGCGCGAACGGCTACTTCGGATTCACCAGCTCCGATACAACTGTCGACGGCGCCGGTGACACTTTTGCCGGGGGAACCCTCTATGCAGGACTGTCGCCGTTTGCACCGGGCGACATCGTTGCCGACCAATCAAACACGCCCGGCAACGTGCTCAACGACAACCTCACCTTTGGCTACAAGGTTCAGGTGCCTGGCGACAAGACGGCTGGCAGTTACTCAGTCACCGTGATCGTGCAGACAACACCGCAGTTCTAATCAGAGATAAGTACCCGGGCGGCCGTCTTCATCGGTCTCGCCGGTCTCTGGGTTGCCTTGAGGCAAACCACGACGGGCGCGCTGCTCTAATTCACCGCGCACCGCTGCCTGCTGAGCGAAGTAGCTGGCTTGCAGTCCGTGGAAGATGCCTTCAAGCCAGCCGACCAACTGAGCTTGCGCAATGCGCAATTCAGAATCGCTTGGCGGCTGATCTTGATCGAACGGAGAGGCAAGGCGATTGAGTTCATCGCGCAGGTCTTGCGAAAGGCCTTCACCGAGTTCGCGCACTGACGTCTCGTAGATCTCGCGCATACGAATGCGACTGCGATCATCAAGCGGTGCTTGGCGAACTTCTTCGAGCAACTGCTTGATCATGGTGCCAATACGCATGACTTTGGCCGGATGTTCGATTGCCTCGCGCGGTTCATTGGCATCGTCATCGACAGGCACGACCTCGCTTTGATTGCCCACGATGACTTCGGGTCGTTCACCGTTTACGTCAGAACTCACAACTACTTCTTTCTTTGATCTTCATTTACTGCCGGAGCGTCGCGCTCAAACAAGTCTGCTCAACAACGGCACGTTTACTTCAGCGGATGTCATCGAGCCATGGCGACACTGCATCAATCGCTCAGAAACGTGACCCGGATCGTTGAACGCAATTGGGCCCGATGCGACCAATGCAACGTCGCCCAGGCGCGTGGCAAAGCGGTCGCTGATGGGCCCACCAAACCAACCTTGGTCGCTCAGCTCTTGCCGTGAACGTACCCATGCAAGCTCTGAGTAGCGCTCTTGACACAGCTTCAACAGGTTTTCTTGGTTGCCCTCGCTCGCATGCAGCCACCTAAAGCGGCCTTCGCCAGTAATCCGCGAACACAGGTCGAACACGTCGCTATCGACTTCAAGCACTCGTCCGCCCACTTGAACCTGGCCGTGATCGGAAGTGACTACCAATGCGCATCCGGCGGGCAATCCCGCAAGCAGATCGCGAATCAAACGGTCGACCGTGTAGAGCTCGGCGTCGTAGTGCTCACCCAAACCATGCGCGTGCGCAATCGTGTCAATGCCGTCGTAGTACGCGTAAACCATTTGCTCACCCGACTTGATCAAACGCCACACTTCGAGCGGGATGCTCGACGCAGCGCTGTAACCAACAACACGCGCGCCCTGTAGGTGCGCTTGAGTGAACCCGCTGTCGATGAAGTGGCTGCGCGTCACAACGGGAACTGGATTGGCAGCAAATGCGGGCTGCGATTGAAACTCAGTGGGCGGAACCGTCTGGCGCGCATCAGCACCCGATGTCGTCCACTTCAGAACGTCGAGCGTGTCGTCTTCGACAGCCATGCGATAGCCAAGGATCCCGTGCGCCGATGGCGGACGACCCGTGACGATCGATGTAAGCCCAGCTGCGGTTGTCGTCGGCGCAACTGTGGTGATCGGGCCGCCGTCGAACTCAACAAGCGTTGGCGCCAACTCTCGGTGGCTCTGCAGTTGCTCCCACCCGAGACCGTCGAGAACGAGCAAAACGATCTGACTAGCCGTTTTGACCGGTTCGGGCATCCACTCGGCTACCGGCTGACCAATCAGTTGTTTGACCAGCTCGGGAACAACGTTGGAGGTGCAAGCGCCCTTGTAATCGGGCAGCACGGGGTCGGCCTGCAAACTCATTGCACTGGAGATTAGGCGGAAAAGAGCCTTACAAAGGCGATTGCACCGTACGATGTGCACGTGGTGCGGTCATGAAGGTGTCGACTCGAGGTGATTACGCAAGCAGGGCTTTGCTGTCATTAGCCCTGCATGAGGGCGGTTCTACGCCCACTTCGGTGCGTGACATCGCACAGCGAACCGGCCTGCCGCAGCCCTATCTCGAACAAATCCTGCTAGCGCTCAAGGGCGCCGGCCTGGTTCGATCCAAACGAGGAGTCGGCGGCGGATACGTCTTGGCCGACAAACCCGAGAACATATTGCTCTCACAGATCGTGAGCGCCGTCGACGGGCCGATTGTGGCCGGCGATTTTGGTGAACCGCACAAAGACGGCGCCTGTGAGCACGAAGGGCAGTGCGCGCTGCTCGCCGTGTGGGCCGATATGAGCGTGCACATGCGTGCGTATCTCGACTCGTTCAGCCTGGCCGACATGGTTGAGCGCGCTAACGGCCTTGTCGGCGGCGACGACGATGCACCGATGCGCATCGCGCCCGGTTCGCCCCTTACATAGGCCTGATAGGCCTTACATAGGCGCCACCGAAGTGGTTAGCGGGCCTCGAGCCCCAGCTTTCTGAGCACACCCTCTAGATCCGACGGAAGTGGCGACTCGAACTGCAAGGGCACGCCCGTAACGGGATGATCGAAACGCAACTGCTGGGCGTGCAAGAACGGCCGACTCATTTTGAGACCAGAACGCACTCCCCCGTAACGCCCATCGCCAACAACAGGATGATCGATCGCAGCAAAGTGCACGCGAATCTGATGAGTTCGCCCAGTCTCGAGTTCGGCGTTAACTAGCGACAGCACTGGATCATCGTGTCGCGCCATCACCTCGTATCGCGTGCGCGCTGACTTACCTTTGGCTGAAACAGTCATCTTCAAACGATTCGCTTCGGCCCGGCCGATGGGAGCTTCGATCATTCCGCGGTCGGGCTGAACATCGCCCCACACGAGCGTTAGGTAACGACGACCAACGTCGCGTTCTTTCATCGCATCAACCAAGGCTTCGTAAGCGACTTGCGTGCGGGCAACAACCAATAGACCCGACGTGCCAGCGTCGAGCCGATGCACAATGCCAGGTCGCATGGGATCACCCGGTCGCGTCTGGGCCATATCGACAAAGCGTGCCAGCAGCCCATTAACAAGCGTGCCATCAGGGTTTCCGGCGCCCGGATGAACGACTAGACCTTCGGGCTTATCAACAACGATCACATGTTCGTCTTCGTAGATGACGGTGAAATCAATGTCGGCTTGCGGCTCGGGAGCGTTGTCATCTTCGGTCGGCATTTCGACTTCGAGAGTTTGACCGTCAGCCACTTTGAAACTCGGTTTACTCACGGCACGCCCGTCAATAGTGATCGCGCCGCGCTCGACAAGCGACGCCACAACCGAACGCGGCAAGTCGGTCAGCACGGCAACAACACGATCAACGCGCTCACCATCGAGCGACGGCGGAATGGTTTCAATCATTGGTAGAGGCCTCTTGACTGTCGTGACGCGATGCGATGATGACAAGCGTCAGAGCTCCGAGCACAACAGCCGAGTCGGCAAGATTGAACACGGGCCACCACTGCAGATCTATGAAGTCAACAACGGCACCGTTGTGACTGCGGAAGAGTCGGTCGCATACGTTGCCAATGGCACCGCCGAGCACGAGGCCCACGCCGAGCACACCGAACTTCGAAAGGTGCTCAGACTTCTTCACCATCACAAACAACACAGCAGCGATCGTGAACGCGACCAGATAAGGAGCAATGCCTGTTCCGACACCGAAGGCCATGCCGCGGTTGTAGGTAAGGGCAAGCTGAAGCGGCCCGACAACATGAATGATCTCGTTGGCAAGCGCGCGCTCAGCCCAAGTCTTGGTGAGTTGGTCGGCAACGAGCACCACGATTGCCACCACAGAGACGCCCAACACGACCGGCCAAATAGAAGAACCAACGGCCTCGGCCGCCTCGTCGAGTTGGGTTGTGTGTTTCTGATCGCCGTCTAGCGGCGAGTCAGGCCTCCGCTCTTGCATTCCACACACAATGCCGCGAACGGAAGGGCTTCGAGACGCGCTTGGGCAATTTTGTTGCCGCAGTGCTCGCAAAGCCCGTAAGTGCCCTTGAGCATTTTGGCCAGCGCACGGTCTATCTCGTCGACGGTTTGCATTGCTTGGGTCACCAAGCGCAGGTTGTGCTCACGGTCGACGCTCGAGGTAGCGCCTTCGCCCGACTCTTCATCGAACTGCGTGTCGCCAGGCTCGATGTCGGCGGCCATCTGCTCGGCCTCTTCTCTCAGCGCGTCGGCCTGCGCCATGTACTCCTCGCGTTCGCGAAGAAGCATGGCTTGCTGGGAGCTGAGGAAGGGGTCTTTCGCGATTGCTGCTTTGCTCATTGGTTTTGCTACCACTACCGGTTTTATCGGGGCCTTTACAGCCGTGCTCGTTTTGGTTTTCGGCACCGATGGCTGACTCTTGAGCACTGTTCCTGCGGGCAAGGTCGGCTTCGGTGGAGTTACTTCTGAAACTTTGTCGGCAGACGCCGCCGCCTTTTTAACGGCTGCCTTTTTTGCTGGTTCTTTCTTAGCCGAAGTCGACTTACTAACTTCCTTGGTTGTTGCCGGAGTTGTTGTCGCAGCGGCCTTTTTTGCCACTGGTTTCGCGGCAGGCGCTTTCGTCGCAACTTTCTTTGCGGGCGCCGACTTTGCCACGGATTTCTTCGCTACGGATTTAGCGGGTGCTGCTTTTGCAGTCGCCTTTGCCGCAGTTTTCTTCGCAACAACTTTCTTGGCTGCGCTCTTGGCGACGCTCGCGACCTTCGATGCGGCCTTTTTTGCTGGCGCGCTCTTTGATGCCTTCACAGCAGCGGACTTTGCCGCGCTCTTCTTGGCCGGCGCTGACGATCCAACAGATTTCGTTGTCTTCTTTGCGGCCTTGACCGGCGCCTTTGCGGCGCTGCTCTTCTGAACCTTTTTGCCATTTGCAGGGGCTTTTGGCATGGATCACACCTCCTCGGTGGGATTGAAGCGCCGTCACAGTAGACGACGTGCGCTCTCAGGGGCCGGATGAACAGGGGCCGACCACGAAATATTCCTTCTGAGGCGCAAGAGGGTACCCGCTCTAAACGAGAGGCGGAACGACTTGCAGAACATCGAGCACTGACTGGGCATTTTCGACCAGCAAGTCAGCCACGATTTCGAGCTTTTCGTCGAGTTCACTGCTGTCGATGACAACCCGCACGCCCGAAAAATCTCCACTCTTTTCGAGCTCAGAAAAGGCAACGAAGGCTGACATGTCGCCTATGTCATCTCCGATGAAGATGCCATGGTGAAACGCTTTGCTGTTGATCAGATCGGTAACGGTCGAACCTTTGTCGACCCCGTCGGGTGGAACCACCTCGATCGACTTTCGTCCAACGTGGGCCACGAGTTGAACGCCGGCCACGAAACTGTGAACCGTTTCGCGAATCTCTTCTTCGTTGGCGTCAGGCGCATTGCGATAGTGGAGAACAAAACTGCAGTCTTTGCTCTCGATCTCGCAACCACTCGGCAGCTTCGGTAACCACGAACGCCGCAACACTTCTTCAGCACTGCGCACGGCCGGCAAGTAACGCTCAGTTTCAGGGTGGAGACGCGCGCTATCGCCGCGCAAACGTTGACGCCCGTAAGAACCACATCGCGCAACTAGAGGACCAGTGCGCACATGGTCAATGAGGAACGAAGCTGGCCGACCCGTTACAACGGCGACCAAACCAAAACGAGCAGCAATCAAATCGAGTGTGTCGATAATGCCGGGATACGGCCGGGCGTCGGCTGGCCTCGCCACAATCGGCGACAGCGTGCCGTCGAAGTCGAAGCCGATGAACGTTTCGCCAGGATGCTTCAAGGCAGGGGCAAGCAACGACTCGATCTCGTCGCTACCAGCCGTTCGCCTCTGCATTGCCCGCCGACGCTACCCGCAGAGCGACCCCTGCGTCATGGCTTCGCGACGATTCGGGCCGGTTTAGGCTGGGCAAATGTCCGATCCGTATCCCGACGTTCACCAGCAACCGAACTTTCCGGCGATCGAAGAGGCAATTTTGGCTCGTTGGGCCAAAGAGGGCACCTTCCAGGCGTCGATCGATCAACGAATTGGCGAACCCGAGTTCGTTTTCTACGACGGGCCACCTTTTGCCAACGGACTTCCCCACTACGGCCACTTGCTCACGTCGTTCGTCAAAGACACAGTGCCGCGCTACCAGACAATGCGCGGAAAAAAGGTCGACCGCCGTTTCGGTTGGGACTGTCACGGGTTGCCCGCCGAGATGGAGACCGAACGTCAGCTCGGGTTCAGCGGAAAAGACGCAATTCTCGATTACGGCATCGACCGCTTCAACGATGCGTGCCGCGACTCAGTGCTGCGCTACACCGACGAGTGGGAAACCACAGTCACCCGCGCGGCGCGCTGGGTCGACTTCGAAAACGACTACAAGACGATGGATTCCAGCTACATGGAATCGGTCATCTGGGCTTTCAAACAGCTACACGAAAAGGGCCTGGCGTATGAAGGCCAGCGCGTATTGCCTTACTGCTGGGAATGCGAGACGCCGCTGTCGAATTTCGAAACGCGTCTCGATGACGCTTATCGCGATCGCGTCGACCCCGCTGTAACCGTTGCCTTTCAACTTGAAGACAACCTCAACTTGTTGGTGTGGACGACCACGCCTTGGACATTGCCGTCAAACCTCGCAATTGCGGTCGGCAACGACATCGAATACGACGTTTACGAACTCACGAACCAGCAAGGCGAAATCGCTCGCTACATCGTCGGCGCATCTACTGCGGGCAAGTACAAACAACAACTTTCAAAGGCTGAAAAGGTTGGCTCGATGCGGGGCGCTGAACTCGTCGGCCACCGCTATAAGCCCCTCTTCAACTACTTCGCCGATCATGAAAACGCGTTTCAGATCATTGCCGGCGATTTCGTCAGCACCGAAGAAGGCACGGGCGCCGTACACATGGCCCCCGCCTTTGGTGAAGACGACTACCGCGCCTGCCAAGACCACAACATCGCCATGGTCAATCCCGTCGACTCGCAAGCAAAGTTCACCGCCCTGGTTCCGCCTTACGAAGGCCTGCAAGTCTTCGAGGCCAATCCAAAGATCGTCGATGAGCTGAAGGCGTCAGGGCGACTGTTCCAGCGCGAGCAATACACGCACAGTTATCCGCACTGCTGGCGCAGTGACACTCCCCTCATCTACTTTGCGATCTCGTCGTGGTTCGTCGCTGTCACCAAGTTCCGTGACCGCATGGTTGAGCTCAATCAAGAGATCAACTGGATTCCCGAACACATCAAAGATGGGCGCTTTGGCAAGTGGATCGCCGACGCGCGCGACTGGTCGATCTCGCGCCAACGTTTCTGGGGTGCACCCATCCCCGTATGGAAGAGCGACGACCCGCTCTATCCCCGTGTTGATGTTTACGGATCGCTCGACGAACTCGAGCGCGACTTTGGCGTGCGGCCGAGCGACTTGCACCGCCCTGCCATCGACCAACTAACGCGACCAAACCCCGACGATCCAACGGGCAAGTCGACGATGCGACGCGTTGCTGACGTGCTCGATTGTTGGTTCGAATCGGGTTCGATGCCGTTCGCGCAGGTTCACTATCCATTCGAGAATCGCGAGTGGTTCGATGAGCACTCACCCGCAGACTTCATCGTTGAATACCAACCGCAAACTCGCGGCTGGTTCTATACGTTGCACGTTCTTGGCACGGCGCTTTTCGACCGCCCAGCGTTCAAGACATGCATCGCCCACGGCAACGTGCTCGGCGACGACGGACGCAAGATGTCGAAACGCTTTCGCAACTACCCCGATGTCAACGAGGTGTTCGATTCGCTCGGCGCCGATGCAACCCGTTGGGCCTTGTTGTCGTCACCGGTACTAAGAGGTGGCGAGACACTCGCCGAACGTCGACTCATTGTCGAAGCGTCGCGCCAAGTACTCGTGCCGATCTGGAACGCGTGGTACTTCCTCGCTCTCTACGGAAATATCGACGGCATCAAGGGAACGTTTCGTACCGATCAGTCGTCGCTGCTCGATCGCTACATCCTCGCCAAGACTGCCGAACTGGTCGACGCCGTCACTGCGTCGATGGATGCCAATGACATCGGTAGCGCATGCTCTGAAATCACGCGCTACATCGACGCGCTCAACAACTGGTGGATTCGCAGCAGTCGTGACCGCTTCTGGCGTCACAGCAGCCCGGGGTCGGTTGACAGCGACAAGCAAGATGCTTACGACACCCTGCACACCGTGCTCGCAACAATCACACGCGTTACCGCCCCACTGCTGCCGATGGTGTCTGACGAGATCTACACAAGCCTCACGGGCAAACAAAGTGTTCACCTCGCAAACTGGCCAACGGCCAACGAACTGCCGCACGACAACGAATTGGTGACAGCAATGGACCTTGTCCGCGCCATCTGCTCTGAGGTGCTGTCGGTTCGCAAGGCACAAGGCCTGCGCGTGCGTTTGCCGCTTGCGAAAATCACAGTTGCTTTGCCAGAGGTCGGCTCGCTGCGCCCATTTGCTGAATTGATCGCTGATGAAGTCAACGTAAAACAGGTCGACTTCACCACCGACGTAACGAGCTGTGGTTCATTCAGTCTGTCGGTGATCCCCGGCATCGTTGGTCCACGCGTTGGTGGCAAGGTGCAACAGATCCTCGCTGCTGCTCGACAGAACGAATGGACCGACAACGGCGACGGTACTGTCACCGTTGCCGGCGAGGCGCTTACTGAGGGCGAGTTCGATCTGCGCTTCAAGCCGCTCAACGAAGACACGAGCCGCTCGTTGCCCGGCAATCGTGGTGTTGTCGTGCTCGATACGAACATCACTGACGAGCTCGCTCAAGAAGGGCTTGCCCGAGACATCATCCGCCTCGTGCAGACGGCGCGCCGCGACGCCGGTCTTCATGTGAGCGACCACATCGAGCTGGTCATCACGACAACCGGTGCTGTTGCCGACGCTGCTGAAGCACATCGCGATTACATAGCTGCGCAGACACTCGCCGACGAACTAACCATCGGCCCTGACCGAAGTGACAACGCAGCCATGTTCGACACCACTGGCGAGATCGAAGGCGACACAATCTCACTACGCCTACGACGCAACGCGTAAGTCGCGGGCCTCTACCCTTGACGCCACCAGGCAGACAGGGAGATCAGATCTGCAGGTCTTCGCCCGACTCGTCGGGCTTGGCCTCTTGTGTAGGCGACGTGTCGTTAGAGCGTTGTCGGCGTGTGCTGCTCGCCACTGACGCTTGCTCGGCGTTCAGATCAACGGGTTGCTGACGACGGCGAGAACGCAGAGGGCTGGCGCCCGGCGTGCCGCGCTCACGGATGTCGACGTCAGACGCACGCGTTAGATCAATAAGCATCTCCGCTCGAGAAATGATGCCTTCGCGATGAAGCCCATTGCGCTCACGAATGATCACTTCTTCGAGCTGCGGAATGGTGAGTCGTTCGAGCGTGGGCAAGATCTCGCTGGCAACGAGGTCTTCATATCCTTCGATAGCAACGCTCTGCACAGTGCGTTGACGCGGAGCCTCAGGTGTTGCTTGTGCAAGTGAACGGCCCCAGTCAGGCTCGGCCTGCGGTGGCGGGTTGCTCACGAAGGTTTGCTCGCGAGCAACGCTGAGAAACTTCGACAGGATCAGCACTGAGGCCGCGCTCGCGGCTGCAGCCGCCAGGTAGGCGGCTGCAGAACTAGTAACTAAGCCGATAACCAAAAGGGCAACGGCAGCCACGACCAGAATGAGTGTCGCAACCAAAATCATCGGCAGACTTCCCCCAAAGTTTTGAGCTGCGTTGCCACAACGCAGCTGGCCGGCTGTGAGCTACTTCTTGCGGCGGAAGAATCCGCTCTTGTCGTCGTCATCGTCGTCACTTGAATAAAGACGATCGATCGACGGATCACCGGTGCCATCGTCAACGCGCGGCCCGACTGGCTCGTCTTCGTTGACCGCCCGACGCAGCTCGGCCAAGAACGGGTCGGCATCGTCGACTTCGCCCGCACCGTTCGACGACATTGCATCGCCCTGCGCGTCTTCAGCGACAGGAACGTCGTCGGGCCAAGTGATCTGCTCGTCTTCCATCAAGCCAGCGGCGGTCGCCGGAGCCGGCTCTTCCCACTCGGGCTCAGTGTTCTCCCACTCGACTTCACCGTCTTGGAATGGGTGACCGTCGGGCTCAGGGGTTTCAATCGCTTCGACACTGTCGGCCATTTGCATGCTGTCGACTTCGTCGAGCATCGGAACGTCGTCTGACGCCGGCGCGGCCATCTCGGGCTCAGAGAAAGCAGGAGCCGGCGGAGTCACGACATTGCTGACCTCGGGGGCGGAACCGCTTGGGCTGTGTGAGTCAAGCGTCGAGAGTGCGCTGTGCAACGTGGCACGCACCTTGGCAAGCTCGCCGTCGAGGTAACCCGAGAGACTCGAAACATCTTCTTGTAGTTGCTGACGAGCTTGTTCGAGTTGGGCAATCTCGCTGCGCAGTTGACCTTGCGCCTCTTCAGCAATTCGGGCCGCCTCGTTACGAGCTGTGCTGACAGCCGACTCGGCTTCTTGGCGGGCGCTTTGCAGTTGCGTTTCTGATTCGCGACGAGCATCGGAGAGTTGGGTCTCAGAACGCTCTTGTGCATCACGGAGCTGTTCTTCGGAGCGTTCTTGCGCTTCGCGCAGTTGTGCTTGCGAACGTTCTTCTGCGTCTTTCAATTGCGCTTCGGCACGCTCTTGCGCGTCTTTCAATTGCGCGTCAGCGCGCTGGCGAGCATCTTCGATTAGACGCTCGGCGTCGGCCCTGGCTTCGGCGACTGCGGCGTCTGCGGCGGCCGCTGCACGCTCCCACACCTTGCCGATATCGGCCGAGGTTGGCGCCGACTCAGTAACGACACCAGTGCCGCCATCTTGCTCGGCCTTTGTGGCTCGCTCGGTGGCGCGACGTAGACGCTCGTGAAGCTCTTCAACACCTTCGGCTACAGCAGCAAGAAAGTCATCTACTTCGGCCGGGTCGTAGCCTCGAACTTTCGCACCGAAGGTTACGTCGTGCAGGGTTTTCGCAGTTAGCTCCATACACAAAACCTTAGCCATCCTCAAGGGGGTTTACCCGTCGAGGACCCAAAGTGTTCGTCAGGGCGTCAAATGCGGTTCAGCACACGAGGCTACGAATTAGACCGAGAACGACAATGACGACAGCTGGAGCGAGATCAAGAGGAAGCTCGCCCGGCGTCGGCAAAACCTTGCGAAGCGTCTGATAGATGGGCTCTGTAAACGAATAAGCGATCATCGTGGCTGCCGAAAGAAAGCCACCCGATTCACCAAGATCAAGCCAGCTGGCGACGACCCTAAATACACAGATGATCAGATAGATCTGAATTGCCCAACAAAGGAACATGGTTCAAGTGTGCCTGTTACGAGCGGTAAAGGCCACGTTCTCTTAGTCGTTGCTTCTCTTCTGGTGGCACCTCGACATTTGACGGGGTGAGCAAGAAAACGTTCTTGGCAACGCGCTCCATCGCTCCGCCGAGCACGTAAGTTGCGCCGCTGCAGAAGTCGATCAAGCGCCGAGCGAGTTCGGGGTCGACGTCAGAGAGCGTGATGATGACAGGCTGGTTATCGCGGAGACGATCGCCGATCTCTTGCGCGTCACCAAACTCGATCGGCTCGATCACGTGCACACGAACTGGACCTTGGTCGGCCACGTTTTCAAGCGGACGAACAACAGTTGGTCGGTTCATCGTTGCTGTCGCCGACGGCGCTGCTTGTTCTTGACGCGCGAGCGGACGAATGCTCGTGGTGCCTCGGCTGTAATCAACGCCGGGATTTGACGGACGGTTTGCCGATGCTGACGGACGACTGCGGTCAGCCGACTGTTCGGAGCGGCCGTAGTCGTCGTAGTCGTCGTCAGACAACCCTAGGTAGACCATTGCTTTGCGCATAACCGAGCTCATGCCGCTTCCCCTGCTCCCCGTTGACTGCGTGTGCTGCGTTCAAAGCAGCTGTACTTCGCTTGCAAAGACTAGTGCCTCCTCGGCCTCAGGTGGCGTCTTGCCACACCAACATGACCTGTCGATTCCAATCGCGATTAGCACGATGAGAGAAGAACTCACCGCTGCACGCGGTGCAGCGCTCATCGATATGAAGGAGCTTCACATCTGCCTCAAAACAAACCGCTTCGATCGCACGAGGCAGATCTAAAGCGGGCGTCTGTTGGCGCGTTAACCCCCGTATTTCTGCACCCCACATCGCTTCGAGTTCGGTGAGGTCATGAACACCGAACTCATTGCATTCGACGTGAATGCATGGCCCCAAGGCGCCTTCGATAGACGACGCACCGAGTTGCCGCATGGCGTCGACGGTTTGTTCGACAACGCCAGCGCGCAGACCTTTCCAGCCGGCATGCACTGCACCGACCACTCCGTTGTCACCGACCAAGGCAAGGGGCCCGCAGTCTGCCGTAGCAACAGCAAGCGTCACGTCGGCTGCCGTTGTTACCAACGCGTCGCCCGCACTCGCAGAAGGCGCTGAATAGGCATCGACAACGGCGACTTCGGCACCGTGAACCTGTTCAAGCCAATGCCACGGCCGGGCATGCACCGCACGTCGCCGTGCTTCGGCTTCGACGCCGCAACAGCGATCGTCGTGTGCGTGGCGCGGCGGGTTATGGCCGAGATTTCCGTGACTGGCGTTGGTCCATTCGACCGTCGCCGCGCCTACACGCAAAACGAGTGACTACTTCAGGAATGAAGGAACGTCGAACTCTGACTCTTCAGTGAGATCGAGAACTTCATCACGCCCAAAGACATCTTCTTCGGTGTTGATGTTGCCTTGCTCATCAATGTCCCAACGGTCGAAACCGGCGGCGATAACGGTGACACGAACTTCGTCGCCCATCGAGTCGTCGACCACCTGACCGAAGATGATGTTTGCGTCGGGGTGCGCAGCGCCATGAATGATCTCGGCTGCTTCGTTGACCTCGAACAGACCGAGGTCTGTCGAACCAGCGATGTTGAGCAAGATGCCCCGAGCGCCGTCGATGCTCGCCTCGAGCAACGGACTCGTGATGGCAGCCTTGGCGGCGAGGGCCGCACGACTGTCGCCCGACGCCGTGCCGATGCCCATGATCGCGGTGCCTGCGTTGCTCATAATCATCTTGACGTCAGCAAAGTCGGTGTTGATCAAACCGGGTGTCGTAATCAAATCGGTAATGCCCTGCACACCTTGCAAAAGAACTTCGTCGGCCATCTTGAATGCGTTGAGCATTGAAGTCTTGTCGTTGCTCACAGTGAGAAGACGGTCGTTGGGAATTGTGATGAGAGTGTCGACGGCATCTTTCAAACGTTGGATGCCTGCTTCGGCCTGAACTGCGCGACGACGACCTTCGAAAGTAAATGGTCGAGTAACAACACCGATCGTCAACGCGCCTTGGTTCTTCGCGATCTCGGCGACAACAGGAGCCGCACCGGTGCCGGTGCCGCCGCCTTTGCCCGCCGTGATGAAGACCATGTCTGCACCCTTGAGTGACTCTTCAAGTTCGTCGCGGTGATCTTCCGCGGCCTTGCGACCGATCTCTGGATCACTGCCCGCACCAAGTCCGCGAGTGAGTTGGCGACCGATGTCGATTTTGACGTCGGCGTCACTCAACAGGAGGGCTTGGGCGTCGGTATTGACGGCGATGAATTCGACGCCTTTGAGGCCGGCATCGATCATGCGGTTGACCCCGTTAACACCCCCGCCGCCGACTCCAACAACCTTGATCACGGCGATGTAGTTGCTTTGCGCTGCCACTGACACGGCTTGCGCCTCCCCTCACTGGAACTGATGCGGGAACCCTACAGGATGCAAGTGACAGAGCGACGGAAATGTCGCACCCTCAACCTCCACTATTGATCGATTGTTTAGGTTGAGGGTTGGAGTTCATTGAATCGGCAGCTAGTTCAATGTTTAGGGTTTGACTTTGCGCCTCGCCCGACCTGCAAATCGCGACACCTGAGCGCGCCACACAACGACCAAGGCGGAAAATCTGCGCGAAAAAAATTCTGAAAAAAGTTCGCGCTTCAGGCTTTGGGTGTCACAACGGGCAGATGTGGACTGCGCACATCGAGCACAGCCATTGTTTTTGCATCGCCGTTTGACACAACTGCGGCGGCCGACGTGAGCTTGTCGGGCAAGTCACGCTTGTCACCTAACTCGACAATCACACCGCTGCGAAGACCAAGTCGCAAGCCCGATTTCGGGTCGACTTGCAACTGCACAACTTGACTGCGAAGCGACTGCGGAAGGAGCGTCGCCAACTCCACGAGATCAGTCGCACTCGAGTCGAGAAGCTGACCCGGAGTAGCGGGCGCTTGCACGTCGAGCAACGCACCGAGCTCGGGTGTCGGCGCATCGCCAACGCCGAGGACGACACCGCCTTCGCCAATCTGAGCCCACTTGCCGTTTACGGTTTGCGCCTGCGCGATGGCCCGCCGTTCGGTGACGGCAATGCGCACACCGTGCGGCCAGTCGGTCGAAACCTTCGCCGATGAAATCCACGGATTGGCACGCAGCCGATGCTCAGCTCGCGTTTCATCTACCGAGAAAATTGCGCGCCCAGGGTGAACACCAGCGGTGTCTTTGATTGCCTCGGTCGACACCTGCGTGTTGCCGGAAACTGCGATCGTGTCGACGTCTAGCAAGCCGAATTGAAGAACGCTGACCGCTCCTACAGCCAGCACCGCAGCCGTACCCGCTACCCCGCTGACGACCGTCTTCGACGGCTTTGGCAAGGTCGGCAGACCAGGCAGGCTCGGCAAGCGTGGTTTGAATCGGGGACTCACGAAATGACCCCGTCAGATGGCCATAGAGGGCTTAGCTCTTCATCGGTGAACCCAACTAGGCGAACCTCAGGCTTCAGGCTCACGCCGGTCTCAGCCAGCACTCGGCGACGCACCTCGACGATGAGAGCAAGAACATCGGCGGCCAGGCCTCCGTCGTCAGACTGAATGAAGTTCGCGTGCTTGTCTGACACCGATGCCGACCCCATGCGAAGACCCCGACAACCAGACACATCGACCAAACGACCGGCCGAGTCGTCAGAGGGATTGATGAACACCGAGCCCGCGTTGCGTCCGCCCGGCTGATGGTCGCGTCGCCAACGCACAATGTCGGCGATTTCGCGTTCTGACTGTTCGCGTTCACCCGCGCGCAGAGAAAACTCAGCCCAGAGCACTAGCTGATCGACCTCAATGTTGGAGTGCCGATAACTCAGATCGAGCGACGCCGTTTGAACAACTTCGTCTCGAGCGCCAGCAAGACTCGCTAGTCGACAACGACTCAGTGACTCAACGACTTGCGAGCCGTGTCCGCCAGCATTCATGCGCACAGCTCCGCCCACAGTTCCCGGCACACCTACGGCCCACTCAAGGCCCGTCAGTGATGCAGCAGCGGTGCGGCGAGCCAACACAGGCAAGCTGACAGCGCCACCGGCACGCACAACTCCCCCAGCGCTGATCTCGATCTCGGCAAAAGCGCTAGCGAGGCTCACAACAAGGCCGGCAAACCCTCGATCAGCAACCAACATGTTCGAACCGTTGCCAATGATCAAAACGTCAATACCGGTTTCAGCAACGACTTTGCGCAGTAAGGCCACATCGTCGTCGTTGTGAACGGTCATGCGGATGGCGGCTGGTCCGCCCAATCGATAGGTTGTCGACGGAGCGATGGTTACATTGCGTTCGCCGCGCGCGCCCAACAACGCGGCGGCTTGGTTGATCGCCGGTGTGTCGGTTGTGTCAGGCGAACTCATAACAGTTCGATGATCTCGTCGGCGAGTTTGGTGATGTCGCCAGCGCCCAATGTGATGCACAAGTCGCCGGGCTGCAACAGCGCAGCGACTTCACTTGCCAACACTGCTCGGTCTTCTACATAAGTCACCGGAGGATGGCCGTCTTCGGCCAGCACAGCCCGCTCAACAATGGTGCCGTCAATGCCAGCGCGGGGCGCTTCACCGGCGGCGTAAACATCAGCGAGAACCAGTAGATCTGCAAAATCAAAAGCCCCACCAAAGTCGGCGCCCACTTGTTGCGTGCGTGAATATCGATGCGGTTGAAACACAGCGACAACACGGTTCCATTCGCCGTCGCGCGCAGCTGCTAGCGCCGCAGCGACTTCGCCTGGCAGATGCGCATAGTCATCGACAAACGAGATGCCGTTGCGCTCGCCACGTCTTTGGAAACGACGACCCACGCCTTGGTAATTCGCAATGCCATTTGCGCCGACGGCGAGCGGCACGCCAAGCAAGTGGCCCATGGCCAGTGCCGCAGTTGCGTTACGCACGTTATGTAGACCCGGCGCATTGATCTCGATGGGGACGATCGAGCCTTGATGCTCTACGCCAAACGATGCACCAAAGCGGCCGGGGCGAACGTCGACGATGCGATACGTGGCCTTCTCGTGTTGGCCGTAGGTCGCTACTTCAAATCGCTCAGCGAGTAGCGCGGCACCAACATCGTCGATGCACACAACGCGATGCTTCGATGCAGATTCGACAAATGTGTCGAACGCCGTTTGCAGATTGGCCCAACTTCCGTAGTGCTCTAGATGGTCTGGCTCGACGTTGGTAACTACAACTGCTTCGGCCCCGAGTTCGAGAAACGTGCCGTCGCTTTCATCGGCTTCAACTACAAACCACTTGCCAGAATCCCAATGCGCACCTGAGCCCCGACCGAGCACTTCGCCGCCGATAACCCACGACGGTTGCACTCCGCCGGCTTCGAGCACGAGGGCAACAAGAGTCGATGTTGTCGTCTTGCCGTGGGTGCCGGCGACCGCGATCGTTTGTCTGGTGGCTGCGATTGAGGCAAGCAGGTCGGCACGGCGCAATACGGGAAGGCTGCGCGCCGCCGCCTCAACAACTTCGACATTGTCAGAAGCGATTGCGGTAGACACGGCGACAACTTCGGTTTCCGCAGGAATCTTGTCGGCTGCGTGACCCACGTAGGCGTTGACGCCAGCAACGCGGGCTCGTCGCAACGCAGTTGAGTCAGCCGCGTCAGAACCGCTCACGTCGTGGCCCATCGCGCTGAGCACGCCAGCGATGGCGCTCATGCCCGAACCGCCCACTCCAACGATGTGAATTCGTCTGCTGTCGGAAAGGTCTATTGGAGTGCTACGTACCACTGCACCAGCATTTCATCTTTCCTTGGCGTGGCGTTCGACCAGCGCAGCCACCCGATCAGCCGCATCAGGCACAGCAAACGCCTTGGCCGCCGCGCCCATCTCGTTACGGCGTACTGCGTCAGCAATCAAGGGAGTCAATATGTCGTCGAGACGCTCTGCCGTCACTTCCCCATCGGGCAGCAGCACTGCAGCGCCAGCCGACTCGAGCGTTCTTGCATTTGCCGTCTGATGATCGCCGGGAGCGTTGGGCAACGGCACAAATACTGCGGGCGATCCCGTAGCGGTCATCTCAGCGACCGTCGTCGAGCCACTTCGCGTGACGAATACATCGCCTGCTTCGTAGAAAACTGCCATTTGATTTTCGTACTCCACCGCCTGGTACACGAGCTGATCGTCGGCGCCCGGTTTGTAGCGCAGCGATTCGTTCGCCCAGTCACGCGACCCAACGACGTGACGAATAGCGACGTCACCGCGATGTCTCCACTTGTCGGCAAGTTCAACAACAGCGCGATTGATACTGCGGGCGCCAAGCGAGCCGCCGAAAACACCGACGACAACGCGATGTTCGGGCAGCTCAAGCTTTTGCCTTGCCGCATTGCGCGCACTGCCTGATCTGTCGACGCGCGCGATCTCAGGACGAACCGGGCTACCCGTGACCACCTCGCGCGGCAATCCAGTGTTGGGCATTGCCACAGCGCTTGCTTTAGCCATGCGTCCGACTAGCCGGTTCACTGCACCCGGCACCGCATTGGCCTCGGCCAATACGAGTGGAACGCGCAACAGCCCCGCAGCGATCGCACATGGTGCCGCTGCGTATCCGCCAACCGACACGACCACCTGAGGACGTTGACGAGCCACAAGCACCAGAGCTTGTGCCAATGCAACGATCAAACTGAGTACGGCCTCTATCGATGCCTTGCTCACCTTGCGCTCGATGCCACGGCCGGGCAGCAACGTGATGCGGTATCCGGCTTCGGGCACTAGTCGCGATTCGAGTCCGCGCTTTGATCCGACAAAAGCAATCGACCCTCTCTCGTGTCCGCGCGCAACTATCGCGTCAGCAATTGCCAAGGCGGGATTTACGTGACCACCAGTACCGCCACCAACAATCAGTGCATACGGGCGGTTGCCCTTAGACCGCAGTTGAATCGACCTGCTTGCGATTGGCCAGTTCGCCTTGGCGCGCAATGTTCAAGAGGATGCCCGTCGCCGCCATCAAGATGATGAGCGACGAACCACCTTGCGAAAGGAACGGCAACGGAACGCCCGTGACGGGCAAGATGCCGATCACAGCACCGATGTTCAAGAACGCTTGGAAGACCACCCACGCCGTAATGCACGACGCAACAATGACGCCGAACTGATCGGGGGCGCGCGTTGCTGTGCGCACGCCGAGGATGGCAAAACCAATGAACAAGGCAACGACAAGCCCGGCGCCGATCAAGCCCAACTCTTCAGCGATGATTGCGTAGATGAAGTCGGTGTGCGCATTGGGCAAGAACCCGAGCTTGGCGCGACTGGCACCCAAACCAACACCGAAGATTCCGCCCGAACCAATGCCAACAAGCGACTGCACTTGCTGATAGCCACCGTTGGCTGCGTCTTCAAACGGGTGCAAGAACGACATCAGGCGCGCTCGGCGATAAGGCTCGACGATCGCCAGAAACGTGGCCGCCGCAATACCAATACCGGCAAGCTTGCCCATGCGTTTCAGTGGTGTGCCCGCCACAAAAAGCGCAGTGACGGTAATCGAGCCAAGAATGAGCGTTGTGCCCATGTCGGGCTGCAACATGATGAGACCGCCAAGCACACCAAACATCAAGATGATTGGTCGCGTGCTGTGCCGCCAGTCGTGCATCAGTTGCTCACGACGACTTAACAATCCGGCGGCATAAACAACCATTGCGAGCTTCGCTATCTCAGAGGGCTGCATGCGAATCGGCCCGAAGCCCAACCATCGACGCGATCCGCTCACGGTGATGCCGATACCGGGTATCAATACGAAGATCATCAAGATCGCCGAAACGGCGATTGCTATCGGCGCCCACGTTCGCCAGACGCGGTAGTCGATGCGCTGCACCACAAAAAGAACTGCGGCACCCATCGCGAGCCAAACGATCTGGCGCTTGAAGAACACCCACGAACTTCCGTAAGTGTGAAGCGCTTCGACTGACGACGATGACAACACCATCATCAAACCGAATGCGCACAACACAACGACCAGTGTCGTCAGCAAGAAATAGCCGTTGGAAACCTCGGCACCAAGAGTCGATTTTGACGGCTTTGCTGACTTCGACGCTGATGCGCGCGCCTTCTCGCCCTGAGCCTTCGACGTCGAGCGCTTCTTAGTAGTCGAGTTGCCACGCGGCTTGATGGTCGTGGTGCTCAAGATGCCTGCTCCGCAACGGGTGTACTTCCGACGTTGAGGCTAATTGACCACTTCTGCCAACACGCGGACATCAGTCGAGTGCTCCCGGGCGACGCAAGAAGTCGGCGTAGAAGAAGCCAAGTGCCAACGCAACGCAGAGTCCGGCCAAGATCCAGAAACGGATGATGACGTGGGTTTCTGGCCACCCCTTCAGTTCGAAGTGATGGTGAATGGGTGCCATGCGGAAGATGCGTTTGCGGAAAAATCGAAAACTAATCACCTGCAAGATGACCGACGCCGTCTCGATCACGAACAGTCCGCCCACAACAAACAGCAACAGCTGAACGTTCATCACGAGCGCGAGAGCGGCCATGCCAGCCCCAATCGCCAACGAACCTGTGTCGCCCATGAAGATCTTTGCCGGCGCCGCATTCCACCAAAGAAAGCCCACGCACGCGCCGGCCATCGCCACCGCTATCAATGCAAGGTCGAGCGATTGCGGCACGTGATAGATATCGAAGTGACGCAGCTGCCAAAAACCGACCACTCCAAAGAACGAGAACACAAAGGCCGAAGTTCCTGCGGCAAGCCCGTCGAGACCGTCGGTGAGGTTGACGGCATTCGAGAAACCAACGATCAACACGACAGCAAACACAGCCCAGCCGATTCGCCCAAGATCAAACCCGATCGAGTCGAAGCGGGTCCACGACAAGTGCGTGTTGACTTTTGCCCACTCGAGGGCAAGAACAGCAAACGTAACGGCGGCAACGATCTGCCCGGTCATTTTCTGCCACGACTTGAGACCCAAGCTGCGCCCGTTGCGGATCTTGAGCGCGTCGTCGAGAAAGCCGACAGCACCCATCATCATGATGAGCAACATGACCAACAGGCCGCCGCGTGTGTAAACCGCGCCGATACGCGAGTGCGCTACCGCATAGCCAACAAGCGCGGCAGCAAGAATGCACGCACCACCAATCGTGGGTGTTCCTGCTTTTGTGTGATGTCCGTGGGGCCCATCAGAACGAATCTGCTGCCCGATCTTTTGGTCGCGCAGCCAACTTATGAAAAGCGGCGTTGCCAGCAGTGCTACGGCAATGGCGACACCACCGGCTATCAAGAGCGCAATCATGGGCGCACGGCCTCGATCGCAGCAACGGCAACCTTGCGGTCGTCAAACGGACGCTTGTCGCCGTTGATTTCTTGAGTTGTCTCGTGGCCCTTGCCAGCGATTACGACGACATCACCGGCGTTTGCCGATCGCATTGCGGCGCGAATTGCCGCCTCTCGATCGAGTTCAACATGAGCCCGCGTGGGGTTGCTCATGCCTTTCAAGATTTGGTTGGCAATGTCAGCAGGGGCCTCGCTGCGCGCATTGTCGGTCGTGACAAACACTTGCTGTGCGTGCTGCTCGGCAACAGCACCCATCAGCGGGCGCTTCTCGCGGTCGCGATCGCCACCGCAACCAAACACAACAATGACCTTGCTCTCGTTGCGAGCGACGCTGCGCGCAACCTCGAGAACGCTCTGCAGCCCGTCGGGCGTGTGAGCAAAGTCGACGTAAACAGCAAAGGGCTGGCCGCGAACAATGCGTTCGAGTCGGCCAGGCACAGGCGACACGTTGTTGAGAGCTTCAGCGATGACGGTGGGCGGAACGCCAAGCGTGCGCGCCGTTGTCGCTGCCGCAAGCGCGTTGTAGACATTGAACCGGCCGACTAGTGGCAATTTGATCGGCTGCTGCTCCCACATGAAGGAGCTGCCATTCGGACCCATGCTCAAGTCTTCAGCGTCTTCCAGCGAGAACTCGACCGTCGTCACGGCCGTGCGGTCGACTAACAGTTGACCGTAAGGATCGTCGACGTTTATGACGCCTTTGTCACACCGACCAGGGTCAAACAGCGCAGCTTTCGCCTCGAAATAAGCATCCATAGTTTGGTGGTAGTCGAGGTGATCTTGCGACAAGTTCGTGAACACCCCAGCGCGAAAGCGGATGCCGTCGACACGGTGTTGATCGAGCGCGTGCGAAGAAACTTCCATCACAACGGCGTGCACTCGCTGTGAGCGGAACTCTGCAAGCATCTTTTGCAGTTGAGGAGCCGGTGGGCTGGTGTAGCTGCCGCTCAACGTGCCTATCGTTGCGGTCTCCCAATTGTGGGCACGCAAGATGGCGGCGAGCACGTGTGTCGTCGTGGTCTTGCCGTTGGTGCCAGTAACGCCGACCAAGCGCATGTTCTTGCTCGGATGGTCGTAAAGTGCAGCTGACACCAATGCCAGCGAAGCGCGCACATTAGAGACACGAATTTGCGGAACGTCAGCGTCGACATCACGCTCGACAAGAAGGGCTACAGCACCGCGTTCGACAGCCTCGCGAGCAAAGTCGTGGCCGTCGGCGCGCGAACCAACCACACAGCAAAACAAGGTGCCAGGCACTACGTCTTGCACCATATCGGTGACGGCAGAGATCTCGAGCTTGCGCGACGCAGCCGGACGATCGTACGCGTCGACCTCGTTTAACAGCTTGTCTAGACGCACACCGACCAGCCTTTATCCATTTGGCTTCACTGTCGTCGATGTTGCTGCGCCAGGAGCAGTTGTCGTTGTCGAACTGTTGATTGCTGCGGTCACTGCGTTCGCGTCAGCCGCCGTTGTGCCCGGCTTCGCATCGGTTTCGTTGGCGGCAGAAGACGCCGTCGGAGAAGCAAACGGAACGCCAAAGCGGTCAGGGCTAGCCGCAACTGGTTTGATGCCGTATTCCTGCAGTGCAAAGCGCGTGATGTCGCTGAACACGGGCGCAGCAACGAGACCACCGAAGATTGGTGTTGGTTGATCGAGAATGACGATGGTTGTCAGACGTGGATCAGACGCCGGCGCAAAGCCACCAAAGCTCGACACATAGGCGCCTTCTTCGTAGCCGGGGCCGTCTGTACGAGGTTTGCGAGCAGTACCGGTCTTCCCGCCGACGTCGTAGCCCTCGACTTGCGCAGCAGTTGCCGTACCGACGCGCACCACTTCGCGCATCATTAGGTTCATCTGTGCGGCCGTTTGCGGAGAGATCACCCGACGAGTCGTCGACGCTGCAGTCGGACGCACCTTGCCCTTGTCGTCGACAGTTGCCTTGACGAGCTTCGGCGCAACGTACACGCCACCGTTCGCAATCGTGTTGAAGGCGCCGAGCATCTGCATGGCAGTGACTGACACACCCTGACCAATAGCGGTTGTTGCCAGAGTCGTACCCGAATAATCTTTCGGGCTCAGCACCAAACCGCGCGATTCACCTGGAAATTTAAGACCCGTCGATGCGCCGTAACCGAACGCACGTTGATATTGATCCAAACGTTCCTTGCCGAGCTTCTGCGCAATTGTGATCGTGCCCACATTTGACGACGCAGTGAAGATGTCAGTGGCCGTCCAGTTGTAAAGCGGGTGCTCTTCAGCTTCGTGGAACGTTGCATCAGCCACCTTGATCTGACTGGGGATGCTGAAAGTTGAAGTTGGGTTGACGATGCCCGTCTCGAGCGCAGCGCTCATTGTGATGAGCTTGCTCACCGAACCGGGCTCGTAGACATTGGTGAGCGCTGCATTGTTAGGCGACGCTTTGACCGGCGATCCCTTCTTGCCGTCAGCGACCTGCAGGTTGGCGAGGGCAAGCACTTCACCAGTCTTGGTGTCCATCACCGCAGCCATGCCGCCTCGCGCGTTTGCGCGCGTGATCTCTTGGCTCAATGCGTCTTCGACTTTGAATTGCAAGTCGCGATCAATGGTGAGCATGAGGTCATCGCCGCGCTTGGCTGCGGTCTCTTTGCGCAAACCGCCAGGAATGTCACGACCGCGCACGTCTTGCTCAACAAGCATCTTGCCGGGCTGACCTTTGAGCTGCTTTTCATATTGCAGTTCGAGGCCCGACAGACCTTCGTTGTCGATGCCCACATTGCCGATGACTGAACTCAACAAGCTGTCGCCGGGCAAGAAACGCTTGGGTTCGTCATACATGGAAACGCCCTTGATCTTGAGCGCCTTCACCTTGTCGGCAACGTCGTCAGTGACTTTGCGAGCGAGATACACAAACGAGTTGTTCTTGCGAAGCTTGTCTTGAATCGACGTGAGGTCTTGCCCTAACACGGGCGCAAGAAGTGCAGCTGCCTGATAGTCGTCTGCGACCTGACGGGGATCGGCCCAAATCGTTTGCTGCGGCACCGACTGGGCGAGGTCGTGGCCGTAGCGATCGAAGATGCTGCCGCGATCAGACGACAACGTGATCGATCTAATGCGTTGCGACTCACCAATGTCAGACAGCGTTTTCTGCGACACCACTTGCAGCTGCGTGAGACGCACGAACACTGCGCTGAACATCACGAAAACAACGATCAGCAAAGCAAAGAGTCGCCGCCTCGAAGGGTGGCGACTCAGCGAAAAACGCTTGCTGCTTTCGGGGGTGCTGCCTTGGGTCACTGTGTCGGAGATGCGAGGTAGGGCTTTACGCCGGACCAGGTGTCGAGACTACCCGGCCCGCTGTCGTCTGAAGTGCGCGCCGTGGTCTGAGATCCGGGCGTGATGTCTTCAGGCTTGGGAACAACTGGCGTAACGCGTTCTGGAATCACCATGCCCAGGCGGTTTTGTGCCTCGCTGGTAATCCTCGCAGGAGATTCGAGTTGCGCAACTTGTAGACGCAGGCGCTCGTATTGATCTTGTTGCTGATCGGCTTGAGCCTGCATCTTCTCGAGGTTGTACTGACCCTGAGAAAGCAGCACATGAAACGACACAACGCCGAACAGCACCACGGCAACCATGGATATGAGCGCGATAAGGCGATGTCGGGGTGTAAGTCGTTCGAGGCGCGGAGAATTACCGCCCTCTAAGACTTTTAGTTTCGGACGTGTTGGCGCACCCGACTCTTCTTCTGATCGACGCGCACCCCCCGAATTGAACATTGGCCATGGCGCAAGGCGTTGGCTCATGACTGTTCCCCCAAGTCATGTACATCAAGAACTGCAATTGCGCGCATGCGCGCACTCTCGGCCCTTGGATTGGTCTCTGTCTCTGCTGCGGAAGGCTTCAATGCCCCGCGCGTCAATAAACGAACAGTTGGCTTCGCGCCACAAACACAAGGCAACCCAACAGGACACGTGCACCCCCCGGTGCTCGCGTCAATAAAACGTCGCTTGATCATGCGATCTTCGCCCGAGTGGTACGCAAGCGTTACGCAAATACCACCGGGAGCCAACAGTGCAAGGGCAGCGTCGAGCGCGCCATCGAGCACATCGAGTTCTTGGTTGACTTCAAGACGAATCGCCTGGAACGAACGCTTCGCTGGATCACCAGGGCGTCGACGCGCCGGTGCCGGAATTGCGTTGCGCACAACCTCAGCGAGTTGAGCCGTGTCGTTGATCGGACGCGCCTTTACAATCGCTTGAGCAACGCGACGCGCGAACTTGTCTTCTCCCCCATCGCGCAGCACGTCTGTGAGCACGTCAAGGTCGTAAGTGTTGACGACAACGTCGGCAGACAAGTCACGCGAACGATCCATGCGCATGTCGAGTGGGCCCGTTTGTCGGTAACTAAAACCTCGACCAGCAACATCAACTTGATGCGAGCTGATACCAAGGTCGAACAGCACACCAACAACTGGCGTATCGGGAAATGCCTCGGCAGCAACCGCAGCCATGTCATCGAAACGCGCTTTACGGATCTGCACACGCTCGCCAAAGCGCGCAAGACGTTCGGTTGCAGCAGCAATTGCTGAGTCGTCTTGATCTAACCCAAGCACGTTCAAGTTGGGGTACGCCTCGAGCAACGCTGAGCTGTGGCCCGCGCCACCAAGCGTCGCGTCGATCAACACGCCCGTCTCAAGTGAAGCAAGCGCGCCAAAGACCTCGACGATCTCGTCGAGCATTACCGGTTCGTGCCGGAACGGTTGAGTCGCATCTGCTTGGGGCATCCGCAGCCTCTCGACAGAGAACACGCCGCCGGGATGTGTCCCCGGCTGGCAAAGATGGAAGGGGGCGGATCGAGGGTCTTCCACCAAACTTGTCGAGAGGCTGCGCATGTCCCACCGCGCAGCGAGTGTCATCACCTTTCGGCCGTTTCGTCTGTTAGTTGTTCTTCTGCCGGCGCCACCTTCTCTGACCACAGTTGCGGGTTCCAAAGTTCGAGCCGAGTGATTGCGCCATTCACCAACACCTCGCCAGTCAGTCGCGCGTAGTCGCGCAGATACGCGGGGATTGCCATGCGTCCTTGCTTGTCGACTTCGATCTCTTGCGACCCGGCTGCCCAAATACGAGCGAGGTTGCGTTCGTCTTTGCCCTTCTCTTGGTTGGCCTCCATGAGTTCCATTTGCTTCTCGAAATCCTCGGGAGTCCATAAAGCCAGGCAGCGATCGTTGAACTGAGAGAGGTAACCGCCCGATTCGAAGGCAGGCCGGTACTTCGAAGGCAGGATCAAGCGACCCTTCGCATCGAGAGAGTGTTCGTATCGCCCAAAGAACCGAGCCATCCCGGCGCACTCCCTTCCCCTCCACTTCGCGCCACATTAAGCCCCGATTCCCCACGCGTCAACCAGATGGAAGGAGAAAGGTGGAAAGGATTGGGCGGCATAAGAGAAGGCATTGGCGCGAAATACGGCTGTGTACGGGATGACCATGCGCTTGCGACCCTCGATCGGCACTTCAAAAAACCCAGAAATTGCTCCGCCGGTCGACAGTTTGTTGGTCAAGGGTCAACAAATGGTGGATACCTGTAACAAAGCCTCAATCTGGACTTGACAGCACCCTCGACAGTTGGTTGAGACTTGGCCGCTACCCTCAATCAGTCTCAGACAAGGCTGCCGTCAGTCAGGCAAGGCGGCGAGCAAATTGCTCACCAGCGCGGCGGCGTCGAGTGACGGAACATCGGTGACGGTTGCTTCGAGCTCACTCGTCAGCACAGCCTTCTCATCGGGCGTCAATTGCAGCAACGAAACGAGGCGCGGCGCGTCGAAACGTTTGTAAAGCGAGCATTGAAACAACGCTCCGGCACGCGTGCGGCGCTGTGAGATACCGACCAACTTCTTGTTGCGCGACGTGACTTCACCCGGCCCAAGACCGGCGAAACAAACCGTGCGTGTCCACTGCGACTTCACCAAAGAAGCGCGGTGCACGCGCACATCGTCGACACCCATTCGCTCAAGCACGTCAGCCCAAACGTCGCCAAGCCAAAAGAATGCTTGCTCGACGTCGTCATTCCACAACGCGTCGTTGCGCGGCAACAACACGTCAATCCACACAATGTCGTCGTCGTTGACAAGTACAGATCCCCCACCACTTCGGCGTCGCACGACGTCAACGCCAAGTGACTGCGCGGCGTCGACATTGACGTCGCTTTCAGGCTGTGCGCTGCCCAACACCAATGCCTCCTTCGCGGGAACACACACCCTCACGGTGCGGTCGACGACGTCGGGAATGCCAATGGCGTGCAAGGCGTCAGCTACATCGTGGTGAGATTCGAGACGCCAAGGCATGGCTCAAACGCTAGAGCAAAGGGCGTCGTTGTTGGCCGGCCGGTACTTGTAACCTTCTCAAGTGACCGACGAGACGGCGATAAACCAACAAGCAGCAAGGCGCCGAACGTTCGCCATCATTAGCCATCCTGACGCCGGCAAGACCACCCTCACCGAGAAGTTCTTGCTCTATGGCGGTGCCGTGGCCGAGGCCGGCGCTGTAAAGGCTCGGGCCGGTCGCCGTTCAGCCACGTCTGACTGGATGGCTCTCGAACAGCAGCGCGGTATCTCGATCACATCGACCGTGCTGCAGTTCAGTTATCGCGACCACGTGATCAACCTGCTCGACACGCCGGGCCACCGCGACTTCTCAGAAGACACCTACCGTGTGCTCGCCGCCGCCGATGCTGCCGTGATGGTTCTCGATGTTGCCAAAGGCATCGAAGCGCAGACTCTCAAGCTGTTTCAGGTCTGCCGCGCGCGCAACTTGCCCATCGTCACATTTCTCAACAAGTACGACCGCCCCGGTCGTGATCCCCTCGAACTGCTCGATGAGATTCAGGAACAACTCGACCTCATGCCGACTCCGATGACGTGGCCTGTCGGCATCCCCGGCGATTTTCGTGGTGTCATCAATCGCAGCAACGGTGAGTTCATCCGTTTCACCAAAACTGCGCGCGGCACTACCGAAGCAATCGAAGAGATCGTGAGCGCTGAGCAAGCGGCAACCGATGAAGGTGACGCGTGGAAGCAAGCAAGCGATGAGGCATCGCTGCTGCACGAAGTCGGCGCCGACTTCGATGAAACAACCTTTCGCGCTGGATTGTCATCGCCGATGTTCGTCGGCTCAGCGCTCACCAACTTCGGCGTACGCCTGCTGCTAAACGCCATAGTCGACCTTGCGCCTGATCCGTCGCCACGACCGACAGTCAGCGGCGAGCGTCGTCCACTCGCTCAACCGTTTTCAGCACAGGTCTTCAAGATCCAAGCAAACATGGACAAGAACCACCGCGACCGTGTCGCCTTCGTGCGCATCTGTTCAGGACGCTTCGAGCGAGGCATGACCGTCACCCACGGCCGCACCGGCAAACCATTCGCCACGAAGTACGCCACCAGCGTGTTCGGCAGCGACCGCGAAACCATCGATGAAGCGTGGCCAGGCGACGTCGTTGGTCTGGTCAATGCCACCGAGCTAAACATCGGCGACACGCTTTACGTTGGCGAACCAGTTGCCTTTCCCGCAATCCCGTCGTTCTCACCTGAACTATTCGCAAGCGTGATGCCGGTCGACACCGGACGCCATAAACAGTTCCGCCGCGGCCTCGAGCAACTCAACGAAGAAGGCGTTGTTCAGGTGCTGCACGACCCTGACATCGGGCCAGCGTCACCAGTGCTCGCCGCCGTCGGCCGTATGCAGTTCGAAGTCTTCTCACATCGCATGGCTGAGGAGTTTGGGGCAGCTGTGCACCTTGGAAATCTCCCGCACATCGCCGCTCGTCGTACTGACCCTGCGTCGGCCGCCGAGCTCAAGAACATGAGTGGCATCCGCATACTCGCCAAGCAAGACGGATCACTGATGGCCG
Source organism: Acidimicrobiales bacterium (assembly GCA_044220495.1). Classification (GTDB taxonomy): domain Bacteria; phylum Actinomycetota; class Acidimicrobiia; order Acidimicrobiales; family JBBSGY01; genus JBGAQY01. The sequence goes on from JBGAQY010000002.1 coordinate 59,084, forward strand.
TGTTCAACAGCGAGCACTGGCTGCGCAAAGTCGAGACCGACCACCCCAACCTCACGCTCGAAGCGATCTCGGTCGATTAAATAACAAAGGGCCTCAACTGAGGCCCTTTGTTATTTTGTTGCGGTTAATTGTTGCGGCACTACCCGCTTACATGTCGGCGAACGGGGGCACGACCCTTCGGTGATGCCGGACGATCGCGATGAGGCAAACGCGGGATGTCATACGACTGCGCCTCGAAACCAACCTTGATCGTCTGGTCGTAGTGGTTGACCTCGATCGGCTCGCCTTCGCAAAGCGTGTAAGTCGCCCTGCCTTTACTGATATCGACCTTTATGCGACTGCCGAAGAACGAAACGTTGAAGGCAATACGACCAATACCCGACGGAAGCTGAGGCTTGAACGACACCGAACGGCCGATAGTGCGCATACCGCCGAAGCCCATCGTGAGCGCCATCCACGCTCCGGCCAACGACGCCAAGTGCAAGCCATCGCGCGTGTTGGCACCGAGGTCATGCAGGTCAACAAGCGCCGCTTCGGCCAAGTAGTCGTAGGCAAGATCGAGGTAACCAACTTCGGCAGCGATGACGGCCTGAGTGCATGACGACAGCGACGAGTCGCGCACCGTGATTGCTTCGTAGTACTCGAAGTTCTTCAGTTTCTGTTCGTCGGTGAACGCATCAGGACGCATGTGCATGGCAAGCACGAGGTCTGACTGCTTCACGACCTGCTTGCGATACAGATCGAAGTACGGGAAGTTGAGCAGCAGCGGATATTTCTCGGCGGGCGTGTTTTCAAAGTCCCACACCTCGTGGTTCGTGAAGTTCTCGGCCTGCGGATGCACTCCTCGGGCTTCGTCGAACGGAATGAAGATCGCATCGGCGGCCTCGCGCCACGACGCCATCTCTTCGGTGTCAACACCAAGCGAACGACTTTGCGTCGGGTGACGTTCGGCCGCCTCGGCAGCCGAACGCAAATTCCGTTGCGCCATCAGGTTCGTATAGACGTTGTTGTCAGTGATCGAGCTGTACTCATCAGGCCCAGTAATGCCGTCGATGCGGAACTTGCCAGCGAGGTCATGCTGACCAAGCGAACGCCACATACGCGCCGTCTCAACCAACAGCTCGAGACCGATCGTGCGTTCAAAAGCAACATCTTCAGTTACTTCGACGTAACGCACAACGGCGTCGGCAATATCAGCGTTGAGATGGAACGCTGCGGTACTTGCGGGCCAGTAACCCGAGCACTCTTCACCGTGAATCGTGCGCCACGGGAACACGGCACCCTCGATCGACAGTTCGTGAGCGCGTCGCTTGGCAAACGGCAAGATCGAGTGACGCCAACGAAGTGCATCAGCAACAACAGCGGGCTGAATGTATGTGAGGGCATGCAACACGAAGGTCTCCATGTCCCAAAACGTGTGGCCGTCATAGCCGGGACCGCTGAGACCCTTTGCTGGAATACCGCGTCGCTCAGCGCGTGCCGTTGCTTGAATCATGTGGAAGAGCGCAAAGCGAACGGCCTGTTGAATCTCGATGTCGCCATCGATCTCAACGTCTGCTTTGGCCCAGTAGTCGTCGAGGTAGTCTCGCTGCTCTTCAAGCAGGGCCGGCCACCCAACACTCTTTGCCATCGCGATCGCGGCAGCAACCTGATCGCGCAACGCAGGCAGCGAACGAGCCGACGACCATCCGTAGCCGATGAACTTGGTGATCTTCACCTTTTCGCCGGGCTTGAGAACAGCAGTGACGGTGACCCGACCGGTGTCAGGCGAACTGTCGGAGTAAACGTGGGTTGACACCGGACCATCAACGAAGTGATCCATCGCAGCAGCAACACGAATCTTGCTCTGCTTGGTCTGATGAACCATGCTCACCATGGTTCCGCTGTGGTGGTGATCTTCTGAATGCAGCGGTTGTGCAAGCACTGCAGCCGTGCGTGGGTCGTTTGATTGCGGCGGCAGCTGCTCGTTGGCAACTAGCTCAGACTGAAGCACCACTCGCACTTCGGCGTCGACAGCTTCGACTTCGTATTCAATGCCGGCCACTGAACGCTGAGTCAACGACACCAAACGAGTCGAACGCACGATGACGGTCTGCCCTGCCGGTGATGTCCACCTGACACGACGACGCAAAACGCCATCGCGGAAATCGAGTTCGCGCTCGTGCTCGTGACACTCGCCGTAACGGATGTCGAACGGCTCGTCTTCCACCAACAGTCGAATGAGCTTCGCGTCAGTGACGTTGATAACGGTCTGACCCGACTCGGCGTCGCCGTAACCCGCTTCGGCGTGAGGCAGCGGACGCTGCTCATAAACCGAGTTGAGGTATGAACCCGGCAAGCCGTGCGGCTCGCCTTCATCGAGCGTGCCTCGCATGCCGATGTGTCCGTTGGATAGGGCAAACAGAGTCTCGCTCTGCGGAAGGTTTTCGATCTGAAACTGGGTCTCTCGAATTGCCCAGGGATCTAGCGCGAATGATTTCTCAGTTGTCATTTGATGAGCTCCGAAAGATCATCGACGACGACGTCTGCACCGTTGGCATACAACCCTTCCCGCTGACCGACCCGGTCAACACCTACTACGAGACCAAAGCCACCCTGCTTGCCGGCAGCCACCCCTGCGAGCGCGTCTTCAAAGACGATCGAACGTTCAACGGTGGAGCCAAGATTCTTGGCGGCTGCAACAAAGGTGTCAGGTGCGGGTTTGCCAGGCAACTTCAATTTGGCGGCAATCGCACCATCCATCTGTTCGTCAAACAGACCTTTGAGATTGGCTGCCTCGAGCACTGCAGTTGTGTTCGCGCTCGACGAAACAACGGCGGTCTTGAATCCAGCAGCGCGCACTTTCTCAACGAAGTCGACGCTGCCCGGGTAGACCTTGACGCCTTCTTCGGCGAGTGTCTTCAACAGCAACTCGTTCTTGCCGTTGGCAACGCCCCAGACGCTATCGACACTCGTGTCGTCGGCCGACGTACCTTCGGGAAGCGTGATGTTGCGTGATGCCAAGAAGTCACGCACACCGTCTTCACGACGCTTGCCATCGACGTACGACTGGTAGTCGTTAACACGATCGAAGGGGACGAAGGCTGTGTTGTGCGCCTTCGCCCAGCGCTCTAGGAATCTGTCAAAAGCCAACTTCCACGCTTGTGAGTGGGTCGACGCGGTATCGGTGAGAACACCATCCATGTCGAACAAAAAGGCTTGATATGTGCCGTCAAAGACATCAACGGCAGCCCGCTCATCAGTCATCCCAAGAAGGTACTTGGAATAAACGATCAAGCCGAAAGGTAGGTCTCCCATTCAGGGACGGAATTGGCGTGAAAGGCCAGCATCCACACTCGCTGGTGAGGGGCTCGCGGCTGGCGGCGCAACACGAAGTTGGTCTCTTCGAGCAGGCGATCACGCTTGCGGCTATTGCACGAACGACAAGCGGCCACAAGGTTCTCCCACGTGTGAGTGCCACCCTTGCTGCGAGGGATGACGTGATCGATGCTCTCGGCGGCGGCGTCGCAGTATTGGCAACGTCCGCCGTCACGCATGAACACGGCGCGCCGGTTGAGCGCCATACCGGCGTGATAGGGAACCTTCACGTAATGCAAAAGGCGAATCACCGAAGGCACAGGAAACGCCAACTTCTCGGCGTGGAAATGGCCGTCGCCGGCATGAAGCATTTCTGCTTTCTCGTTGAGCAACAACAGCAACGCTCGGCGACTAGACACAACACAAAGAGGCTCAAAACTCGCATTGAGAACGAGCGCTCTAGTCACGGTTAAAAAATACCGCCGCTACTCGCCGTAACCCTTGTTATTCGGAACGACACTATTCGGTGTGGTGCGGCCTGCCAACAAGTTGCGTGGTTCGTTGTGGTGAAGGTCATTGAACGACTTGACCTATTGCTCGCGACGGAACCTGTTGCGAAGACGGTTACGTGCCTCGCCGAGCGAATCGTTCACTTGCTTACCCTTTTCAGACTCGGCGACATCGCGTAAACCAGCGGCGCCTATCCGACGCAAATTCTGAGCGAAGAAAACCGAGCACGCGACCATCGCAACGAAACCAATGAAGGCAACTGCAGGCACACGAGTGAAGCTCACCAACAAAACAACAAAGCCGATCACAAAGCCGGCGACAGCGAGCTTGCAGTTGCGAGCGGCATGTCGGTAAAGAGCGGGACGACTGACCGCTCGCGCAAAGGCGGGATCATTCTCATAGAAGCTGCGCTCTATGTCCTGAAGGATTCTTTGCTCATCTTCCGACAGCGGCACTTCTCACCCCTTTACCCAGCTAAGAGCACCAGGCCACAATCATCGCGCAGTGGTGCTTAGTTCGACAATGCAGTTCGATGGCACTTCGACAAGCGTGTGGCTACTTTTCGTCACCCTTCGACGGGCCCCATTGACGCTCGCCTTGTTTCAGGATCTTAGGCCCGTCGGGACTTACAAGCAGGCCTGGCACCACAGCCGCATCGCCAAACCGCGCGCGGATGGCGTCGATGGCGACGTCGAGCTGTAAATCTTCCGGTTCGGGCTCGTCAGATTCATCAGCTCCAGAAGCGCCGCTCGGTAAGCCATCGAGCGACCCAGCCAATGATCCGCCTAATGATCCGCCCAACGAAAGCTGCTCTTCGATCAGGTCGTTCTCGAGGTTCGACACGCTCAGCCCAACTAGGCGAACACCTCGATCAAAGTCGACGGCCTCGCTCACAGCGTCAGCAGTTTTCACTAGAAGTGGCGCGTTCGATGTGGCCTTGGGCAGCGTTCGCGACCGGGTGATCGTCTCAAAATTGTTGTAGCGAATCTTCACCGTGAGCGTGCGTCCGGCGGAACCGTTCTTGCGCATGCGCGTCGTCACTGCATCGGCAAGACGAACGAACTGATCGTGCACTTCTGATCTGGATGTCAGGTCGCGCGCGAAGGTTTGTTCGTGTCCGATTGACTTTGCCTCGCGTGCCACTTCAACCTCGCGATCGTCGCGATTCCACGCAAGGTTGTGCAGATGTTGCGCAGTTGCTTTACCGAGCTTTGCCTCGAGTGACTCAATGGAAGTGCGCGCCAACTCTCCGACTGTTGTGATGCCTATCGTTGCGAGACGGTCGGCAGATTTCGGGCCCACTCCCCAGATCGCGCGCACAGGTAGCGGATGCAAGAAGTCGAGCGCAGCCGCATCGGGCACAACTACAACGCCTTTGGCGTCGACTGGGCCGCGCTTTGATGCTTTTGGCTTGGCAGCAACCGAAGCCAGCTTCGCAATGTGTTTGGTACTCGCAACTCCAACCGACGCTGTGAGGCCAAGATCGTCTTGTATTGCTTGGCGAATTTGCCATGCAATGTCACTCGCCGGACCAAACAGTCGTTGTGCTCCGCCCACTTGCAAGAAGGCTTCATCGAGTGAAAGGCCTTCTACGAGGGGCGTAAACCTCTCGAAAACGGCGTGCATCCGCCGGCTGTATTGCTCGTAGAGGTCGTAACGACCCTGAACGAATATTGCCTGCGGGCAGAGGCGTTTGGCTCTCGACGACGGCATAGCCGAGCGCACGCCGTAGTAGCGCGCCTCGTAGGAACATGACGCAACCACTCCCCTCGCACCGTCGCCTCCAACGATCACAGGCTTGTTGCGCAAACTCGGATCGACCAACACCTCGACCGATGCAAAAAATGCATCCATGTCGACGTGAAGGATGGTTGCCGGGCGAGCTTCAGCGGCGGGTTCGGCCACCCAAAAGCTTCTTCCCGAGACCGAGCGCGTCAAGGGCGCGGTCGCGCACACCCCAGGCGGTCACGAACGCCAGCGCCTCGACGATGATCTTGCCTGACATCTTTGATTCACCTTCGGTGCGGTCAACAAAAGTGATCGGCACTTCACGAATGATGCCGCCCGCCCGCGTAACGCGGTAAGCCATTTCGATCTGAAAGCCATAGCCATCAGCGCGGACCGTCGGGTAATCGATGCGCTCGAGGATGCTCGCCCTAAAGGCGCGGTAGCCGGCGGTCGCGTCATTGAGCTTCAACCCGAGGATCGTCTTTGCGTACTTGTTGCCGTAACGCGAAAGCAGTGCTCGGTGCGCCGGCCAGCCAGGGATCGCGCCACCGGGCACGTAGCGCGAACCAACCACTAAATCAGCACCGTCTTCGATGCCTTGAACGAGGCTTGCGATGGCGGCCGGGTCGTGCGAAAAATCAGCATCCATCTCGATCAACACGTCGAAACCCTTCGCAAGGCCCCACGCGAAACCAGCGCGGTAGGCGCTGCCAAGGCCAGCCTTGCCTGGACGTCTCAGCACGTCAATGCGCCCGAACTTCTCACCAGCCTTCTCGGCCAGCTCGGCCGTGCCATCAGGACTGTTGTCGTCGACGACCAAGATCGAGCCGTCAGGAAATACCGTGCGAGTGCGCTCGAGAATGCTCTCGATGTTGGCTGATTCTTGGTAGGTCGGGATGACAATCAGAACCGACATGTCTTCAGGCTTCTCTGGCATATAGAGCGTCAGCCTACAGAGCCCCGTCGCGCCCTCACGCGCTTGTGGAACCGGTGCTAGCGCCCTGCCGTCGCCCGGGCGAACCGTTCCCCGCCGCATTCTCGCCAGCCACGCGAACGCCGGCCAACATCCCGCCTTCACGAACGCCGGCCGCATCACCAACGGCACGGGGGCCGGCCACGGGGGCGCCAGCCGACACACCGTCGCTGCTTTCACCTACGCGAAAAGACAGAAAGTTGGCCGAAAAACGGCCGGTTTTGGGATTTTCGCGTAGGTGAAACGTGGGCTGGCAACTGCGTTGTACACGGTTGCTGTGGCACGACCGCCGTTGCGCCGACAAGAGCGCGGCACGTTTGTACGGCGTGCTGACCAGCCAGCGGCGCACGAGCGCTGAGTGAGCGGCCACGCGAGTAAGAAGGGGTGCGTGCACGACTTGGACGCATTGCTGAATCTGGCCGTTGAGATCGCAAACTCCGCGGGCGACATATTGCTCGAAGGACGGCGAAATGGATTTGGGAAAGTCACCAGCAAGTCGACCAGCGTCGACATCGTCACCGAGATCGATCACGCCAGCGAAAAGCACATCGTGTCGCAAATTCGCACGCACCGACCCGACGACGGGATGCTTGGCGAAGAAGGCACGTCGTTTGAAGGAACGTCGGGCGTGCATTGGCTGGTCGACCCGCTCGACGGAACCGTCAACTACACCTACGGCCTCAACGAGTTCGCCGTTTCGATCGGCGTCGAGATCGAGGGCGTGCCGAGCGTTGGTGTTGTCTTTTGCCCAGCCGTCGACGAACTCTTCACCGCCGTCACCGGACGCGGCGCCTATCTGAACGATGAACCGATCGCCGGCAGCACCGAAACCACGATCAGACAATCGCTTGTTGCGACAGGCTTTTCTTATGACTCTGAACGGCGCGCTAACGAAGCCGAAGTTTTGACGCACCTTTTGCCAGCAGCAAGAGACATACGCCGCGGAGGTTCGGCTGCGATCGATCTGTGTCGCGCCGCATGTGGTCGAGTCGACGCCTATTACGAACACTGGGTACGCCCTTGGGACGTTGCCGGCGGACAAGTCATTGCAAGCGAGGCGGGCTTGCTCGTGACCGCCATCAACGGACGAGACCCAGCGGGCACAAGCGTCTTGGCCGCCAACCCCACCCTGCACGGCCGACTAGCCGAACTGTTGAACGCACGTCGCTCGACCACCACGCACGCCTGACAGTCGCACTTCACTGACACTTAGCCCTTTGACGGGATGGTGATGCGCTCGCCGATCTGGAGTGGAGCGCCATGACGAGCCTTGCTGAGCTTCGCCACCAAGGGCCGAGGGTCATCACCCGGACGAGCCGCCGAGACGATCGACCACAACGTGTCGCCTGGACCAACCGTGACTGCCACTTGAGCATCAACCGGAGCCGAGACCGCCACTATCGGCTGCGGTTCAGACCCGACACCCGTCACTTGCGTAAGGGCGGCCGAAACGACCGAGTAAAGCCCGGCGAATAAGAAGAAAAGGACGACGAGAGCAACCGCACGGCGCCGCCAGAACACCGACGGGGCCGTGCGAGGGATGCCGGGCACCAGGACAAGCGGGGGCCGAGTCGCTGGTGCCGGGAGCTGATATGCGATTGAAGACACGTTTGCCTCCCATGGGGAACATTTGTTCGCTAGAGTGTTAGCCAAGCACGAACGCTTGTTCGATGCAAGCGGCCAATTGTTCGAAACCGATTCACCAACCGACACGAATTCACTGATCGATCCAACCGATCCACTGACCAACCGAAGGCCTGGCGTCTGCTCTGATCTCATGTCCCCCAACGATAGAAAGGGGGTGTGACATTGCTTCTGACCAGGTAAAAGGAGCCAAGCGATGACGCAGGAAGCACCAGCAACCCTTACCGGCATGCGCCGATCCATCCTCGAATTCATCGACTCTCAATTGCGAGAGCGCGGCTATCCGCCGTCAGTGCGAGAGATCGGCGAGGCTGTCGGCCTCACGTCGTCGTCAACCGTTCATGCTCATCTGGCGACGCTGCAGAAGCAAGGGTTCCTGCGTCGCGACCCCGACAAGCCGCGAGCAATCGAGGTGCGGTGGGAATCTGGCTCTGACTCGGTTATCGAGCGTCGCCCCACTCGTCACGTGCCTCTTATAGGTGAGGTCGCTGCCGGCACCGACGTTCTTGCGCAGGAAAATCTCGAAGAGCTGTTGCCCCTCCCCCAAGACTTCACGGGCGACGGCCAACTATTCATGCTGCGAGTGCGAGGCGAGTCGATGATCGAAGTCGGCATCATGGATGGTGACTTCGTGGTCGTGCGGCAAGAATCCACGGCCAATAACGGCGACATCGTTGTTGCCGGAATTCCGGGCGATGAAGCGACGGTCAAGACTTACCGTCGCAAGGGGTCGAACATCATCCTTGAACCGGCCAACCCCACGCTCGAGCCCATGGTTTTCAAGCCCGACGAGGTCCAGATCTTCGGGGTAGTGGTAACCGTTCTCAGAAAACTCTGATCCTCCGGTCAAATTGTCCGGTGGCGGTGTTCTCGGCTCGTCGCTGGCCTTTGCCAGCGTCCTCCCCTGCGGCCTTGCCACCGAACAATTTGCCTCGGAGTTCCCGTAGAAACGCGGCGTGGCGGTGTTCTCGGCTCGTCGCTGGCCGTTGCCAGCGTCCTCCCCTGCGGCCTTGCCACCGAACAATTTGCCTCGGAGTTCCCGTAGAAACGCGGCTCGCCGCCTCGATAGTCACGAGGGCTGTAACGCAAGGGGTGTGATGTTGCTTCGTCGGAGGCCAATTACGCCCCTTTGGTTACACTCGCCGGCGCTGCTCGGCGTCTTGCCCGGCTTCCCGCGCTGCTGCCCGCGGGTGCTGGGCAAAGTAGCGTCGGCGGGCATGAATGAGAAGGCGTTGGTGGGGCGCGTTTGCGAGCTGATTGACATTCCGTCGGTCAGTCGTGATGAAGCAGCGCTACTCAGCACATCACGTCGCTGATGCCGCGGAGTTCGAGCCGGTGCATCAGGCGATGCAGTCACGGTGTTTTGCACACCACCTCGACCCAACACTTCTTTTCGTCGTCATTGCCGGACACACCGACACCGTGCCGATCGCAAACAACGTGCCGAGCGTGCAACGCGACAACGCGATCTATGGACGTGGTGCATGCGACACGAAGGCCGCCTCGCCGTGATGATCGAACGCGCGCTGGCTTGCCGCAGATCAAGCAAGTACCGACAATTTGCCTTTGATCTCGCGTTTCTATTTTTCGGACGCGAAGAACTTCCGAGCGATGAAAGCGTCTTCCTGCCGGCGTTCGCCGCTGTGTCAGCAATTGTAGCGACGCGCCGTTTGCAATGCTGATGGAGCCGACGAACAACTCCTTGAACTCGGCTGCCAAGGCAACCTCAATCTCACCGTTACCTTCACGGGAACGGCAGCGCACACAGCGCGTCCGTGGACAGGCAGCAATGCCGCGCACACGGCCATTACGCAACTACAAACGCTTGCCGTTGCGCAGCCGCATGATGTCGACATTGACGGACTGCAGTTCAGAGAAGTCGCCAACGTCACCGCCATTCGCGGCGAGGTGGCACGCAACGTACTGCCCGACTCGATCGAGGTCGACGTCAACGTTCGTTACGCACCAAACCGACGCGCCGACGAAGTCGCCACAATGTGGCAACAACAACTCGCATCTGAGCACGCGCGCGTGACTGTTGTGTCGAACGCGCCTCCTGCACCGGTTGTGTTTGACCACGAACTTGTGCGCGCGTTGTTGCACGCCGGCGCGGGTGATCCGATGCCGAAGCAAGCGTGGACCAACGCCGCAGACTTTGCGCTTTACGGAGTTCCGGCAATCAACTTCGGTCCGGGCGATCCGGCTTTTGCACACAAGGATGACGAACAGGTCGAGATCAGCGCTGTGACGCAAAGCTTCGCCGTACTTCAGCGCTTTCTTGCCGGCGGAGGCAGCGCATGACGGTAGGTCCGCCCGATGCATCGGCGCCTTATCCTTTTGCGCGACTCGACGCAGCAAAGCAACAGATAACCGAACGCGGCATTGACCTGATCGACTTTGGCGTTGGCGACCCGCAAGATCCAACTCCGCAATTCATTCGTGAAGCGCTTGCGAGCGCAATACCTGAGGTGTCGTCGTATCCGCGTGCCGCTGGTCTTCCCGAACATCGCGAAACAATTGCGCGTTGGCTGCATCAACGGTTTGGCGTGACGATCGACAACAACGACGTCTTGCCGACGATTGGCAGCAAAGAGATCATCCATAGCCTGCCGGCCTACGTGTTGACCGAGTCGCGCAACACAGTGGTCGTACCGACGCCGGCCTACCCCGTCTACGCGCGCGGTGCACACTTTCACGGAGCTGATGTCGTCGAGCTTCCGCTCGTTGCACAAAACGACTATCTGCCCGACCTCGATTCTGTGTCTGCTGATGTTTGGCAACGAACGGCGCTGTTGTGGTTGAACTATCCCAACAACCCGACAGCAGCAACGGCGCCGATCGAACTCTATGAACAAGCCGCTGAACTCGCGCGCGAGCACGGTTTCTTGCTCGCGTCAGACGAGGCTTACAGCGAGATCTGGTTCGACGAACCGCCAGTGTCGGCGTTGCAACTCGACGACTTGAGCAATGTCGTCGTTGTGAACACGCTGTCAAAGCGGTCGTGCATGACCGGCTACCGCTCAGGATTCGTCGCCGGAAGTTCGCGTGTCATCAAACGCATACGCGACTACCGCGCGTCGGTCGGCGTAACCCCACAAGACTTTGTGCAATACGCTGCTATCGCAGCATGGAACGACGAACCTCATGTCGAACAGATGCGCGCTCTCTGGAAGTCGAAGCGCGATTTGTTGATGCCAGTGTTTGAAACCGCGGGCCACGATGTGACGGCTGACGCAACGTTCTTCCTCTGGATAGCGGTCCCCGACGGCGCCACAAGCGACGCTTTCGCGGAGCGCTTGTTGAGCGTTGGAGTGGTCGTTTCGCCGGGCACTATCTTTGGCGATTCTGGCGCCGGATACGTACGCGTAGCCCTCGTGCCCTCACTCGAACGCTGCCGTGAAGCAGCTGCCCGCCTCACAACACTTTTTGGCGTTTGAACTACACAAGAAACGAGAATCCCCTTGTCCAGTCATCAACCATCGGTCGACATCGACAAACTGCAACAGCAGATCGAGATGTCGTGGGAAGACCCCGGCTCGCTAAGCGTCGAGGCCGTCGACCTTGCGGTGAAACTTCTTGACCTAGGCGTCATCCGTGTTGCCGAACCAAGCAACGACGACTGGAAAGTCAACGAGTGGGTCAAGCAAGCCGTGTTGTTGTACTTCCGCGCTCACGACAACGAACGCATAGAGAGTGGTTGGTTCGAGTATCGCGACAAGGTTCCGGTTAAGCGCAACTTCGACGCGCTGGGCGTGCGTTGCGTACCGCCTGCAGTCGCTCGTTACGGTTCGTTCCTTTCGGCCAATGTCGTTCTCATGCCGAGTTACGTCAACATCGGCGCGTGGGTTGGCGAAGGCACAATGGTCGACACGTGGGCGACGGTTGGTTCGTGCGCGCAGGTCGGTGCTGACGTTCACCTCTCAGGCGGAGTGGGTATCGGCGGAGTTCTTGAACCATTGCAAGCAGCGCCGGTCATCGTCGAAGACGGTGCATTCATCGGATCGCGCTGCATTGTTGTTGAAGGCGCGCGCGTCGGAAAGCAAGCAGTGCTCGGTGCGAACGTCGTGATTACCGGCTCGACGCCAATCATCGATGTAACCGGAAGCGAGCCAATCGAATACCGCGGCTCAGTGCCAGCGAAAGCGATCGTCATCCCTGGCACCCGCAAAAAGACGTTTCCTGCCGGCGAATACGACCTGCCGTGCGGACTCATCATTGGTTACCGAACCGAGGGCACTGACTCGAAGCTAAAGCTCAACGACCTACTCCGCGAGCACGGTGCTGCTGTCTAACAGCGACACGCACACAAGGGTGTGCGTGTCGCTGGTGGCTGCTTACACGCCCCACCGAAGAGCTTGATACTTTGCGGCTGCATTCGGCACCTTGGTCGATGGGTACACCTGAGACTGGTCCCACGTGTTGAAGAACGCTTCACCGGCAAGCTGTCCGGCTGCAGGCCTGAACGGATCAGCGGGTGCGATCGAACGGAAGAACTGATTCATCTTCTCGATGAAGAACGGGTTGTCGGCGATCGGCACGTCTCTTCGATCAGAAAGACCCCACTCAGGAAAGCTGATCGGCTTTCCCAGAGACCGTGCATAAGCCAGCCATGCACCAACTCCACGAGGGCCGAGTGACCCCGCATTCAGCATGTAGGCCATATCCCACTCTGCTTGTGTGCGGATGTTCCCGTCGTTTCCGTCAGGCAACCAAGCGTCGTAGACATCAACGCCCAAAATGTCGAAGTAGCCGACGCCAGCAGCTTGAACCATCTGGTCAATGGTTGCTCCCGCACCGGACTGAGGGCCGTATGAGAAGTTCAACACAACCTTTATGTCCTTGCCGGCTTTGCGCGCTTGGACGATGTTGTACATGCGCTTCCACGCCTTGCCGAAATCACTGACCTGGCCGTTGATCGACCACGGCATCCACGTTCCGTTGAATTCGTAAGCAAACGACAACTGCACTTGTCGCGTTTGCCCCCAATCTTCGACAATCGTGTCAACCATCGAAGTCCAGTAGGCGTCGAGGCCCCCGTTCGCCGCCTGCGACCACGTTGAGCCTTGTGGCCAAGGGGTCGACATGTTGATGATGCCTTGATAGCCCCGCTTCGTGAACTCGGTGACACCAACCTGCTCTCGGCTTGAGAAGCCCTCGGGATAAGTCCAAACCGTTCCGTAAGTGACAGGCTCTCCACGCCAGGCGCCAAACCGAGCAGGGTCGGCTGTGTCAGCGTGATTTCCGCCAGCGCCCGAAGCCCAGCGAGTGCCCGAGGGGTACAGCGTCGTTACCGGACTCGGTGCCGACGTAGTTGGCGGCACGGTTGTTGTAGCCGTGTTTCCACCGACAGCGATCTTCGCCGAAGGAGTGTTGAAGTGAACCCAGTTCGTGCCGTCAATGCTGTACGCGACATGAACGACGTAAGCCTCGGCTGCACTCCAGCTGCGTGACGATGTGAAGCGGTGCTCGCCATTTACGGTCACCGCACGCTCGTTGGTGAAGTCAAGTGAGGGACCGTCAATGTTTCGTGAGTCGCGAACAGCAGCAACGAGATACGCGAACGTGATCGGTTTATTCGTCTGAATCGAATACGACGCCGAGACGTTGCCGCCGACAGGAGCTGTCGTGCTCGAAACAGTCAGTGAGTTGACCTTCACACCGTCACTGTTGAACGTCGGTGCAGGCAGAGCGTCGCCGATTGAAGCGGTAAGAACCTGACCAGCAACAGTGGCTGTCACCTCAGCCCTGCCGTCAGCGGTTGGCAAGAACAGCGCCGTGAGAAATCGGCCCTGAGCAGTCGTCGTCGACGAACTCGCAAGAGACCCAGCACTGTGGCGTATCGAGAGAGACACAGCCGCGGAGGCTGGAAGCTGGTCGCCCCTGATCACCAATCCGTCGGTGCCAATAAAGCTGAGCGAGAGACCCTTCGCGTCGGCTGCCGTAGCTCCACTTGCGAGTATCGCAGCCATCATGGCTATGGCAACGGCGAGTGCCACGAAAAGGCGAAGGCCCCTGTTGGAAATCTTTAAGTCGCGCACTGCGCCCCCTAGATCAACTGATGCCTTCAGTTCATCATGATACGCAGTCGTTTGGCAACATCTGCGCTGCACGTCATGTCGAGATATGCCCTCAAAGCTCTCCGTCTAGATGCCGATAGGAGCGTGGCAGGGGGTTTTGCATGACGAAATCGACAACTGAATCGCAAGAGCGCAGACGCCGAGCACATCGCCGAACCAGCACTGAATCGGGCGCTGCTCTCGTCGAGGCAGCAATTGCGATGCTCTTGGTGCTGACGATCATCGGCGGAATCCTCGATTACGCGCAGCTGTTCGGCAACACGATCGACATCTCATCCGCGGCCCGTCTCGCCGCTAGAACAGGAACCTCAACAAGCACATCAGTCGTGACTGACGATCGAATTATCGAGGCCGTAGTGAAAAAGTCCGGCGCCGATCGAGCGGGGGTCGCCAAGGTTGTCGTCTATAAGGCCACGGCTGGCAGTCAGGGTCCCCCGGAACCATGCAAGACAGCAGTGACTCCACCGCCCGGGTTGAGATGCAACGTCTACACCCCCGCCGAGTTCCAACTGAGTGCTTCCGAGCTGGCGACGGCACCGTCAAGCTTGAACTGGCCTGCGTCGGCGAGAGTCGCAGGTGAGGACTATCTCGGCGTATATATCGAGATGCAGCGGCCGAGGCTCTTCGGCGACCTTGTACCGTCCCCAAGTCGCTATTCCGACTACGTAGCGATGAGGCTCGACCCGCTGAGCACTCCCGCAAGCCCCCTGCCAGGGACTGGTTTTTCTACTGGAAACACGGTCAACGCTGGCGAAAACGGCGCTTGGTGCATGGGGGCGTCGTGCGGCAGCGTAGGTGGAGTCATCTCCGCAGGTGGCAGCGGAGGTAGCGCGTAGTGTCGACAATCTCGCTCACCAATACACGCCGGCGCACCGAGGCAGGCTTCGCAATGGTGATGCTCGCAATTTCGAGCTTCGCCATCGTCTTGGTCGTCGGGTTCGCCACAGATGTTGGTTCGTGGTATCTCAACGCTTCGCGCCTGCAGCGCACGTCTGACGCCGCTGCGTTGGCCGGCGCGTCGAGTTTGCCTGACGTCGATGCAGCGAGAGCCGCCGCCGACTTCACGTTGAGAGCGAACGACACACAAGACGGGGTCGACCACAAAAGCATCGAATACGAGACGACTGCCGACCAATTCGAAGTGACCGTTCGCGACGACGCCGTTTCCACTTACTTCATCCGAATGATCATTCCGAAATTGTCAATTGAGCGCACGTCAACGGCCGCCCGGCCGTCTGCCTCGCCCGCACTGGGAAGCCCCTACAACATCCTCGGCAGTGGTGATCTTGCCATTTCAGGAATTCCGAAACAGAACTTCTGGCTAGCAATCAATGGGTTTTGTAGCCCCAAGGAAGACGGCGACTACTTCAGTGCGATCTGGGATGGCAACAAAGGCCCCATGACGTCGACCCTCGATTCAAACCACAATTTCGTTCCCGGCGCAGGCGCCACGCACAACTGCGTCGGGCCTCAAACAAACGAAAACTACAACCCGTCGGGGTACTCGTACTTTGTCGACGTTCCAAAGCCGCCACATGCCGGCGACACAGTGACATTGCGCGTGTACGACCCCGCATTTGGAGTCGAGTACGCCACCCCCGACAAGCAACTCACATTCGACAATGACAAGTATCCGTCGCTCACCACTCAATACGTCGTTTGGAACACAAACGGTACGCCCGAGAATGACACCGACGACACTCGCCTCGCTTCGTACAACGTGGTTCCCGACATAGGGGTTGCACAAGCGAGCGCGTGGGTCGACCTCTACACAATCCCGTCCAGCATGCTCGCAAAGGGAGGACAATTTCGCGTGCAAGTTCGCAATCAAAAGCTTGCCGCCCTCCCGCAGAACGTCATCGACGGTGCCATTGGTACCAACGCGTTCAGCCTGGGAGCGTTTCGCTCTTGGGCCCCCGGCGGTTGCGACGCTCGGCAGTCAGACACCTGCCCTCGTTTCTACGGGCGAGGTGCGCTATCGGTCTTCAACAATCTCGCAGGTTCCGCCGGCGACAAGGTGACTCTGTACTTTGCCGAGATTGATCCTGCCTACGTCGGTCAAGAGTTTTCTGTCTTCTTATGGGACCCGGGCGAAGGCGTGCAAAAGATCGAGCTTCTCGGTCCGGACGACACGCCAATCAATTTTGACTGGTCTACAAGTCCTCCCACCCCCGGGTATTCGGGAGTCAATAGCGCGTATCTCGACACGAGCGGCGACGGCCCCGCGTCAGGTCCCAACCTCTCGAATCCTTACAAATTCAACGATCGGTTGGTGGTGATGCGGGTTACCCTGCCTCTCGACTACCCAGACATGGTTGCTGACGCAGGCGGCGACCAATGGCTGCGGTTGCGCTACACAGTTGGTTCGGCTCCAGGCGACCGCACCACTTGGGGAGTTGACCTCGACAGCAGCCCCAGTGCGCCACCTCATTTGATGCGGTCCAGATGATGAGACAGAGCTGGCCTGACTTAAGGGAGGGAGGTGCGTCAACAGCCGAGAGCGCCATTGTCGCCACCGTATTCTTGACGCTCATCATCTCGGTCTTCGATGCTGCCACGATTGCCCGATCGCACTTGGCGGCTCGATACGGCTCATCGGCCGGTGCACGCGCGGCAGCGATCGCGAGCAATGACACTCTGGCTGACTTCGACATGCTGCGCGCGATAGACCGAGCCGCGAAAACGACCTCCAACGATGCCATCGAGACAATCGTCGTGTTCAGGGCTTCGGGGCCAGGCGACACCGTTCCGTCTGCGTGCCTAACGCACCCGGTCGCAGGTTTGTGTAACACGTACACCGGATTCGACCTTTCTCGACCGGCTTCCGACTTCGCGCCCGGCGGCTGGGCCGCCGACGACTATTGGGCACCTTCAACACGCCGTACATCTCGCATAGCCGGCGCGGACTATCTCGGCGTATACGTCAAAGTAAAGGTCGGGAGTCCGATCGGGCCACTACCCAAGCAATTGGATGACACAGCGATCGAACTGCTTGAGTCGGTCGACAACTAGTTGTTGCTGCAGATCTCGGCGTGCTTCACGGACTGCGCGGAAGCTGCCTGGCAGTGATCGTTGACATACGACGACACACTGTCAGGCACCAAAGCACCGATACCGCCACCCGTCACTAACGCGAGCGTTGCAGCCAGAGCGGCAAAACGACGGATTGCTTTGACAACAGCCGACACGACAAACAGCGCCCCGGCAACGAAAAGAAAAGCAGCAATCGCGTAGAGCATCGAACCGGTAAGCACGTGATCGGAAACAGTCGCCGTTGCGTCGGCGCCACCATTGTTCTGCGTATAAACGAACGTAATGAGTGAGCCAACGAGGGCAGCAATTCCAAGAGGCATCAAAATCATGCCCGCCAAGCTACCCTGCGCGCACGACTCCGAAGCGGTCTTCGTCGAAGCTTCCGGCAAACACTTCGACCGCCGGACCCGTCATCAGCACTGACTGACCGGGCGACCAATTGAGTTCGAGTCGGCCGCCGCGCAGCTCGATGGTCACGTCGTTGCCGTTGTACATCAGTTCGCGTCCGGCAACCGCAACGGCGCACGCGCCGGTGCCGCAAGCCAACGTTTCACCCACGCCGCGCTCCCACGTTCGTTGACGCAATACGTCGTTGCGACGATCAACAAACTCGACGTTGGTGCCACGAGGAAAGCGCGGCAGGCGTTCGATGATCGACCCGTATTGGTCGACCGGCGTCGAGTCAACATCGCCGACGAACACAACGGCATGCGGATTACCCATTGAGACCAACACGCTTGCAAACTCGCCAACGTCAGTTGAGATCACCTCGCGCGACACCTCGCCAAGCGGCGGCCCCATGTCGACCGTGACAGTCTCAACAAATCCGTTCGCGCCGCGGTGCATTTTTAGTTCTTTGACGCCCGACCTCGTATCGACCGACACCATGTCGTCGGCGTGGCCGCGATCACCTAACCACTTGCCAACAGTACGGATGCCGTTACCGCACATCTCAACCGTCGACCCATCGGCGTTGCGATAATCCATAAAGAATGTCGAGCCGCCAAGCACCGACCGCGTGATGCGTATCAAGCCGTCGGCACCGATACCGAAATGCCTGTCGCACAACGCTCTTACGGCGTCGGGCGAAACATCCCACTCGTGGTCGAAGTCTTCAAAGAGCACAAAGTCATTGCCAGTGCCTTGCGTCTTTACGAAATCAATCATCGTCGCTGCGGATCAAAAACTCGTTGAATGCGGCCATCGCACTGACGGCAACACGCGCACTGACATACATCGCCCCGTCGCGTTCGGACTCGATGAGCACTTCGCCTTCGCGGTGTAGCGCAGCGAGCACATCGCCTCGGTCGAAAGGAATCAGAAATTCGTTAATTGGTTGCAACGCTCGCAGACGATCACCAACGGCGCGAATTACGTCATCCATGCCCTCGCCGTTGAGTGCCGAACCGACACCTGAACCGGGATAGCGCTCAAGCAACGCCGCAAGAGTGAGCTCTTGCTCTGAATCAAGACGATCACTCTTGTTGAACACGATGATCTCAGGAATTTCGCCCGTCTCGATGCTCTCGAGTACCTCGTGCACAGCGTCGATCTGTGCTTGCGGATCGGGGCTCGAAGCATCGACAACATGCACCAAAAGGTCGGCCTCGTTTACTTCTTCGAGCGTCGAACGAAACGCTTCGACCAATTCGTGCGGCAGCTTGCGCACGAAACCTACGGTGTCGGAAAACAGCACAGTCTCGCCGCCAGGCAGTGTGCCCTTGCGCGTTATCGGATCAAGTGTTGAAAACAAACGGTTCTCAACAAGAGTTCCCGCCTTTGTCAGCGCGTTGAGCATTGTTGATTTGCCGGCATTGGTGTATCCGACCAGCGATATCTGTTGTGTGCGACTGCGCGATCGCGCCTTGCGTTGTGTGCGTCGCGTCTTCGTTGCACTGCGCAATTCAGATTCGAGATGCGAAATGCGGCGCAGTAAGCGGCGGCGGTCGATTTCGAGCTTCGTCTCACCGCCACCCATTCGAGTACCGATGCCACCACCCTGCTGACTGAGATTCACACCCCGACCACGCAGACGCGGCAACTGATAGCGCAGCAGTGCAAGCTCAACTTGTGCCTTACCTTCAGGCGTGCGCGCGTTCTGCCCGAAGATATCGAGGATCACAGCCGTGCGATCGATAGCGGTGCGACCCAAGATCTTCTCGAGGTTGCGCTGCTGTGCAGGCGACAACTCGTCGTCGAACACAACCGTGTCGGAATCGACGGCGAGCGAAACCTCATGTAGCTCTTCAGCCTTACCCCGACCCACATACGTTGCCGGGTCAGGCGTGTCGCGTCGCTGGATGATGCGTGACTTCACATCAGCGCCCGCCGTATCGACGAGCAGAGCAAGTTCATCGAGACTCGCCTCGACTTCTTCAAGAGTGGTGTCGCGCGTGACCACACCCACGAGCACGATCTTTTCCCTAAAACTGCGTTCAATAAGGCTCACGAGCGGTCACCTCCCTTTGTGGCGTCGACGTGCTGTTGCACTTCAAAGTCAAGCTGACATTGTCGCAGCACTGCAGCAGTAAGCGGTTCGACCCCGTCTGGCGTGCCAAACCACTTAATGCGAGGGTCTCGACGAAACCACATGCGCTGGCGGCGAGCAAACGAGCGCGTCTTGTCGATTATTTGTTGACGGGCCTCATCACTGCTCAATGCCCCGTTCAAGACATCGATCAACTCGCGATACCCGAGGGCCTGCGCTGCCGTCTTCGACAACTGACCGATCGCCGTCAAAGATTTCACTTCATCGAGCCACCCGTCGGCCAACATTGCATCGACACGCTGCTCGATACGGATTGCGTTGCGTTCGCGCGACATCCACAAACCCACGATTGCAAACGGCACGTCAGGAAAGTGATTGACGCCCGGACCAAAGCTTGAGAACGGCCGACCCGAACCAAGTGTCACCTCGAGCGCGCGCACGACTCGACGACGATTGGTGGGCTCCATTTTTTCGGCCGCGTCGGGGTCGAGTTCTGCCAGGCGAGCATGCAAAGCCGCTGTGTCTACTTGAGCCTCGATGTCAGCGCGGACTTCAGGAAACTGTGAGGGAATTTCGTAACCGTCGATCACAGCTTGCAAATAGAGGCCCGTTCCCCCAACGAGCACGGCGCGCTTTCCTCTCGACTCAATGTCGGCAATAGCGGCGCGGGCTGCTGTTTGGAACTGCGTCAGCGTGAACTCTTCCGACGCATCAACAAGGTCAATCACGTGATGCGGCACACTTCGCAGCTCTTCAGGCGTGGGTTTGGCGGTGCCAATGTTCATCCCTCGATATACCTGCATTGAATCGACCGACACGATCTCGACGTCGCTAAACGCGGAGGCAAAGGCGAGCGCGAGCGATGACTTACCCACCGCAGTGGGCCCCACAATCGCTATGTGGCGGCTGGTCAGATCGGTCATGCGTCTACGAGTCTGCCCGATCGCACGAGCCAGCGAACCAGTACGCCAGGCGGGGCACTAGTTTTGACCCTGTGGCGACCCTTGTAATGCCAACATCACGCTTCCGCGACCGACAGCTGCCCGAGGTGTGCGCCCGCACCGGGCTGCTGGCTCGCAACCGATATGGGGTTTCGGCAACATATACGCCGCGATGGACCCTCTGGCTGGCACCGTTTGGCCTGTTGCCTTACGTCGTCGCCGCGGCCTTGACTCGCACGACCATTGAAGGTGCGCTGCCGCTCAATCAGTCGGCAGCGCGAAGGCTGAGCGTGGGCCGATTCGTCACCGTGGCTGGCGTTGCCATCGGTGTTTGCCTTGCCCTGCTGGCGTTGGCTATTTCGTCGTTAAGTACGGCGATCGCTGCCACGCTTTTTACCGCCGTTGGCGTTGGCGCTTTCTTCGTTCTAAGACAACTAAGCGTTCGCGCAACTCTCTCGGCCGACGGAACACAGGTCACCCTTCGTCACGTTCACGATGACTTTGTGACTGCTGTGCAGAAGCCGCCGTCAAAATGCGCCGGCTGCACGAATTCATCGTCGTGCAGTGTTGCCGAAATTGACGCCTGCGACGGCAGTTCGGCCGCCCATCACGAAGCTCCAGCCGCGATCAGCTAGCAGCCACAGGAATGCGCGTCTTGTGACGCGGCCCAGCCAACTTCTCGACAAGCTCGCCGCGCAAGAAGTGCGGGGCTGCCGAGGTTGCCTTCACGAGCGCGCGACTTCCCGCTGGAAGCATCACATCACCGGCATCGAAGTGAATGAGCTTGTTTTGGCGAGTGCGCCCGGTTGTCATCGATTCATCGCGCTTCGACGCTCCCTCGATCACGACCTCTTCGGTTCGGCCGATCCGGGCCTCGTGCTTAATGAGCGCAGTGCGCTGCAAGATGTTCTGCAACCTCGCAAACCGGTCACCAATTACCTCTTCAGGCACAAAGTAATCAGTCATCTCTGCTGCTTCGGTGCCCGGTCGTGGCGAGAATTGGAAGAGGTACGCACTGTCGTACTCAGCGGCGACGGCTAGCTCGCACGTTTCATCAAAGTCGGCTTCGGTCTCGCCTGGGAAACCAACAATCAGGTCTGACGTAACAGCCAAGTCAGGGATTGCCTTGCGAGCGGCCGCCAGGCGTTCGAGATAGCGCTCGACGGTGTAGCCGCGATGCATCGCTGCGAGAATCTTGTTTGATCCACTTTGCGCAGGTAGATGCAGGTGCTGACAGACAGCTGGCGTGGTCGCCATTGCTTCGATCGTCTCAGCGCGCAGGTCTTTCGGATGAGGACTTGTAAACCGCACACGCTCAATTCCATCGACCGCGCCCACTGCCTTTAACAGGTCGGCAAACAAGGGGCGCGCTCGCAACGACTCGCCACTTGCCCACTCGTTACCCGCCATCAACGCGTTTCGCTCACCCGTGCTGCGCAGCGCGAGCGTGAGGTCGCGGCCGTAAGAGTTGACGTTCTGGCCGAGCAATGTGATCTCGATGACGCCATTAGCCGCCAGCTCGCGAGCTTCGTCGACTACCTCGCCAAACGGACGACTGATTTCTTTTCCGCGAACCGACGGCACGATGCAGAACGCGCAGTTGTTATCGCAGCCGATCTGAATACTCAGCCATGCCGCCCATGGCACATCGCGACGAGCCGGTAATGCCGACGGGAAAGCCTCAGACTCTTCGAGAATCTCCATCAGCGGACCCTCGGTTTCGGCTCGACGCAGCAGCTCGGCCGCGTTCGCCACATTGTGAGTGCCAAAGACGGCGTCGACCCACGGCGCTCGGGTCTGCACGGTGCCCTGATCTTTCTGAGCCATGCACCCCCCGACTGCAATTTGCATGCCCGGTTTTGAGTCTTTCAAAGCCTTGAGGTGACCGAGCGTGCCGTAAAGCCGGTTGTCGGCATTTTCCCTGATGGTGCACGTGTTGAGCACCACTACGTCGGCGTCTTCGTACGACTCGGCGGCCTGCATGCCTTCAGACTCGAGTAAACCCGAGATGCGCTCGGAATCATGCTCGTTCATCTGGCAACCAAAGGTGCGCACGAAATACTTCTTGGTCACCCGCCCAGCTTAATGGCGCCGCCTAGATAGAACGCCCAAGCCGCGCAACCCGTCTCACCTTGAACGCGAAACGGTTCTCACCCCGAATGGAGCAAGAACCGTTTCGTTGCTGTTTACCTGCTGGAGACCTGCAAACAGAAGGTGTCGACTATGGAGCCGTCACTCAATCGAGAGTGATGGGCTGGTCATCGTCGCTTGCGCTATCAGTTAGGTCGACGCCCTCAGGTTGAGGGACCAAGCCGCTCATCTGCCGAATCTTTTCATCTATCTCGACAATCATTTCGAGGTTGTCAGACAAGAAGTTCTTTGCGTTCTCACGACCCTGACCAAGTTGCTCACCTTCGTAGGTGAACCACGCACCAGACTTTTTGATGAGACCCAACTCGACACCGACGTCGAGCAAGGAACCCTCACGGCTTATGCCTTTGCCGTACATGATGTCGAACTCGGCTTGCTTGAACGGAGCCGCCACCTTGTTCTTGACGACCTTTACGCGAGTTCGATTACCAACGACTTCGACGCCATCTTTGATGGATTCAATGCGTCGGATATCAAGACGCACCGACGAATAGAACTTGAGAGCGCGACCACCTGGCGTTGTTTCAGGCGAACCGAACATGACACCGATCTTTTCTCGAAGTTGATTGATGAAGACGCAGACGGTGTTGGAACGGTTGAGATTTGCCGTGAGTTTGCGCAATGCCTGAGACATCAGGCGAGCCTGCAAACCAACGTGCGTGTCACCCATTTCGCCCTCGATTTCGGCACGAGGAGTAAGAGCAGCAACTGAGTCGATGACGATTACATCGAGAGCACCAGAGCGCACCAACATGTCGGTGATTTCAAGCGCCTGCTCACCAGTATCGGGTTGAGAAACCAACAAGTCATCAATGTCGACACCGATGGCTTGCGCATAGACAGGGTCCATCGCGTGCTCGGCGTCGATGTATGCACACTTGCCGCCGTTGCGCTGCGCCTCAGCAACGACATGCGTAGCGAGCGTCGACTTACCCGACGACTCAGGGCCATAGATCTCGACGATGCGACCACGAGGCAAACCACCAACGCCCAAGGCAATGTCGAGTGCCAACGAACCTGTCGGGATCGTTGCAACCTCCATATGCGCGTTCTCGCCCAACCGCATGATCGAACCTTGGCCAAATTGTTTGGTGATCTGACCGAGGGCCATCTCAAGGGCCTTGTCTTGCTCCATGTTGTTCTCCTGACTCTTACCGGTCGTATTAGCTGTTTTTTTGCTCACCTGAAAAACCTTATGAAGAGGGTGTGACACTCAGCCGGAGACCTGACCAAGAAATCAGCACGGGTTGGAAAGAACACTTGTTCGACTCACTGCACCCTAGTACCGAACACCTGTTCGTGTGTGGATGATTGGGTCGAATTGGGGATGTAGACGTAAATTGATCCAAGCATCCGTACTGAATCGATCTAGCTACATCTAGAGTCGGGCAGGAAGGCGGGAGGCTAAAGAAAGGGGCCCCACTTGCAGAAACCACCGAACCTCGATCACCTCGGTTCGCACTGGCATTATGGCCCCGACCACTCGTACATAGACAATGGCCGCCAAGACGCCGTCGCAACCATTGTTTGGAGTGCGGGCTTAGCGTCACACCCCGCACAAGCCGCAGTCATGAATGCACTCGACTGCCCTGAGTTGCGAATACTCGCATTTCCTCTGCCCGGTTGTTATGGAGCTCCCCACATGGGCAGCGATCCGCACGAAATCGTGCAGCGTCGTGAAGAGCTGATCAACGATGCGGTCGGCAACAAGCCTCGCGTCTACGCGGGAGTGTCTGGCGGCGCGGCAATGAGCACCATTCACGCCGCTTCATTTCCCGAGACGTGTCAGGCGACTTGGCTTGTTGCAAGTGTCGGTTCGCATCCGACAAATACGGGCGAAGCAGTAGTGCGCGAACTCTCTGAACTCGGCAATGCACACGCACCGGTGCACGCGCATGAAGTCTCAAACGACATCATCGACACAAGCATTCCTTTCAGTCACATGCGCAACACGTTCTTACTGAGCGCATTCAAAGGCAACGAAGCAGACGTGAGAACGATGCTCCACGGACTCTCGCGACTTGCCCACTTTTACGCAGGTGATCGTTCGGCGGCTTGGGATGCGTCGCATCTGTGCGCTTCGCTGAACACGACAGGTCCGATGCAAAAGCTGCGTTTGTACAACCGTCTTACCGGTAGCCCGGTGTTGTTGTTTCGGGGTGATCGCGACCCTGTCTGCACTGAGCCAATGTTCGACCACCTGATAGAGGCGCTCGAACCTGCACTTGCCGTCACCGTCAAAGGAGCCGGCCATCAATGGATGGGCGCATTCGGTCTGCGCGCGCAACTCTTCACGAGACTGATTCGCGATCAGCTGATCGCCGACGCGCTCTCCTGGCAACCGGCAACGGCATCAACTATCGAGTTGCGAACCCAACGATGGACCGAGCTGCGCAACACGATTGCCCAAGTGGGTCGATCTCCGGAGGCTTTTAGAGACGCGCTTAGTGAGCTCGGCATTGCGACACATGACCCACGCATCTCACATAGTCACGCTCCATGGGATGTCGCGCGTCACGCGCTCGACGCGCTGCATGACATCACTCACGGACGACGCGTCGAGAGCACCGAGATCGCGCTCGCATAGCAAGCACCAGCACCCACAGCTTCCACCCAGCGCACAGAGGCGTTGTTTATTGCGCCGCGATCGCTACAACCGGCTTGTTGAGCTTGATGCCTCCGGCCGAACCCAAGAACTTCGCGTCATACGAGAACACGCCGCCGTCACTAGCCGCTAACCAATAGCCGCGTCCGTCAGGATCGGCAGTGATGCCAACAATCGGCTTGTTCAAAACAATGCTGCCGGCCGAGCCGGAGAAATGCGCGCCCGAACCGTAAGCGAACACTCCCCCGTCTGACGCAACCAAGTAATAACCGTTGCCATCCGCGGCTGCTGCGCCACCCACGATTGGTTTGTTCAACTTCACACTCCCGGCCGATCCATAAAAGCCAGCGTCGCCGTAATTGAACACGCCACCGTCAGCAGCAAACAGCCAGTACCCGTAACCGGTTGGCGTCACAGCCATGCCGACAATCGGAGCCTTGAGTTTGATGTTGCCTGCCGATCCATAGAACTCGGTGCCGAAGTTGAAGATGCCTCCGTCGGTTGAGTACAACCAGTAACCGATACCTCCGGGGTGAGCAACGATGCCAACTGTTGGCTTGTTTGGTGCACCCGCTGTCGAGCCCAGGTAGGGCGCATCGCCGAACGTAAACACGCCACCGTCAGACGCCGCCATCCAGTAACCGCGCCCTGCCGCACGCGGTGCAATGCCAACGATCGGCGCGTTGAGCGGAGAACCACCGGCCGAACCCACAAACCGCGCGTCGCCGTAGTTGAACACTCCTCCGTCAGACGCAACAAAGAAATAGCCAGCGGTATTGCCAACCGCTATGTCAGTCAGCGCGACGGGCAAAGTTCCTTGCGACGTTGCCGCGCCGGTTGTCAAATTCACTCCGTAGAGCTGTGACGTGCCCGCCGTCGTTACAAGAGCAACAGCCGCGCCATCGCTACCGATGTCGAAACCGCTGACTGCCGTCAAAGTGAGACCTGTCAATGGTCCGACAGTGTTGAGCGTGCCTGCGTTGGAAGGATTTTGTGTGACGAGCGCGTTGTTGCCCGACTCGAGGTCGTAAAGCACGGTTGTCGTAGCCGTCGGAACGTTGTTTGTGTAGGCAGCAGCGACGACCGACGGCGTGTCGCTTGCGTTGGTGTCGCCTGTCGCAAACGCAAGCGCTGTATCAGTCGCGGCCACAACCCCGGTGTCAGGATTGAGGCGCAGGTTCTGGCCTGTGTTCGACACAACACGAATGCGATCGACGGTCGGGTTGAAATCGAAACCAAACGATGTTCCGCTCAACGCTGGAGTGAACGGGCCCGGCCCCAGCACCATTGCCCAACCGCTCGTCGGATCAAGCAAGTAGATGCGACTCGTCGAGCCCAGCAGGTAGAGCTTGCCGTTGCTCGGACGAACGTCGATGCCAAGCACCACCTCACCTGGCTGAATACCGCCGATGGTGGCGACATGGGCTACGTGACCGACACCAAGGCCTTCCATAGTGACGACTTTGTTGTCGGCCGTGACGCCATAAGTCCGCGGTTGCGTCGTCGTTACGTCTGTCAGCGCCACGGCTGGCGTCGATGGCAACACACCAGCCACCAACAGAGCGATCAAGAACAAGAAAACTGAAATCCGTCGGACGCGCATTTGAACCTCCCGCAGTTCAGTCACTTGCTTAGCAAACCTGTATTTCGCGCGCCGGCGCGATCACGGAAACGGAAAGCGAACTATCCGCATTGCTTGGTTTTACGGATGTTCGAGAAGTTCTCTACGCAAATTGTCGAGCGCGTTGATGCACGTGTACTCACGGATGCGTCGTCGATCACCCGGTAGGTGCAACTCGATCGAACGCGTGGGCGCCCATGGCGTCGCCAAGCCAACAAAGACGGTGCCGACTGGTTGATCGTCTTGCATGTCGGGCCCGGCAACCCCCGTAACCGATATCGCAATGTCTGAACCAAGCTGCCTGCGCGCACCGTCGGCCATCGCCATGGCGGCGTCACTGGTAACAACCGGGCCCTCGGGCACATCGAGCAACGAGAACTTAACCTCAGACGCATACGACACGACAGCTCCCCGCAACCAACGGCTGGCGCCCGGCGTATCGGTCAAGCGCGAAGCAATCAACCCACCTGTCACTGATTCGGCCAGCCCAAGGGTGAAAGACTTTTCAAACAGCAACTCGCCGACGGCGAACTCCATGGTCTCGTCGTCGATGCCAAACACAAGCGAGCCGAGGATGTCGCGCAACACAACCTCTTCTGCATCAAGCAGGGCCGTGGCTGCTTCGATGTTGTGCGCCTTGGCGGTTATGCGCACATGAATGCCTTCGATTCCATGGGCGAGAAAAGCAAGCGTGATGCCGCCACCAGCGGTGTCGATCTCGTTGACGCGTTCGGCAAGAAGTTCCGCTAGGCCTGACTCGGACGTTCCCCACGTGCGAACGCGACGACTGACAATGACAGAGCTGTTGTCAGAACGCGCACGCAGTTCGGGCAACACAGCGCGCTGCATCATGTCTTCCATCTCGAACGGAACACCAGGCAACAAGAACACGACACGCTCGCCAACTCGACACATCAAACCCGGCGCAGTTCCGCGCGCCTGCGGAATCACAGTTGAGCCTTCAGGACGCCATGCCTGACGCAAGTTGTTCTCAGGCATTGGGCGCTGGCGAGCAGCAAACATGGCCTTGATGCGCTGAGCGAGCTCGTCGTCGAACACGAGCTCGACACCCATCACCTCAGCAATTGCCTCGCGCGTGATGTCGTCTTGCGTTGCTCCCAGTCCGCCCGTCACGATCACGGCGTCAGAACGAGACAACGCAAGCTTCATTGCCTGCACGATTCGCGCGTGGTTATCTCCGATCGTGGTGTGAAAGAACGAGTCGATACCGTTTTCGGCGAGGCGCTCGCCTATCCACGCCGAATTGGTATCAACGCTCGGCCCCAGCAACAGCTCAGTACCAACTGCGAGCACTTCGCAGTTCATCAGGCGATCAACTCGGGGTGGCGCTCAGTGATGCTTGGCCGTCGCGTAAATACTGCGCAAAAGTGACGACGGTGTAGACCACCGAGATCCACAACATCGTTGTCAGCAGCCAA
This sequence comes from Acidimicrobiales bacterium, assembly GCA_044220495.1. Taxonomy (GTDB): domain Bacteria; phylum Actinomycetota; class Acidimicrobiia; order Acidimicrobiales; family JBBSGY01; genus JBGAQY01. The sequence continues at coordinate 87,591 of JBGAQY010000002.1, forward strand.
CGGTGATCGTCGACGACACCAGGCGTAATCGCGAAAGCAACGGTGAAGCTCTGGGTCCACGTCTTGTATTTGGCCGAACGACGAGCGGGAATCGAAATGCCGCGACGAGCAACTTTCGACCGCCACCAGCTCATTGCCACTTCGCGCACGGCAATGACAACGACGGGGAAGAACCACACCCAACCTTTGGCAACCAACACGCCGAGCGCGCCCAACACCATCAACTTGTCGGCGAGCGGATCGAGAAACGCTCCGACCTTGCTCGTGCCGTATCGCCGAGCGAGGTAACCATCGAGTTGGTCGGTCATCATCGACGCGAAACCAAAAATCAACACCCACCAAGCGGGCGCATAGAAGTAGATGACAGCAACAACCACCGGAGTGAGAAGAATGCGCAACGACGTGACGATGTTGGCCGGGGTTCGCACTGCGTGCCTCGAGATGGGGTGCGGCTGCGCCATTGCCATTTTCTTACCTAGCCTCTAAGTCGGGGCCGGCAGCACCAATCACTTCCACCTTGTGGAACTCACCCACCGCCAGTCTCGTTGGTACCTCGATGATGCCATCGATCTCTGGTGCTTCGCGGTGACTGCGGGCGATTCCTGGCGCATCGACAAGAACTTCGACATTCTCACCAACAAGATCAGCGCGCTTCGTGGACGTTATGCGATCTTGCAGTTCGCGAAGCTCACGCAAACGCTCATCGCGCAGCTCGACTGGAACTTCGCCGTCGAGATTCATTGCGTACGTGCCCTCTTCGGGCGAGTAGGCAAAGAAACTGCACCACTCCATCTGCGACGCCTCTACGAATTGCAATAACAAATCGTGATCTTCTTCGGTCTCGCCGGGATAACCAACGATGAAGTTAGAACGAAATGCGGCTTGTGGCTCGAGCCGGCGAATGTCTTCGACTCGACGCAAGAAACGATCGGCGTCGCCCCAACGACGCATGCGCCGCAACAACGGTTTCGACACGTGCTGCAACGAGAGATCGAAGTAAGGCACGCCAGTTTCGCAAATCACGTTGATCAGCTCGTCGGAAAGGTCTGATGGATACAGATACAACAAACGCGTTCGCGCGACGCGCGCCGAAACCGCGCGCACCAGATCGACGATGGCGCCGCGCTGGTTGACGTCTTTTCCGTAAGACGCGAGGTCTTGCGCGATGAGCACAATCTCTTGCGCTTGCAGTTCGTTGACCTCAGACAGAATCGACTCTTGCGTGCGACTGCGTTGTGGCCCACGAAAACTTGGGATCGCGCAAAACCCACAGTTGCGATCGCAACCCTCAGCGATCTTGACGTACGCCCATGGCGACGAGCTCGGCGGACGCGACAAGTTCAGCAAGTCGAGCTTGGGAACACGGCCTGAGTCGGTAGCAGTGCCAGCAGACTTCTTGCCCAAAGCCACCGGCACACCAAAACCAGCGACTTGGTCGACTTCGGGAATTGCAGCAGCGAGCTCTTCGCCGTAACGCTCAGCCATGCAACCAGTGACGACCAGTTGCGCATCGGGACGACGAATCTCTGACATCTGCAGCACAGTCTCGATCGACTCTTCGCGCGCAATGTCAATGAACGCGCACGTGTTGACGACAACGACATCGGCTTCGTCAACACTGTTTGCCGCGACCAAACCGTCGCGCTGAAACGACCCAATCAGTTTGTCTGAATCAACCTGATTTTTAGGGCAGCCGAGCGTCTCGACCCAGTATCGCTTGGCGCTATTGGACACCCGACAACTCTAGTGGCATTGGCCCGCAACCTTTCATGCAGGACAAACGTCGCTTCTAATCGATCTGGAGACCCGCCATATCGGGCTCGATGACGAGTGCTTGGCCATCGATACCAGCCTCTTTCATGGCAAGTTCACCAGCGCTACGCACACGCTCGCCGCGATCGGCGCCGATGCACAACCCAAGAAGAGTCGGACCCGCACCTGACCAGCAAGCAGCCGACGCGCCTGCTCCGACGAGCGCCGACATCAGGTCTTTGGATTCGGGAAACAATGCAGCAGCCCGGTGGTCTTGGTGCAAACGGTCGCCCATTACTTCAGGCTTCATGCCCGACGCATCACCGAGGGCAGCAATAAGCCACCCAAGGCGACCGAGGTTGAAGGCAGCATCGCTCAGCGGAACCTGCGACGGAAGTGCCTCGCGAGCGACTTTTGTCGACAAAGTGCGGTCAGGAACGAGCACGACAAAGGCAAGATCGGGATCCAAAAACAACGGCGTGGCAACAGGTTTGTCGTCGACCATCGTGGCCGTGATCAATCCACCCATTACCGACGCGGCCGCATTTTCTGGATGGCCTTCAAACCGCGTGGCCAACGCAAGAGGGTCGTCGACACCGGCGGCGGCCGCGGTTGCGACGGCGAGAGCGGCCGACGAGCCGAGACCCCGCGCCAGCGGAATGTCTGATTTCACGCTGATGGCGAGACGGTCATGCCCCACGACATCTTTCGCAACTCGCGCAGCGAGGTGTTCTGCATTTGACGGGATGTCTGAACCTTCGCCAGAGCTGGTGATCGTCAAAGCGCCTGCGGGTTCGATTTCGACCTCGACGTAAACCGACAATGCCAATGCCAGAGTGTCAAAACCTGGACCCAAATTGGCGGCTGAACCGGGTACTCGTGCTCGCATGCCGAGGCAGCGTAGAGGCAACTGAGAGCTTTCCAGAAACACGACTTATCGGACGTAACGAAACTACATGAGGGCGCCGACAAAATCTTCCGTACAGGCATTATGATGCGATATTCTTTGACGTATGGCTGTTCCGGTTATCGCAAAAGTCGCACTCAATCGCAAGGTGCGAAAAGCGGTCATTCGAGTCGCAATCATTTTGATTGCTGTCATTTGCTTAATTCTTGCTTACCTCTTCGGCAGTCTTTTCGGTCTCGCCAACGAGGCGTTCGCCAAAAGCTCGAGCAACTACAACCAAGGCTCGTGTTCGGCCCCCACCGGCGCTTGGGTGCCAGCCGGCCCCGACGCAACCGGATACAACCAGAGCATCGTCAACATTGCTTACGAAGTCGCTGTGCAGCGCGGCGCCAGCGACCGTGTCGTTCTTGCACTGATTGAAACCGGCATTGTTGAAACGGGCATGCGCAACCTCGCCAACGACGGCATCGACCACAACGGTGAGGACTACACCGGCACCCCCGTTACACCGGCGTCGATTGCTGCAGCCAAACTGTCGATGGATCTGCCCCACGACTGGTGGCGTCCAGATCGTGAGTTTGGTTCCGACCACGCATCAGTCAACTTCCTCCAACAACAACCATGGTGGGCCGGCCCAGACTGGGAAACCGATCCCCTTGCGGCCATCAAGCGTTTGATGGACCCTGCTTTTGCAACGGGCAAATTCCTCGACAGCGCTATCGACGTTGATGGACAGTACGGTCCCGAAGTTGCCGCCGGAACGTTGGCGCAAAAGGTTCAGCAATCAAACCGTCCTGACGCTTACAACCAACACGAAGGTGAAGCACAGGAACTGTTGGCCGTTGCAAAGACTGCTTACGCAAATCGTCCAACCACGACGACGACAACCACTGCTGCACCCGGTGGCACACCTGGTTCGTCAACAACAACTACAGCTGCACCCGCCGGCGGCGTGTCGTGCAACGGCGGCGACGGCAACTGGTCGGGTCAAACAAAAGACTTCACTAACGTCGACGGTGAGTTCCCTGACAACGGCCAGACATACACAGTCAAGGTTCCTGATGGGCCTGCCGGTATTGCGGTATCAGCCGCACTAAGCCAATTGGGCGTGCGTTATAGCTGGGGCGGTGGAAACATGAGCGGGCCCACGGTGGGCATTCGCGATGGTGCCAACGGCGACGCACATAACGACTACGCAACCCCTGGCTTCGACTGTTCAGGTCTGATGGAATACGCGTGGGGCAAAGCGCTCAACCGCAGCATCGGTGATTACACCGGGTCGCAGGTTGCAATGAACCCCGAAGTCACCGGCGACAAACTGCCGGGCGATCTCGTGTTCTGGGCGGCAGGAGATCTGCACCACGTTGCTATGTACCTCGGCGACGGTCTCATCGTTGAGGCACCACAAAGCGGTACGGTCGTTCACATTCGCCCGATCACTTCACACTCAGAGGAGATCCACAGTTGGCACCGTCCTCAGTACTGATCCGATGAGTAACTGGCAAAATCAGTCGGGCCTCAATGGCGAACCAAAGACGAAGCTCTACATCGCTGCGGCTTTGATGACCGTGCTTGTCATCGTCCTGGCTGTCGTTCTCCTGAAAGTTGCCGAGTCGAATCAGAACGACAACAAGCAGAACGCGGCAGCCCAAGGTCAAGCGAGCGGCAAGACCGCGACAACTCTCGCTGACGGGGCGACGACAACAACTGATCCAGAAACCAAGGTTCCGCGCGACAAGACAACAACGACCACGGCTTATCGAGGCAAGAAGTTTCTCGACCCCAACAAAGCCGAGAGCGCGCAAGGCCTGTATCTTTCGCCCGCTCAGCTCGCTGACCGCTACCCCGAGTCGAGCTCAGGCCTGAGCCCCAAAGACTTCGATGCGTCGGTTGAGATTGCCAAAGCATTCGTATTGGCCGACACGACAGGACAAGGCGCGACACGATTCTCGCAATACTTCGAAGTCGCCGGCGGCCCGACCCCATGGGTCAGGGGCTACCAGTTCCAGTTTGCTACAGCCATGAAGACGACCGACTCGAACATCACCAAGACGATCGTCTACTTCTCAGGCACGAAGGAAAGTGGCAGCTCGTTCTCGCAAGCTCGCGAAGTGATCTACTTCCAAAAGACCGACAACGGCGTAACACCAATGTTGCGTAACGACGTGTTTGCACGCGGGTTTGAATCGCCAGGATACGACCTCACGATTTACGACTGAGTCGACTAGTCGTTGATCGCTAACGCAAGCAGCCCCCGGAGGGCCAACGCACGATTCGACGTGTCAGCCGACGCGCTCTTCGAGTTCTTCCACGGTCATCAACACGGCGCGCGCCTTCGAGCCTTCTGACGGACCAACAACCCCGCGCTCTTCGAGCAGATCCATCAATCGACCAGCTCGTGCGAAACCTACGCGCAACTTGCGTTGCAACATCGATGTCGAACCCAGTTTCGAGCGCACAACAAGCTCCATCGCCTGTTCTAGAAGCTCATCGTCGTCACTGTCGCCGCCAGCAAACATGCCGTCGCCACCGCCTGTGATGACATCGCCGCCTTTGTCTTCGACGCCCTCGACATACTCGGCACCGCCCTGACGCTTCCAGTGCGCAGCGACACGCTTCACTTCATCTTCGCCAACCCACGCACCTTGAATGCGTCGCGCAACGCTCGAACTCGCACCAAGCAACAACATGTCGCCTTGCCCGATCAAACGCTCGGCGCCTGGCTGATCAAGGATGACCCGACTGTCGGCCAGCGACGACACTGCAAAAGCTAAGCGTGACGGCACGTTGGCCTTGATGACACCGGTGATGACGTTGACCGACGGACGCTGCGTTGCCAACACAAGGTGGATGCCAACAGCGCGAGCCATCTGCGCAATGCGGGTGATCGATGCCTCGACATCGCGGGCAGCCACCATCATCAAGTCATTCAGCTCGTCGACGACAACAAGGATGAATGCCAGTCGCGGATATTGCTTGGGCTCGCCGCCGGGCACTTCGGGCTCGACAGTTAAATCGCCGCGGTCATAAGCCTGGTTGTAACCGGTGATGTCACGTACACCCACTTCGGCCAGCAAGTCGTAGCGACGCTCCATCTCAGTGACAGCCCATTGCAGCGCGTTGGCAGCCTTCTTGGGATTGGTGACAACTTGCGTGAGCAAGTGAGGCAGACCGTTGTATTGACCGAGCTCGACACGCTTAGGGTCGATGAGGATCATGCGCACTTGATCGGGCGTGTTGCGCATTAGTACTGACGTAATGAGCGAATTGATGCAGCTCGACTTACCGGCGCCCGTCGCACCAGCAATCAAAATGTGGGGCATCGTCGCCAAGTTGGCCAGCACCGACCGACCAGCGATATCGCGGCCGATGCCAACTTCGAGCGGATGCGTGGCGCGGTGCGCTTCTTCTGACGCCAAGATGTCGCCAAGAGCAACCAGCGAGCGATCACGGTTGGGCACCTCGATGCCGATCGCCGAACGCCCGGGGATCGGCGCCAAAATGCGCACATCAGCTGCAGCCATTGCGTAGGCAATGTCTTTGTGCAGGTTGGTGACCTTCGACACTTTCACACCAGGGCCGAGTTCGAGTTCGTAACGCGTAATCGACGGGCCAACCGTCATGCCGACCAAGCGCGTTTCAACGCCATGAGAGGCCAGCGCGAGTTCAAGACTTCGCCCGCCTGCTTCGAGCAGACGTCGATCAACCGATTGCGCCTTGGCGCGCTTCAAAAGACTGAGCGGAGGTAACTTCCAGTTTGTGGGCTCAGCCAATGGGCCAAGGCCGATCGCCAGCTGCTTGGCCGAAGTCGCTTGCGCTTCAGCGGGCACACGAATGACGACCTCTTTGGCTTCTTCTTCGTCGTCTTCGTCACCAAGGTCATCGAACTCTTCTTCTTCGTCGATGACTTCGATCTCGTCGTCGTGCTCGCCGGCCGGAAGTTCTTCAAGGTCGAGATCAACAATTTCTTCACTGTCGAGATCGAGAACCGTGTCGTCTTCATCGAGACGCTTCGCCATTGCTTCGTCGTTTCGTCGTTGCAAACGATCGGCAATCGCGTGACCAAAGTCAGACGCATACGCCGTCGTCACTTCAACAACCGTGCGCACCGACAAACTGAGCAACACGAGAGCGCCCAGAACGAAAACCGTGCCAAAGATGATGCCGGCACCCCACGGCCCCAAGAAGCTGCGAAGCGAACCGGCGACAACAATGCCGACGTATCCGCCAGCGCCGCGCACGGCGTCGGCGGTGCTCTCGAAATCGGGGGCGCCGCCCCACAGGTGCGAGAAACCAATTACGGCAATCGTTATCAAGACAAGACCGATGGCGACGCGGTCGGGCTCGTTGCGCAAACGCTCACGCATAAGTGCGGTGCCAACGCCCGCGAAGATCACCGGCAGCATGAAACGCGCCCACCCGATTGCGTAGGCCGTGCCCGAGTCGAGGCCCCGACCCGCAGGCCCGAGGATGTCGACGTAGATACCGAGGGCGGCCAGCACGCCGGCCATCAACAGCACGATGCCCCAAACGTCGTCAGACTGACGCCCTAAGTGTTCGGCAATCGACTCTCGAAGACGGACCAATGCCGAAGGACGAGCGTTTTTGCGTCGTCTGCCTGCTGATTTTCTGGATCGTGATGCTGTTTTTGCCACAGTGCGAAAAGGCTAGTTCCGGGTTGGGACAAAGGCGGGCACCTACGAGCGGGAACTTTGTCTGATTTTCGACCGTGACGCGCGAGCTCGTGCAGGGCTCTGTAGAGCCGTCATGACAGTTCTCGCCGTGCCCTCCTCGGGGCATCCAACCATCAACAGGATCCGTGCCATACCGTCGCCGATCGACGTGACCGAAGCACTGCATGATTTCGAGAGCTTCTATCGGCGTGAGTTTCCTCGTCTTGCCGGATCACTTCGGCTTGTGTGCGGCGATCAATCTCTAGCCGAAGAACTCGCACAAGAAGCCTTTGCTCGCGCGCTCAATCATTGGGAACGCCTCGAACGCTACGACCGCCCTGCTGGTTGGGCTTATCGCACAGGCTTCAACTTGCTACGACGTCACTGGCAACGCTCGAAGTTGGCCGACATCCCAATCGATGACGCGTCGATTCAGATCGCTGCACCGACACAACGAGATGCGCCGATCGATCTCGTACAGGTGCTGTCGATCCTCCCCTTGCAACAACGTCAAGCCGTTGTGTTGCGCCACGTTCTTGACTACTCATCGGACGAAGCTGCGGAAATCCTCGAGGTGAGCACCGGCGCATTGCGAATGACGTTGCACCGCGCCATCGCAACGCTTCGCACAAAGGCCAATCTCGAATTAGAGGACGAAGAAAGGAGCGACTCGTGAACAATCAATTGAGTTCGCTCTTCGAACCCATGGCGATACCACCAAATGGGCTCGAAGACGTACGCCGCAGGGCTCGCCGCCACGCCATCGTTCACCAATTACGCGTGACGATCGCCAGTGCAATCGCCGTTGTCATGACCGTTGTCGGCTTACTGTTCGCGTCGACTTCACCAAACTTCTCGATAGCGATGCAAGGCAACTCGGCCTCGGTAGCAGACTCGTCGGCTGAAGCACCAGCCAACCCTGCGGCCGACGCCGGCGTCGCATCGAGCCCACAAGCAAAGTCGAATGACGCACTCTCGGCCCGACCTTCGACGACGGAACACACGGTCGAAGACGATCGCCACGACGTGTTATCGAGGCTCGGCTACTACTACCTGTTCTTGAGCCTGCCCCTTGCGATGTTGGCCGCAATCGTGGCGCTAGTCACGACCAAGCGAGCCTCAACACCTCAACGGCGGTTGCCTGTCGCGTCACGCGCACTGTTATTGATTGCGTTGATCGGCCCGCTCGTTGCTCAAGCTCTGCGTTGGATCAAACTTCCATAACGACAGGAACGATCATCGGCTTGCGCCGTGTGCGCTCGCTGACAAACGATCCCAACGCCTTGCGCGCAACGCGCCTCACGTTTTCAAGATCTTTCATCGCGTCAGGGTCGAGTTGTTCGAGTCGCTCTTTGACAGTCGCTTCCGCTTCGCCCAACAGCTCTTCAGCCTCTGGCGCGTAAACCCAACCTCGCGTGAACACCTGTGGGCCGCTAATCACGCGTCCTTCAGCAACATCGACCGTGACGACAACCATCACCACGCCCTCTTGAGCAAGCACTTGGCGATCTCGCAGCACGCCTCGGCCAACATCTGATGTGCTTCCGTCGACGTACAAGTAACCGGCTGGCACTTGCCCCACAAAGTCGATTCCGTCGTCGGTTATCTCAACGACGTCGCCGTCTTCACACAACAACACGTTGTCGGGTGAGACGCCCATCTCTACGGCCAGACGGCTGTGATGAGTGAGATGACGGAACTCGCCGTGCACGGGGATGAAGTATTCAGGTTTGGCAACGTTGAGCATCACCTTCAACTCGTCTTGTCGAGCGTGCCCACTTGCATGGACGGGCTCAAGACCTGAGTGCACAACCTCAGCACCGCGCCGATAGAGACCGTCGATGACTTTGCCAACACTTGTTTCATTGCCGGGGATCGGGTGCGAACTCAGAATGACAACATCGTCTTCACCGATGTCGAGCCACTTGCTCTGACCCGACGCCATCAATGAAAGGGCCGACATTGGTTCGCCTTGTGAACCGGTCGAAATGATGCATAGCTTGCTGGGAGGGTAGTCCTTGGCTTTTTCGATCGGTATCAGCGCGTTCTCGTCAATGTGCAACAAGCCCATCTCGCGGGCCAATGCAACGTTCTTGCCCATCGAACGCCCGAGCGTTGCAATCATGCGTCCGCTAGCAATCGCTGCGTCAGCAACTTGTTGAACGCGGTGAATGTGACTCGCAAAGCAAGCAACAACAAGACGTTGATTGCGATGGCGAATGAACACCTCGCGCAACACATCACCAATGCTCGACTCACTCGGCGTGTGACCGGGTTCTTCGGCATTGGTTGAATCGGAAAGCAACAAACGGATGCCGTCACTGCCCGCCAACGCACCAATGCGGGCAAGGTCGGCGCGGCGACCATCGATCGGTGTTAGATCGAGCTTGAAATCACCCGTGTGAAACACGACACCTTGAGGAGTGTGAAAAGCAAGTGCGAACGCGTGTGGCACGGAGTGCGTTGTCGGCACGAACTCGACATCAAACGGACCAATCGTGCGCCGCTCACCGTCTTGCACAGACACAAACTGTGTGCGATCGAGCAGGCCGGCCTCTTCGATGCGATTGCGCGCAAGCCCGAGCGTGAGTTCGGAGCTGTAGATCGGAAAGCTCACATCTTTCAACAAGTACGACAACGCGCCCATGTGATCTTCGTGGCCGTGCGTGATGATTGCGGCTTCGACTCGATCAGCGTTCTCGTGCAGGTATGTGAAGTCAGGCAGCACCAAGTCGACACCGGGCATGTCGGTGTCGGGGAACATGAGGCCTACGTCGATCAACAACAAACGGTTGTCAATTTCGATAGCTGCGCAATTGCGCCCGATCTCACCGAGACCGCCGAAAAAATAGAGACGAACAGGATCAGCCATTTACCCGACAGACTAGAGGCTTTGGTGCGCCAACAACGGCCCAATGCGTTGATTAGGGTCTTGTCGTGGAAGACGGCCGACACAACGACGATTACGAGTCAGATGCCGACTCTTTCGACGATGCTGCCGAATCCGCCGACTCTGCAAACGACAGCCCCGAATCGAATCAGCTTCGAGCCAGTCGCCCAACGCCTAAGCGCCCAAGCAAGCTCATCGTCACGCTGACACTGACACCGATCATTGCACTGACGATTGCTGCGAATGTCGGCCAACGAACGGCAACTGCACTAGTTGACAGCCATCCGCTGTTGTTGCTGTGGCTCAACCCGAGCAACCTGATCATGGCCGCAACAACGCCGGCCATCGCAGCAACGGTCTTTTTCACAGTTGTGTTGGTCCGCCGGCTGATTTGCGACCCCCTCTACTTCTTGCTTGGTCGTTGGTATGGCGACGCCGCTGTGCGTTGGATCGAAAAGAAGTCGCCCGACATTGGTTCGATTCTCACCACGCTCGAAGAGTGGTTTCCGCGATGGGGTCGCGTGATCATCTTTTTCTACCCGCACGCGGCAGTGATCTTGATGGCCGGCGCTTCGTCAATGAGCCTTGCAACCTTCATGCTCTACGACTTCCTCGGAACCGTGGCCGTCATCATTGCGATCCGCTGGTTTGGTGACGTGGCCAAAGATCAGATCACAGGTGTCACAGGCTGGATGGGCGATCACCAGATTGCGTTCGGCATCTTGTCGGTCGTCTTGTTGGCGTACTACTTCTGGAGCTTCCGCAGCAAAGACACCGCCGCCGTGCCCGGGGTGCACCAGATGGAAGACGAACTCGAAGAAGAGAGCCGCCTCGACCCCGACCAAAGCGCGAGCGGCACCTCAAGACGGCCGCCACCGACAGGCTCAGCCGACGACGACACCGATTGGCGCTGACCAGGGAAAACGCCTCTGCGGGCGTTGGCGAGCAGGCACAAGATCCCTGCCAGAGGCCTTTTTTCGGCCGTTTTGGTTGCCGATATAGAGAGAGATGGCCGACGAGCACGAAATTCAGCTGACGCTTCGCGTCTCGCGCTCGGCCCCCGGTATCGATGCGCTGCTGACGAGCGACCCCAACGCGCCAATGAGTCAGGTGCTCGAACAGTTCGCGAAAGCTCACCCCGGCCCCTACTTTCTCGACGGCCGGGAACTCACCCCCGTTGGTCGTCTCGCTGACAGCGCGCTACGCAATGGAGCTGTTGTCTACGCCGGACAACCCGGCCCGCGCGCAGCAACGCCAAAGCTCGAGCTCGTCGTCGTTGGTGGTGCTGATGCCGGGCGACGCTTTGCACTCACACCCGGAGTGTTTGCCGTTGGTTCTAGCGACGAAGCCGACATCGTGTTGCACGGCCACCGTCTTGCGCCTGTCCACTTCTCGGTTTCGATCTCGGGCAAGCAGATCTTTCTCGACAACTTCCGCAAACCTCAATCAATCTTGCTCGAAGGTAAACCAGTCGACGGCGAGTGCACGATCGAGCTCGACCAGCTCTTTCGAGTCGGCGACACGCTGTTTGAGATTCGTCGCGCTCTCAAGTCTGACGTCGACACCGATGCAGACGTAACCGTCGACGGCAACGGACGTTTGGTGTTCAACCGACCGGCGCGCATCCCCGTTCGCCGAACACGGTCGAACTTCGAATCACCCAAGAAACCGCAAGCGCCAACAAAACAAGGTTTTCCGTGGGCCCAAGTTTTCATTCCGCTCGTGTTCTCAGTCGGTGCTGCCTACTTGTTTCACTCGCCAGCGTTCTTGATGCTCGGCTTGATGGGCCCGGCCCTAGGTCTTGCCAGCGCCTTCTCAAACAAGCGTCAGTCGAAGAAAGATCATGCCAAGGCAACGGCCGACTTTGGCAACGCAATGGTGCGGTTGCGTCAAGCAGCCACCGATGCGGCCCAAGCCGAGAGCAAGGGCCTGCGTGCACGACGATGCGACGCCGCGATGGTTGCCGACATTGCCATGCTCCCTCGTCGCCGCCTGTGGGAACGGCGCGTTAGCGACAAAGACTTTCTGACCCTTCGACTGGGTTCAGCAGACATGTTCTCAAGTGTTGAGGTCGTAAAGTCGTTTGACGCCGAGAACTTTGAAGCGCCAGTGATGTTTCAAGCGCCCGTCTCGGTCAACCTACGCAAGGTACGCAATCTTGGTGTTGCGGGCCCAATGAACGCCGTGCACTCAGCGGCTCGTTGGCTGGTTACTCAACTCACGACGCTTCACTCACCGAGCGACGTTCGCTTGTTTCTGCTGGCGAGCTCCGACAGCAAGAACGAGTGGTCGTGGATGCGTTGGCTTCCGCACACTGCAACAAGCCACGAGCCGGGAGAGCCTTTCTGCACGATCGCAACTGACCGTTACGCGCGTGACGAGCACATCAAGGCGTTGCTGCAAATTCTCGACCTTCGCCAGCAAGCAAAAGAACGACGCGAAGAGATCGTGTGGCAGTCAGTCGTCGTGGTCTACGACGGCATTCGCGACCTTCGTGAGTTGCCCGGGGTCGCCCGCTTGTTGCGGGAGGGCCCTGAACACTCGATCTATTCAATCGGCCTCGACTCTGCCACCAGTCGACTTGCTCAAGAGACTGCCGCCGAGATCGCCATCGAGCCGCAGTACGCAAGCACCGCTCGCCTGCGTGTTGCCGGACAAGAAACCGTCGAACGGTTCATCGTCGACCAAGTGTCGAGCACGTGGTCAGAAGACATCGCCCGTTCGATTGCCCCGTACATAGAGGCCGGTCGCGAAGTCGAGGGCGAGATGCTCCCCGCCGCGCTGAATTTCGTCGAGATGACCGGCGTAAATCTCGACAACCCTGACTCAGTGCTGGCTCGTTGGTCATACGGCGACGGGCGCACAACGCGCTTTCCGATTGGCAAGTCACTCGACGGTGAATTCAGCCTCGACCTCAAACACGATGGTCCGCATGGGCTTGTCGCCGGAACAACAGGCGCCGGCAAGAGTGAGTTCCTACAAACGCTGGTTGCATCACTCGCTCTCGCGAATCGACCAGACGCGCTCAACTTCTTGCTGATTGACTACAAGGGCGCCAGTGCGTTCTCGAGCTGTGAAGACTTGCCGCACACAGTTGGTCTCGTCACCAACCTTGACGGACATCTCACCAAGCGCGCGCTCGTTGCCCTCGAAGCAGAACTGCACCGACGCGAGCAGCTTCTGAAAGACATGCACGCAAGTGACGTAGATGCTGCGTGGCTTGCCGACCCCGAGTTCTCTGCCGAGAACGGTCTTGCTCGTCTCGTGATCGTGATCGACGAGTTCGCAGAGCTCAATCAAGAGCTTCCCGACTTCATACAAGGCCTCATTCGCGTTGCGCGCATCGGTCGATCACTCGGCGTGCATTTGATCTTGGGAACGCAACGGCCCGCTGGTGTCGTATCGCCTGAAATGCGTGCCAACACGGGCTTGCGTATTGCCTTGCGCATGGAAGACCGAAACGACAGCACCGAGGTACTCGAATCACCAGAGGCAGCAACTATCTCTCGCCGCACGCCAGGCCGCGCTTACGCGCGACTGGGCGGCGCGTCGTCAATCGTGCCTTTCCAGACTGCGCGAGTCGCTGGCCGCCGTCGCGACATCGTCCAAACGGTCACTCCCCCGCGTCTCGTGCAGTTCAGTTGGGAGCAAGTTGGTCGGCCGCTGTTCAAGACGAAGACCGACGACGTTGTCGAGAGTGAAACAACAGACCTGCACGCCCTGGTGACGTTGATCAACAAGGCGGCCGAACTATCGGCTATCCCTGAAGCGCGTTCACCCTGGCTGCCGCCGTTGCCAAAGGCTTACGTCGTGCCACTCGACGATGAAGTTGTTTTTGGTCTGATCGACGAGCCGAAGAAGCAAACCCAACCCTTCGCGGTCTACGACCTCGAAACCTCTGGGCACTTGCTGTTCGCTGGCTCAGCACGATCAGGACGTTCAACAGCCCTTCGCACTCTCGCCGGCGCTATCGCAAACACGTGGTCACCAAGCGACTGTCACATTGTCGGTCTCGACTTTGGTAACGGTGCATTGCAATCACTGACGGCGCTGCCGCACTGCGGTGTGGTTACCGGACGTTCCGAGAACGAACGCATCGGGCGCGTCATCTCGCGCCTTCGTGACGAGGTGACATTGCGCCAAGGGCTCTTTGCCCGTGCGGGATTCGGCGACATCAAAGAACAACGACAACACTCAGTGCCCGACGAGAAACTGCCATACATCGTGGTCTTCTTGGATCGATGGGAGGGCTTTCTCAGTGAGTTCTCGGTCGACATTGCATCAGAAATGCCCGACGAAGTGATGCGACTATTGCGCGAAGGTCCTGGTGTTGGATTGCGCTTCGTGATCACGGGCGACAACGCAATCTTGTCTGACCGCGTCTCCGCCCAGATCGACGAGAAGATCGTGCTGCGCCTCAACAACAAAGACAGCTACGCAATTGCAGGTATTGCGGCCAAGTCGATTCCTGACGACATGCCCGACGGCCGAGGAATTCAAGTCGACACGCATGCCGATATTCAGATCGGCCTTCTCGCCGAAGACTCATCGACCATCGAGCAAAACAGGGCGCTCGCCAACATCGCTGAGCTCGCCCGCAATCGCTGGCCCGAAGCTTCGGGTGAACAAGCACCGCTACGAGTCGACGCCTTGCCCGAAGTGACAACACTCGAGAACGCTCAACAGTTGCCAATCGTTGGCAACCACCGGAGCGCCCTGTCAGTGCTGGTCGGAGTCGGAGGCGACCGTCTTTCGACGTTCTACGTAGACATGCTCGAAGAAGGCCCATTCTTTGTCGTTGCTGGTCAAGCACGATCGGGTCGCAGCACGGCTGCTCTAGTGATGGCTGAGTCAGTACTGGCCAATGGTGGTGCCGTAGTTGCGGTGTGCCCTCGTCGATCACCGCTCGAAGGCCTCGCCGGAATGGCAAACGCTGCGGTGTTCCATGGGAACGACAACGAACTAGAGGCTCTGGTTGAAACACTCAATTCATTTGAGCAACCAGTACTCATCATCGTCGACGACAGTCATGTCATTGCCGGCAACACCTTTGACATCGCGCTGCGCGACGTAGTGAAGAAACACTCCGACGAAGTTGCTGCCGTCGTGATCGGATCAATCGACGACATGCGCTCACAACTACAAGGCATCGCCGTTGACGCGCGCCGTTCAAAACTTGGTCTGCTGTTCTCGCCCGAGATCGCCCTCGACGGCGAGCTCGTCGGCATGCGCTTGCCGCGCAACAAACTTGGTCGCACGGCTGCCGGTCGCGCCGTGTTCTGTGATCACGGAAACGCGACAGTCGTGCAGATCCCACTTGCGTAGAACCTGCACGACTTAGGGAGTTACTAGAAGTCGTTCTTAGTGAACGGTGCTGGCGGTGTCGGCCGAAGCGAAGTTGGTGCTGGCCGTGTTGACTGCCGCCGAAATTTCCTGAAGAGCGGTGGTCATTTGGTTGGCCGCTGCGTGCCATGAGCTGTAGGCGGCGTCGAATGCGCTACCCGATGGGGCAACCCAGCCTTCGGCCAACAGGTCACTCACGAGGCCACGAAATGTCGTGATGTCGGTGAGCAGGTTGGCGGCACCAGTGCGCAATTGCGAGCTGGTGGTGGCCATGTGCTCGGTGTTGATGGTCATCTTGGGCATGAAAACGTCCCTTCAAAAGGTAAGTGTCAGGACGGTCCCCCCGTCCAAAAATCCCTGGGTCAAACGACCGGGTGAAAACCGAGGGTGGCGAACTTCTGAGGACTTGGCAAGGGTTCGAGGCGAGAAATATTTTTCCTAGACAAGAATCATGATACGTAGGCATACTCGGCTTCAGGCCTATTTCCCGCCTTTTGGAGCCTTTGCGTGCCGCGTTTTTCTGTTGATACAGCCGAAGTCCAAGCCGCTGCGTCGGGCGTTGCTTCCGTCGCTGACCAGATCGCTTCGTTGAATCCTGCGCTTGCGTACATAGAGCAGGCATGCGTTGCCATGAATGGCGGCCTCGTGGCGTCGAGAGCAGGTTCCTTTTCCGGATCCCTTTATTCACTTCTCAGCCGAACACGGACGAACGTGAATTCGCTGCAGACTTCTCTGGGCCTCGCGGTGACCAATTACGACATGGCCGACGCCGCTTCTAACGGTGGCGGTTAATGGCCTTTACGCTCTCACAAATTCTTGCCTGGCGCGCCGGAGAGATGTTTCGGTCATCCACCAACTTGCGCAACATGAGTTCGAACGTCGACGGGCTTGTTGTTCAATTCACCAACGCGTCTGACCTTGGTGGTGCCTGGACTGGCGCCGCGGGGCAATCAGCGCAAAACGCTGCAACACAGGTCGGCCACGGCGTGCAGGCCCTTAGCCGATCACTAAATAACGCCGCGGGAATTATGTCGTCATGCGCAATGCAGATGGAGTGGATTCAAGCGCAGGTGCATAACGCGCAGATGTTTGCGGCGCGTGCAAACGCGACGCTCGACAACGCGACGGGAGCTTGTAGGGTCAACCAGATCTTTGAGGCTGGACCCGACCCCACCACCGGATTGATCGATCCGGCAGTGCAGGCGTCCGTTGACAAGACAAATGCCGACAATGCCTCCAATGCCGCCAACGCTCAGCGCACGGCACAAGATGCAATCCGTCGTGCGACGCAGCTCGATAACGAAACCGCTGGGCGCCTCATGAACGCGTTTGTATTCGATGGCGCATCGCGCGCCTGGATCAACTACGAAGCTGGCCGCCTCACAGGCCACCTCGATGCCACGATTGACAAGGCTCTTCAGCTCTCCGACCGTTTGCTACGGCTTTCAAATCAATCGCCCGGCACCCTCAACGAGCTGTACGCGCTGCTTAGTTCAATGAGTCCCGGACAGCTCGCTGTGTACTACGAGCAACTGCCCCAGTCACAAGCCGATGCTTGGGCCTACCTCGTGAGCCGCCAGCTCTACCCCAATGGTCAAAACGGCGACAGGCCGATACCACCGTCAACGGACTTCGTGAATTTTGTAAGCCACAGCGCCAAGACACTTCAGTCTGGCGAATGGATCGACGCCGCTAACAAGTTGCCCTTCTTAGAACCGCAGCTTTACAAAAGCACCGATGGATCGGTCGCTTATCAGTACTACTACGGCCTCCCTGGCACCGATCCCAATCTCGACACCGCATACGACATCAATCAAGGCGCAGTCGGTGACTGTTACTTACTCGGTACCATCATCGCGTTTGCCAATCGCGATCCCGACTTCCTCAGTCGAAACATGGTGCTAAACGCAAACGGCACAGTAACAATCACTCTCTATCGAGATGGTGTGGCTATCCCAGTGACTGTTACGAACGACGTTCCAGTGAACGTAAATGACCCGGGCGACATCATTTATGCCCATCCAACGACTCGCGACTACGACGTAAATATGACAGCCGCGCTTTACGAAAAGGCTTTTGCTCAGCTCAACGGCGGTTACGCAGCACTTCACGGGGGCAGGCCATCAGACGTAATGGTCGCGCTCACTGGGCTAAACAATGAGCCCATCTGGGCGCCTTCTCTGATGACTGGAGAGCCGCTACCCGACTACGTCGCACCCGACGGGCCCATCTGGGTTTCGACACTATCGGCGAACTTTGAAACGATCGCAGGGGTGTTCGAGGCAGGTCAGCCGGTGACACTGGGCTCGATTGGAGAGTCTGACACGTTGTTCGTGAATGACGCGCAAACAATCGTCGGAAATCACGTATACGCCGTCATAGACGTGAATCGAGAGACGCAAATGGTGACAATCCAAAACCCCTGGGGAGCCAATGTGGGTGCACCCGAGTTTCAAGAAGTGAGCATTGACGACATAAGAGACTACTTCACCGTCGTGAGCACGACTCAGATTCCCAAATGAAACGCAGCGTCACCCCTCTCGTCGCCGCCGTCATGGCGCTCGTCGCAGCATGTTCACCCAGTCGCTCGGCTGACGGCCAAGCAACTGACCTCATGCCGCCAAACACGCAGGCGCAAACACGTGAGCCCGTTGTCGCTCAACCAAACACAGCCGAACACCTTTCGGCACACTTCTCGAACGGAATGCCCAACGGCGCCGATCTTTCGGTCGATGTGAATGGCGAGACGATGTCTGTCACGGTGTCGGGCATCCGTAGCGGAGTTGCTCCAAGCATCAACGTCATCGACGGCATGACCGGCGAAGCACTCACAGCGACTACACCACTCGAACAGACATATTTGTGGAACACAGATACTCCAGGTCCACCGCCACAACAGTGGGAGCGGGGCTTTCACTTTTCTCACACCCCAGTGCGCATTGAGCTCGCTGTATCACCCAACTACACAGCGACGTTCGACATCGATCGCAACGAAACTGGCGTCTTGACTAGCAATCAGTTGCTTCCGGAACGTCCCGTTCAGTCAACCGAACGAGTCTCGCAAGACATGACACCGACGCGCTGACATTCGCTAGTCAGCGTCGTTGAGCACACTTTCGAGCCCAGTTGTCACACCTGGGGCAAGCGAGTCAAGAGACTTCGCCGCCAGCAGCGCGCCGGGCATGAACGACGACCGATCGAAGCTGTCATGACGAAGCGTGAGCGTCTGTCCTGTGGCGCCAAAAATTACCTCTTCGTGCGCCAACAATCCCGGCAGGCGAACGGAGTGAATGTGAATGCCGTTTTGCTCAGCACCACGCGCGCCTTCAAGTGAAACGTGTTCGGTGGCGTCGGGGGCCCAGGGCTCTGTGCGGTGCTTCGAAATTTGCTCAGCCGTGAGTCGAGCGGTGCCCGACGGTGCGTCTTTCTTCTTCTCGTGATGAAGTTCGACGATCTCGACGGCGTCGAAGTATCGCGCGGCCATGCCGGCAAAGCGCATCAACAACACAGCACCGATCGAAAAATTCGGAACCAAAAAACAGCGCAAGTTCGCGACGCGAAACGCCGTATCGAATTGCTTGACTTCAGCGTCGGAGAAACCAGTGGTGCCAACAACAGCGTTGATGTTGTTGTCAGCCAACCAAAGCAGGTTGGCCGCAGCCGCTTCGTGATTGGTGACATCGATCACCAAGTCGATCGAACGACCCAACAGTGACTCCAACGAATCAGCCGAACCTATCCTCGACACGAGCTCGAGCGACTCGTCAGACTGCACGGCGGCGCTGATGGCTGAGCCCATTCGTCCGTATGCACCTACAACTGCTACGCGCTTCATCAAGCCACCTTTGCGGGTTTCAGATTGTCATCAACTGGACCAACAGCGACTACGACGGGTTCGACGTCGAACAAGTTCTGTGCCACCGATGCAACATCATCGAGCGTGACGCTATTGATGCGCGCCATTACTTCGTCAGTTGTCAAGACGTCACCGTGCAACAGCAGGCTGCGACCAATGCGGCTCATGCGCGCGCCACTGTCTTCAAGATTGAGCGCAGTAGTCGTGCGCAAATGTTGTTTGGCACGATCGAGTTCGGCCTGAGTTATGCCTTTTGCTTTGATTGCTGCGAGCTCGGTCTGCACGACGTCGAGCACTTCGTTGGCTCGACGAGGCGCCGTGCCGACATAGACAACAAACTCGCCAACGTCGTGATACGGGGTGTAAGACGAGTAGACGGTGTAGGCCAGGCCGCGCCGCTCACGAACTTCTTGAAACAACCGGCTCGACATGCCGCCACCCACAACAACATCGAGAAGCGACGTTGCATAACGCAGATTGCTATGCCGATCAGGGGCCGGCACCCCTACAACGAGGTGGGCTTGATCAGACGGTCGACGGTTAACCACTCGTGCTCCGCTCGCAACCGTCGGCGCCGTGCGCTGCGGTCGCGCACCGCCGTTGCGTTGTTGCCACCGGTCGCCAACGCGACGAACGATGTCGTCGTGATCGAGTGCGCCCGCAGCGGCAAACACCATGTTGTTAGAGCGATAGTGGTGATCGAAGAAACTGCGAATGCTTTCGCGATTCATCGCCGTAATGCGTTCTTCATCGCCAAGCACTTCACGACCCAGTGTGTGTCCTTTGAACATCGCTGCGCTCAAGTACTCGTGAGCGAGGTCAGCGGGCTCGTCGCCACGCATCAAGATCTCTTCGAGTACCACTTGTCGCTCACATTCGATCTCATCGACATCGAACGCCGGCGCACACATGATGTCGCACAAGATGTCGAGCGCGATTTCGCAGTCTTCCGCCAACACGCGCACATAGAACGCCGTGCACTCTTTGGTCGTGAAAGCGTTCATGTCTCCGCCAACACCATCAATGGCTTCGGCAATCTCGAGCGCACTACGAGAGTCGCTGCCTTTGAACAACAAGTGCTCCAAGAAATGCGACATGCCCCATTCAGCAGCTTGCTCGTCGCGCGAACCAGTGCCGACCCAGAAGCTGAGTGCAACAGAACGAACGTCGGCCATACGTTCGGTTACTACCTGAAGGCCGCTGTCGAGAGAAGTTGTGCGAATCATCCGGCCACAGAGGCTAGTGCGGCCGCTCTGGGCCCAAACGAAAGTTGGCACCCAAAGTTGCGCTATCGCGCGACCTTGGGTGCCAACTACGAGCCTTTGTTAACGGCGGTTGTTGCGGCGTGGGCCTCGGCGAGGACCACCCTCAGGACGACCGGCAGGACCAAGGTCGCCAAACTCACGTTGGGCTTCTTCTTCCCACGAGTCTTCAAACGAGACGACTTCGCCGTCGCCGTTTGCAGCCGGAGCGCTGGCCACCGGTGATTCGCCACCCGATTCACCCGAGGCACCAGATGTTCCTGTTGCGGAAGCCTCTTTGGCCGCAAAGCCCTCGCCCACCGGCGTGAGAACAACCTTGCCAGCGGGGTCGATCTCGTCGACACGCACTTCGATGGCTTGACCCACTTCGAGAACGTCTTCAACGCGATCGATGCGCTTGCCACTGCCGAGTTTCGAGATGTGAACAAGGCCGTCACGACCCGGAAGGATGTTGACGAATGCACCGAACTTGGTGATGGTCACAACCTTGCCGCTGTAAACCTTGCCTTCTTCGGCAACTGGCGGGTTGAGAATCTGCTCGATGCGAGTGCGGGCCTCGGTAACAGCAGCACCGTCGGACGAACCAATGGTGACCGTGCCTTGCTCGCCGTCGTCGTCAACCGAGATTTCAGCACCGGTGTCGGCCTGCAGTTGGTTGATGACCTTGCCCTTGGGTCCGATGATCTCGCCGATGCGGTCGATCGGAATGTTGAAGCTGACAATCTTTGGCGCAGTGCCCTGCACGTCATCGCGTGGCTTGGCAATCGCTGCGTTCATTACTTCGAGGATCTTGAGACGAGCTTCTTTTGCTTGGTCGAGAGCGCTGGCAAGAACGTCGGCAGGAATGCCGTCGATCTTGGTGTCGAGCTGCAATGCAGTTACGACCTCGCTCGTACCGGCAACTTTGAAGTCCATATCGCCGAAGGCGTCTTCGTCGCCGAGGATGTCGGTAAGCGTTGTGTACTTGCCGTCGACATAAACAAGGCCCATGGCAATACCGGCAACGGCAGCCTTGAGCGGCACGCCAGCATCCATCAACGAAAGTGACGAACCACAAACCGAAGCCATGGAAGTCGAACCGTTCGAGCTCATCACATCACTGACAACACGCAATGCGTAGGGGAACTCTTCGGGCAGCGGAACAACTGGGAACAACGCGCGCTCAGCCAACAAACCGTGACCAATTTCACGACGCTTGGGACCGCGCATGAAACCGGGCTCACCCGTTGAGAACGGCGGGAAGTTGTAGTGATGCATGTAACGCTTGTTGGTGCCCGGCGTGATTGTGTCAATCAACTGATCCATCTTCGGCATGCCCAAGGTTGAAACGTTGAACACTTGGGTTTCACCGCGAGTGAAAATCGCCGAACCATGTGCGGTCGGGATGACGCCGACTTCGGCCGTCAACTGACGGATGTCGCGCGGACCACGCCCATCGATGCGAGCACCTTCCTCAACGATGCGCTTGCGGACGATCTTCTTGGCAAGGCTTCGTGCGGCCGCTTTGATTTGCTTGCCATCTTCAGGGAAGCGTTCGGCCAACGAATCGGCGATGTGAGTCATTGCTGCGTCCATCGCTTCGTTGCGACGAGCCTTCTCAGTCGTCGTCACGGCGTCGGTCAACGCGTCGGTGCCGACTTCAGAAACAGCGGCAAAGATTTCGTCGGTGTAATCAACTTGCGGCTCGAACGCCATTGCTGGCTTCTTGCCGACTTCTTTCACCAACTGCATCTGTAGTTCGATCGCTTCGCGAATCCATTGCTTCGATGCTTCAAGACCTTCGGCGAGTGCGCCTTCGTCGAGCTTGGCTGCGCCCTCGGCGTAAAGACCAAACGACTTCTCAGTGCCACCGGCCTCAACCATCATGATTGCAATGTCGCCGTCGGGCAGAGCGCGACCGGCAACGACTAACTCGAATGTCGAGTTGTCGCCCTCGTCGAAAGTGGGGTGAGGAATCCACTGACCGTCGGTGCTGTAGGCAATGCGCACCGCACCGATCGGACCTTGGAACGGAATGCTCGACAGCATCAACGCTGCTGACGCTGAGTTGATTGCCAACACATCGTGCGGGTTTGACTGGTCAGCACCGAGCACGGTGACAACGATGTGGACCTCATTGCGGAAACCGTCGGGGAACGACGGACGCAGTGGACGGTCGATCAAACGAGCAGTCAAGACCGCCTCGTCTGATGCCTTACCTTCACGGCGGAAGAACGAGCCGGGAATGCGACCAGCGGCATATGTGCGCTCTTCGACGTCAACGGTCAGCGGGAAGAAGTCGATGCCTTCTTTTACTGACCTCGACGCGACGGCGGTGGCCAACACAACTGAATCGCCAATGCGACCAACGACAGCACCGTCGGCCAACTTGGCCAACTTGCCGGTTTCAAACGAAAGGTTTCGGTCGGTCTTTGAAATTGGACCGGAAACACCAACGGTGCCCAGGGGGGACTGCGTCATTCGACGCTCCTTTCACTCGCCCATGACAGGCGAAGTGCTTGAGGGGCAGCGAGTTGCAGTTTCCAGTTGACGGCCTCTGGTCTCTCGGGCGGATCAATTCTCCGACGTGACGACCAAGGAGCCCTCGACTGGCAGCTACTTCTCGTTGCTGCCCGAGTTTGTCTTGTTACTTGTGAGCTTGTGACTCGCTAATTGCTACTTGCCGCTTATTGCTACTTACTCGGTGTCCAGCTACTGGCTTGCTTTAGGAATGTCCGGCGGAACTTCGCAAAGTCGGCCGAACAGCAAACAAGCCGCCCACGATGGGCAGCTTGTTCAACAGAACTGTTTAACGACGCAGGCCGAGGCGAGCAATCAAACCTCGGTAACGCTCAACGTCGTTTTCGCGCACGTAAGTTAGAAGGCGACGGCGACGACCGATGAGACGCATGAGACCACGACGGGTGTGGTGATCTGCTTTATGCATCTTTAGATGATCGGTGAGGTGGTTGATGCGCTCGGTGAGCAGAGCGATTTGTACCTCAGACGACCCGGTGTCGGAGTCGTGCAGCTTGTACTCGCTGATTGTGGCGGACTTTTCTTGCATATCGGCAGAGAGGCTAGCAGGCAACGGAGACTTGCCGGGCAAGAGCGCTGTGCCGACCGTGGCTGCGTTTAGCTCGCCACCAGTCGGCGGACCTCATCGATGTCGGCATCCATCTGGACAATCAGATCATCCATCGAGTCGAAGCGCTCCTGGCCACGAATGCGGTGCTCAAAGCGCACTTGAGCGTGCTGGCCGTAGAGATCGCCGCTGAAATCCAACACATTGGCTTCGAGCAGTCGGGCGCCGGAGTCGTAGAACGTGGGCCGAGTGCCGACGGAGATCGCTGCTGTGCGGACCGTGCCATCAGGAAAAACATAGCTACCTGCATAAACGCCATTGTCGGGTAAAAGGATCTCGGGGGCCACGTTGACGTTCGCCGTCGGATAACCCATCTCTCGGCCACGACCGTCGCCCATCACCACCAATCCCCTAGCTTCGTGAGGCCGGCCCAAGAGGCGCTGAGCGCCAGCCACATCGCCATCGCCCACCAGCTTGCGCACTGCGGTGGATGAAACGGTGATCTCGCCCTCGGCGACGGGCGGAATCTCGATGACCTCAAAGCCGAGAGCGCTGCCCATCTCGGTCAACAACGCTGCGTTACCGGCCCTTGCCTTGCCGAAGTGGAAGTCGTGCCCGATCACCACCGAACGGGCATTGAGGCGCTCGATAAGAGTGCTGTTCACAAAGTCTTCGGCCCGTTCGGCCGCCCGGTCGATGTCAAAGGTGATGACAAGCGTGTAGTCGACGCCCGTGGCCGCCAACAGTTCGAGCTTCTGGTCGAGATCGGTGAGCAGCTTGGGCGCCGACTCGGGGCGAACAATCGACGCCGGATGGCGGTCAAACGTAACGATCGCCGAGGCGCAGCCCAGTGCGTCGGCGCGGTCTCGTACCTGTCGAATCAGAGCTTGATGACCAACGTGAACGCCGTCGAAGGCTCCAATGGTGATGGCACAACCGCGCTCGGGTCGCCCTCCACTATCCAGAACCTTCATCCAAGAACCTTCATCTCACGACCCTCACCAACCAGCGTCTGCCGACGCATCCATCGTTCATGCTCTCGATACAAAGCTACTGAGCGGCAAGAACTACTTGCGCACGGAGCTGGCCCCGATCGCTTTGGTACAGCGCAAGCAAGTCGCCGCCCTCATCGACAATCGCCCATCGCCCATCGCCGCTAGCGCCGAGTTGGTCGTGTGTGAGCTTGCGTCCGTATCGAATTGCCGTTTGCACCTCATCGCTCGCCACTACGTGCGGGATATGCCCCACCATTGTTGCCGGCGTCAGCAAATGTGAACGCCAGTCTTTCTCGAGTATTTCGAGATCGGTTGCATCGTGTTCGGTGAACTGGCCAATCGCAGTGCGTCGCAAACGACGCAAGTGTGCTCCCCCGCCGAGCGCGGTGCCGACGTCGGCCGCAAGCGTGCGCACGTAAGTACCCGACGAGCAATCGACCTCGATGCGAAACACATGCGGCTCATCGGTGCTCGAAACTTCCAATCGATATACGTGGACCTGGCGCGCCTTGCGTTCGATCTCGATGCCTTCGCGCGCCAGTTCGTGCAAGCGTTTGCCTCCGACTTTGATTGCGCTGACCATTGGCGGAATCTGTTCTATTGCTCCAACGAACTTCTGCGCGGCGTTGCGTACGTCGTCGACAGTTGTTCCATCCATGTTCCACGACTCGGTCACTTCGCCTTCGTCGTCGAGTGTGTTTGTCGCAGTACCCAACACAACCTCGCCGACGTATGACTTTTGCAACTCAGACACGAAGGTCATCAGTCGCGTTGCACGGCCGAGTCCGACCAACAAAACACCCGTCGCACCGGGATCAAGCGTGCCGGCGTGACCGACGCGCTTTTGCCCGACAATGCGACGACACTTGCCGACAACGTCATGACTTGTCCACCCAGATGGTTTGTCGACGACCAGTAAGCCGTCAGTGTGGGAGTTAGTTCGCGCCAAATCAAATGTCTTTGTGGGTGACTGCGTCGATCTCTTCGAGGTCGGGTTGATCGACCGGCTCAGGAACGGTGCGCAACAGCGTCTCTATCTTTTGCCCTTCGAGCACGCCTGGGTCGGGAACGAAACGCAACAGCGGAGTGCGCTTCATTCGCACGCTCTTGCCAATCGCGCCTTGCATAGGAACGCGAAGTTCGTCGAGAGCAATCACAACCTCGTCAAGCGTTGCCGCCGTACCCAGCGCGCTGAAGAACACCGTTGCGTGACGTAAGTCTGACTCTGTCTCAACGCCAGTGACGGTCACGAGTTCGAGGCGCGGGTCTTCGTCGGCACTGCGCTCTAGTACTTCGGCAATGACTTCTCTAAGCGTCTCGTTGATGCGAGCGGTACGCGGGTAGCGCGACTGCGTAGCCCAGCGACGCGAGTTGTCTCTAGTCATGATGACCTCCCTGTCTTAACTGCTCCAGGGTAGCTAGCCCAGCGTCGGGTCTGATCAGGCCCCGTATTGGCTGGTCAAGAGACGGTTGAGGGCTCTTCGTGCAGTGGTGCGTTCTCGTCGACTTCAGGCACGACTTCACCGCGAGCGGCACGCTTGATCGCTCGCCAGAAACCCGCGCGCGACGCGTACTTCGTGTCGCGATCGAGAACGTTCTCACCCAACAAGCGTTGCGTTGTGATCAGCAACTGCACGTCGAGTTCCTTGGGAATGCGCGGTGCCATCTGCGCCAGTTCCATCAACTCTTCTTGGCTGGAGCGACCGGCCCACGACAAAGCGAACTGTTCGCCCGCTGCTTCTCCGTCGGCGGCCGTGTCAGCAAGTTCCATTTCAGGGGTCACTGGCGCAAGCGAGATGTACTGCTCCCAAAACTCTTTCTTCAACACGATGTGATCATCAGCTTCGCGAATCATGGTGCCTGACTGATTGCGTCCGTTGACCGCCTCGACGCCAATCACTGTCACTTGCACACCAAGGTCTTGCGCGCCTAGCAATCCGTCGAGCAGGTCGTCGTCGCCACCGAGCAGGTACATGCTGGCAACCGCGCGCTCGCGAGCGAGATTCAACATGTCGCGGTAGATCAGCGAGTCGACACCCTTTTGTTGCCCACGACTCAGGCGGCCCAGTCTTACTTTCACGCCAGTGAGATCAGCAATGCGCAACTGCTCAAAAGTTGGCACGGCATCGGTCGACGCGTCATACCAATAAGTACGCAATAGCGGAAGGTCGGCGTCGTCTTCAACCATGCTGGCAATTTCACTGAGCATGCCGGCGTAATCGCATTGCAGAAGGGCTCGGTTCTTGGTGCCGCAAACCAACTTGCCGGCCTCGGCAAGCAAGTGCCCAGCGTCGATCAAAATCGTGCAGCGGTCCAAGACAAAATCCCCCTAAATCTGTTGGCGACACCGTAGTCGTTGGTCGCCCATTTGGCTCGGAGTATCCATCGACCAGCGAGGATTTATTCTTTAGAGCCTCATTGAACCGGGGAGAAACGCTGCTCGCTTGCGCGACCGCCTAGACCTACTCGACGCTCGACTCGTCGAAACACTCTCCAACAGAGCGCAAGCCAAACCGCTCCGACGATCCATCCACCCAGAACATCTGTCGGCCAATGAACACCGAGATACACCCTCGACACGCCAGCGCCCAGACTCACGAGCGCAACTGCAGCTGTGGCCGCCGGGACCGATCTAACGACGCGCCACCGCAACAACATGAGTGCCGTCAGTCCGTAAGCAACGACGGCCTTCATGGCGTGACCCGAGGGAAATGCAAACCCGCCCGCTTGCACTAGGAAATCAGCAGAATCAGGACGTGCCCGCGCGAACAACAACTTCAAGCATGTGTTAACAACCTGCGCGCTCGATGCTGCCAGCAACAAGAAAGCGCCATCTAGGAAACGACGTTTGGTCAACGCATAAACGATCAACGCTGCGATGACGACTGTAGTTACAAGTCCGCCCGCCAGATTGGTCAAAACTCGAAACCCCTCCGTCAGCCACGCAACGCGATGTGAGATCACCCACTGATGAATCTCCGAGTCGAAAGCCTGCACTGCTTCAATCATGAGAGGTCGACCCTTGCACGTCTAGTAACGGCGAAACAGGAGTAGGGCGCTCGTGGTTCCGGTGCACGACATGTCGAAGCCCAATCAGCACAACCACGAAAAGCAGGAGTAAGAAACTTGCTCGTCCGAGCGCGTGTTCAACACGGTGATAGGTGTCGCCCAACAAGAAGCCGAGCATCACGAATCCGACGGCCCAACACGTACCACCAAGTACGTTCCAAAAAAGGAACTTCCGATAAGGAACGCGAGCCGTGCCGGCCGATGCTGGCACCAAGGCGCGCAAGATAGCCGTGAATCGCCCGAAGAAAACCGCAGGGGCACTCCTGCGATGTACGAAGGCTTCGGCTTGCCTCCAACGCTGTTCGCCAACCAGTTGGCCCAACCGCGTTGCCTTCAGGCGATGGCCGTATCGCGCGCCAACCTCATAGCCAACAGAGTCACCGATGATTGCTCCGGCAATCGCCAACAACAAGACAACGGCGAGGTTGGCGTGATGCTGCGAAGCGAGTACTCCGCCAAAGATGATCGCCGTTTCTCCTGGAATCACAAAGCCGGCAAACACTGAAGCTTCGAGCGCTGGCAGCGCAAACACTGCTGCATAAGCCAACTGGATAGGCACGACACTGAGCGTGTGGTCGATGACGTTGCTGAGACTCATGAAGCAGATCATCTCTGTCTTGAACTGAATGCCACCTGAAGCGCCACTGTGCCTTAAGCGTTGGTTCAGTGAGCAAAGTCGATGCTGTTGATAGTCCAGTCATCCGACTGGACTAGATGTGGAGCATGAACATGAAAGTCAAGACGAATCGCAAGACGCTGGGTACAGCGGCGCTGCTTTTTGGCCTCGTGATTGGTGGGGCGGGCATCAGCGCGGCAGCAACAGGCAACCTGCCTTCAGGAAAGGAAAGTAACGATGGCCCAGAGCAGACCTACGTGTCGTCAGTAAAGGCCGACAAAGGATCCAGCCTTGACGGGCTTGCCAAGTTGTCAGCGGACCAAGCAGCAACGGCCGCTAGTTCTATCGGTGGCACAGCAGGAACTGCCGTACTGGAAAACGAAGACGGCAACGTTGTGTACGTAGTCGAAGTGACAAAGACATCAGGTGAGAAGGTCGATGTTGCGATCGACGCCGGCAACGGCGCTGTGCTCGGACAAGAGGCAGGAGACAACGAGACCAACGACGGTCCCGATGGACAGAACTAAGCCAGCAGAACCTCGGGCGTGATCAACTACATATTCCAATCCATCAACAAGGCAATCCGGCTTTCTCGCCTGGTTGCCTTGTTGTCTTTGACGGTTGCACAGTTTGAAAAAGTTCTCGCTCGACCGCTGGCGTGCTCGGCAGCAGATTGCACGCGAAGCCGAACAACAACGGAGCCCAGAAGTCGAACAGGCGAAAACTCATCGTGATGCTCATAGCTAGCTCGTGTTGAACCCCAAAGCCCACAAGAATTGCTGCAAGCGATGCTTCGGTGGCTCCGAGACCGCCCGGCAAGGGACCTATATGCGACGTCAAGATCGACAACACATAGGCAACAAGCAACTGCGCGACAGACAGGTGAGCGCCGAAGCCGTAGACGACCACAGCAAGGGTCGTCAGCCCGAGTAGCTTCCCGCCGACTGACGTAAGCAATAAGCGCAACGCTGCAACGGGCTCGTGCCTCATCCACGTGATTGCACGAGTGAGCTCGGCGGTGACGATCGCTCTATCGGCTCGCGCTATGCGCTTGAGTCGTCGACGGAACAAACGCTCGATTGATTCGATTGCGTTCACAACCCTCATGGTGCTTTGGTGGCGCCATACGGCCAAGCCCAACGCACCAACCACCACCATGGCGTACACACTCGCCACTGACATCGCTAACAACATGCCCCCGGTCAACGTCTGTGTAGCCAAACCAATTAACAACGTCGCGAGGATGGCGACACAAAGAGAGATTGTTTCGTCAACACGCACCGACACGTACGCGGCGACGACCGCGATAGCTTCGTGCCCGCGGCTTTTCGCAAAACGTAAATGACGCACTAGACCTGCTGCCCCTCCGCTCTTGATTGCCTTTGTCGCTGCGAAGGACGCCGACGTGACCGGTATGAGCGCCAAGACACTCGCTCGCACACCCACAGACCGGTACGCGGCAACCGATTGAACCGAGCGCAAGACGATGCCCGCCGCAGCCAGAACGACACCACCCGCCAACACCGGTGGTTGAGCCCACGCCACGGCCCATGCGGCGAGGAACTGCTTGCGCTCGATCACTACGAATGTTGTTACCGCCAGAGCTACCGCAAGGTTGACATAGCTGGGCGCGCTTAGGCGCTTGCGTAAGTTGCTATTTCCCATGACCCAAGAATTCGTCGTCGAACCTGACGACAGTCTGAAAGCCTCTGCCAGCGTTCAGCCGCCGTTCAGGATCTAAGTGGCAGACTTCGAGCGAGCCATGGAGATGTCATGCGAGTACTCCTTGTAGAGGATGAGCCCAAGATCGTTGCTGCGCTTCGACGCGGCCTTGAAACAGAAGGGTTCGTTGTCGACGTCTCAAATAACGGCGACGACGGCCTCGAAATGGCAACACACAACGACTACGACGTGATTGTGCTCGACATCATGCTGCCGGGCATGAACGGCTATCTGATCTGCCGGACTCTTCGCGACAATCAGATCTGGACCCCGATACTCATGCTTACCGCCAAGGACGGCGAGTACGACCAGGCGGAAGCACTTGATACCGGAGCCGATGACTACCTCACAAAGCCGTTCTCGTTCGTGGTGCTTCTCGCTCGCATTCGAGCGCTCATAAGGCGAAGCGGTCAAGGCGAGCCGGTCAGTAAATACACCGCCGGCGACCTGTCGCTCGATCCGCTTTCACATCGGTGCGCTCGAGGAAGTGTGCCGATCGACCTGACCTCGCGCGAGTTTGCGGTTCTGGAGTTCATGATGAGACGCGTGGATACGGTCGTGACTAAAACCGAGATACTCGACAACGTGTGGGACTTCGCCTTTGACGGTGATGTCAATATCGTCGAGGTTTACATCCGACATCTGCGCAAGAAAATTGACGAGCCATTTGACAAGAAGGCGATCGAGACAGTCCGCGGCGTCGGCTATCGAATTGCTAGAACCGGCGGATGAAGAAGCGTCTCTTCAACTCGGTTCGCTTTCGAACGACATTGGCAGCGACGGTCGCTGTCGCTGTCGCCCTTACCGTGAGTGCCTTCGGCGTGGTGCTCATCCAGCGTCACACACTCACGAACGGCATTCAGACCACGGCGCGCGAACAAGCCGAAAGCATTGCGCTCAGCATCGGTCGCGGCGACGCCAACATCACACTTCCTGTGCAATCCAACGAAGACAGCATCACTCAGGTTGTCGACGCATCGAGTGGGGCCGTCGTTGCCGGCTCTGTGGCAGCACCCGACGAACCGGTAAGCAAAATGCGCCCTGCCCCGGGGGTATTTGCACACCAATCCGTTGAGCACTTCGGAACAGAAGGTCAGTCAGATTTTTTGATCGTTGCGTATGGCGCCGCTGGCCCAAACGGCAACTACGTCATTTTGATTGGCGACAGTCTCGAATCAGTGACCAACGCAACGGTTGTGCTGATTGCGCTATTTGGCATAGCGGTTCCCGCTCTCATTGTCTTCGTGGGGATCGTAACCTGGACGGTGAGCGGCAAGGCGCTGCGGCCGGTGCAAGAAATCCGCACCCAAGTCGAGCGCATTGAGTCAACTGATCTGAGTCAGCGCGTGCCCGAGCCCGAAGCCCAAGACGAAATTGGTCAACTGGCGCGAACCATGAATCTCATGCTTGCGCGACTCGAAGCATCAACCGACAAGCAGAGGCGCTTTGTGGCTGACGCCAGCCATGAACTTCGCAGTCCCCTTGCGGGCATACAGGCTCGCCTCGAGGTTGATTTGGCCTATCCCGACGGCGCCGATTGGCGAACCACCGGAAAGGATGTGCTGGACGAGACGCACCGCCTTGCTCGCTTGGTTGAAGACTTGCTGACGCTGGCGCGCCTCGACGAGAACAGCCGCGCATTGCCGGCTTTCATCGCAGTAGACCTTGACGAAGTTGTTCTGGCCGAGACCGCGCAACTGAAAGCGTTGTCGATCAACACGGTCGACACATCGCGCGTGTCAGGTGCACAAGTTCGCGGAAATCGGGACGCCCTTCGCCGAGTGGTCCGCAACCTCCTAGACAACGCAGATCGCCACGCCACAAGCACCGTGTCGATTGCGCTTGAAGAAAACGACTCTGAGATAGTGCTTACGATTACTGACGACGGACCTGGAATCCCGCTTGACAAACAAGCAGCAATCTTCGAGCGATTCACGCGTCTCGACGAGGGCCGCACTCGCGATGCCGGTGGTACAGGCCTCGGCCTTGCCATCGTGCGGGAAATTGCTACTGCACACGGTGCAGTCGTTACCGTTGCCAACACGCCCGGGGCTGCGTTTACCATTACCTTCCCCGTGCCTACGGCACTCGCTCCAGCCGTCATCTAGTCGACAACGCTCAAGGCGATCTGGTCTCGCTTCGACCGAGTGAGATACATCACAAGACCCAAGATCGTGATCAGGAACAGAGCGCTTGTGCCGGTCGTCGTCAGACCGAGGCCACCATCGGCGGAAGGCTGCGACAGCAAGTCGCCAAGCGATGCGCCCAGGGGACGGGTGAGCACGTAGGCAACCCAGAACGTTGCGACCGCTCGTGTTGCTTTCTGGGCCGGGCGCCCAGGTTGCTTCTGCCAGACATAGTGAACGACAACCACAAGACCAATTAGCAGGGCATAGATGGCGGCAGACGGCCCGAAGCCGAGGGCCAGACCTTCGGCCGTCCAGTCTCCGGCTGCCGTCCCAAGAGCAAAGGTGAACAAGATCGCCAGCCAGTAATAAGCCTCTCGCTTTGTACTCCGGATGCTGTGAATGGAAAGTGTCTTCTCGCTCCGATACCAAGCCACGAATACGCCGACTAGCAACACGGCAAACACTCCCGTGCTGAGTGCCAATGGAACGCCAAATCGGTCTGTGAGGTTGTCTGTGATCAAGGTGCCAGCGACGCTTATCAGCGTGACGGCAAGCCAGTAGAGCCTGGGAACGTAGCGATCCGCCTTGAACTGAAAGAAGAGTGCAACAGCGAGTGCACCCACCATCACAATCGTTGTGAGAGTGAGGCCAAATCCGAGATCGACATTGAGGAAGTCAGCAAAGGTTTCCCCAACCGTGGTCGCGAGAATTTTGATGATCCAGAAATAGATCGTTACCTCAGGAACTTTGCTCAACATCTGTCGGGCGCCCGTGCGACTGTTGCCGTCTACTTCGCTTTGATCTGTCATGGGCACAACGTTCACAGATTGCGGCTGAACGCAGACTGAAAACGCGCCCTAAAGACTTGGGCCGATCTACGGCTGCGGCAGATCGGCCACGCGCCGAGCGCGAATGATCTCGACCACGGCTGGCATCAGAGACAGGGCAACAATTCCAAGAATCACAGGTGTAAGCACGTGTTCGAGACCAGGGAACCGCTTGCCGAGCACATATCCGAGCAACGAGATCACGACCGCCCACGCGCAGGCACCAACAAAGTTGTAGGTGACAAAAGTCCGATAACGCATACGCGACACACCGGCGACTACAGGCGTAAAAGTGCGCACGACCGGGACAAAACGCGCCAACACGATGGCTCGACCACCGTGGCGTTCGAAAAACAGCCGACTGCGCTCGAGGTACTCGCGGCGATACAGCCGACCGTCGGCGCGCTTGTAGAGCGTCGGGCCGACCCGATGTCCTATGCCATAACCAACTTGATCGCCAGCAAAAGCAGCAACAAACACGACAGCTGCGAGCACCATCGGGTGCGGCGAGCCGGCTAGCGCTGCCACTAGCCCGGCACTAAACAACAGTGAGTCACCAGGGAGAAAGAAACCGAAAAGCAAACCGGATTCGGCAAAAATCATCCCACCTATCACCAGCAAGAATATGACTTGCCCATGGCCGAGCAGCGGCGCCAGGTCTGGGTGAAGTAACCACTGCAATGCTGATCTCACTAACTACTCCGATACCTTGCGCGCGCATCTGCGCCCGAACCACTGCAACGTAGAAGGTCGTGCCTGAACGCCGCCTGAAGGCCAAGGCACCGCTGTCGAAGTTCAAGCACCTCACTCCGCGGTGCCCGTCGCGATCAGTATGTCCAACCGTTTCACGTCGCTTACACGAGTCCGGGTGTCAAGTCTTTGCAATGTGAGCGGGCAGTATTAGGGCATGGCGATCACGGTTCACTCCCCCAGCCCCGCCGACGCTGCCGAGTTCGTTGAAGCAGTCCGTCGCAGCCGCGATCTGCATCGACCGTGGGTGCGTCCCGCTAGCACCGTTGAGCTTTTCGACGCCTATCTCGAACGAGCGGCTCGCGATGATCAGCGCTCCTTTTTGATTCGCGATGCGTCGTCGGGACAATTGGCGGGTTTCATCAATGCCAACAACATCGTGTTCGGTGCGCTGCAGTCTGCGTATCTTGGCTACGCCGCCTTCGAGGGCACGCAGCGCAAGGGCCTAATGACGGCGGGGCTTCGGGCGGCCATCACCAGTCTTTTCGTTGACGATCGCTTGCATCGCGTCGAGGCGAACATCCAGCCGGGCAACGTAGCGTCGCTCGCGTTGGTACGGCGACTGGGCTTTAGCAAAGAAGGCTTCTCGCCTAAGTACCTATTCATCGAAGGCGAGTGGAGAGACCACGAGCGTTGGGCTCTGACAGCCGAAAGCTGGCACCCGACCAACTAATTGGGATAGCTCGCCCGTCTTCTACCCGCCATTACTCGCAGCGAACGACTCACGCCCAGCCTGTTTTGACACTTTCAGCCGTTGTGAACGCCGACAGTGCCACTGATAATTGAAATGTGGACAAATCTCCCGCCCAGGCGTATGAGCTGACGAACAGGCTGCACCCCGCAGTTACGCAGACACTTCTGACCTACCTGCCGTTTACCGAGAATGAAGCTCTCGCAACCTCCGTTTACAAGTTCACTCCCTCTGCACTACGAAGCCAGGCGGCAGAACATCGGAACCGAGCCCGAGAGTATTGGGCTACCAATCCCACCAACTACGGCCAGCAGTCACTTGAGGCCGATGGACACGCCCGTCGCTTCAGTGCCGAGGCGGAGAGCTTGACGCATGCGACGACCTTTTTGAAAGAGAAGGTCCGTCCACTGCTCGAGGATCGACCACGCTTTGCATCTCCAAACGGAGAAGCCCTACGCGATCGCGTCATCACGATCATCGACAATGAGATCAATCGACTCGTGCCACCAAACCCGTTTGGCGAACAACGCGATTCCGTTGGTATTCGTGTTCTGCGCGATACCCGCCAAGCACTTGTCGACGCCACTCACAATCGACAACCCAAGCTCAAGGCTCAGCCGCCACCAGTCACTCGGCCGACACAAATCGCCAACAACTATCCCCTGTCGTTCTACACACCGCATGAATATGTCCGCCCCGGCGGCGCGCCACAGATGAGTCAACCCGGCAGCGACGACTGGTCAACGCCTCCGCAAAACACAACTCCACTGTGGGTGCAGGAACTGCAAGCACAGCAACTAGCAAAACGCGAAGCAGCAATGCGTGGTGGACTCGAGAACCCAGACGTCATCAGTGATGTCACGCCACGATCAGCGCGTCGCTACGGAAACCAGATCGCTTTGCCAATCGTCGATCGAGCAATTTTCGACGCCGAACAACTGTTTACGCACTTTGACCTCGGCGCAAGAAATCAAGCCCAGGCAGCACAAGACATGAGCCGAAACACCGCCGTGTTTCAAATGGCCACCGAACAAGGTCAGATGGCTTACGCAAAAGAGCAAGCGGCCGACGACATCGCCAACGCTTGGGAAACGGGCTTTCGAAACAACGGCGAGCTTGCCTTCTACGAGCAAGTAACCCCAGAGCAGCTCGACGCGATGATCCAAGAGACCATCGAATCCGCCACGCAAACCCGGGCCTACCAACAACTGATCGCCAACAAATCTCGAACCGTCGGCGACGGCTAATTGCAGGTGACGCGTGGAGCGTCTAGATCAGGTTGTCTGCGGCAAGGACGCTGGCAAAGGACTCCGACCCGGTGGCGGCCGTGATCTCGGCCACCACCTACGCGAAAAGCCCAAAAGCAGCCCGAATTTCGCCAGAATGTGGGCGTTTCGCGCAGGTGAAAGCGATGTGGCGGGACCGCAGGCGAGAACGCCGCCCTTCGCGAGTGGAGCGTCTAGATCAGGTTGTCTGTGGCAAGGCCGCAGGTGAGGACGCTGGCAAAGGCCAGCGACGAGCCGAGAACGCCGCCACAGGCAAGCTGATCAGACGCGAGCGATTTCGCGTTCGTCGAAGGTTTCTATTACATCCCCAGGCTTGAGGTCTTGGAAGTCGCTGAGCCCGATACCGCACTCGAAGCCCGACTGAACTTCTTTTGCGTCGTCTTTGAAGCGGCGCAGCGAAGTGATGCTGCCCTTCCAAATAACGACACCCTCGCGGAGGAAACGCACTTTGGAGCCGCGAGTAATGACGCCGTTGGTCACGTAACAACCAGCAATGGCACCGATCTTTGGCACACGGAAGATCTCGCGCACTTCGGCATCGCCAGTGACGACTTCTTCGAACTCTGGCGCCAACAAACCGAGCATGGCCTTCTGCATGTCTTCGATAACGCGGTAGATGATTTCGTAGGTGCGGATCTGCACACCCTCACGCTCAGCCGACTCACGAGCCTTGCGGTCAGGACGCACATTGAAACCAATAATCGTTGCGCCCGACGCCGATGCAAGATCGACATCAGCCTGCGTGATTCCACCAACTGAGCGCTGCACGAACGCAACTTTGACCTCGTCGCGTTCGAGCTTGCGCAAGCTTTCGGTGAGCGCTTCGAGTGAACCTTGTACGTCGGCTCGCAGGATTAGACCAAGCGTTGCCGTCTCGCCGCGTTGAATCTGGTCGAAGAGGTCTTCGAGCTTCGCTCCGCCACCAGCGAGAGCAACGTGTGCGGTCGTGGTGCGCTGTCCGGCGATGTTGCTGACTCGCGCACGATGATGACGAGTCTCTCCGATCGTGCGCGCGGTGCGCTCGTCGGGCGTTGCTCGCAATTCATCACCAGCGTTAGGCACATCTGACAAGCCGAGCACCAGCACCGGCATCGACGGAGGTGCTTCTTTGACGTTGTCGCCGTTGTGATCAATGAGCGCACGAACCTTGCCCCAGGCAGCGCCGGCAACAACAGGATCGCCAACGCGCAACGTGCCGCGCTCAACAACAACGGTCGCCACAGGTCCGCGACCAACATCGAGGTTGCCTTCGAGAACGAAACCACGAGCACGACCTTCAGGATTGGCGGTCAGCTCTTCGAGGTCGGCAACCAACAACAATTGCTCGAGCAAGTCGTCGATGCCCGTGTTTTGCAACGCAGACACCGGCACCATGATCGTGTCGCCACCCCACGCCTCAGGCACCAAACCCTCTTCAGAGAGTTGCTGCATGATGCGGTCGGTGTTGGCGTCAGGACGGTCGATCTTGTTGATAGCTACAACAATCGGAACCTCAGCTGCCTTCGCGTGCGCGATGGCCTCTTTGGTCTGCGGCATAACACCATCGTCAGCAGCAACGACGAGTACGACGATGTCGGTTACGTCAGCACCGCGTGCACGCATGGCCGTGAATGCTTCGTGACCTGGCGTGTCAATGAACGTGATTTCGCGGTCGTCTTTGACGACTTGGTAAGCACCGATGTGTTGCGTAATACCGCCGGCCTCACCCGACACAACGTTGCTGGAACGGATGCGATCGAGCAAAGAAGTCTTGCCATGGTCGACGTGACCCATCACCGTGATGACAGGCGGGCGTGGACGTTGCGTTTCTTCGTCATCGTCGTCATCGTCGGCGAAATACTTCAAAGCCATCTCGGCTTCTTTTTCTTCACCTGGATCAACCAAACGAACGCTCGCGCCGATCTCGGCTGCGAAGAGTTCGATCGCGTCGTCTGACAACGTCATCGTCGCCGTCACCATTTCGCCCTGCTGCAACAAGAAGCGGACTACGTCGGCAACAGAACGGTTGAGTTTGGGGGCAAGGTCTTGCGCGGTTGAACCGCGCTCGACAATGACTTCGCCTTCGGGAACCGGAGCCGTCGACGGAACGTATTGCATGTTCTGGATTGGCTCGAGCTCTTCGATATTGCGCCGACGCTTCTTCTTGCGTCCGCCCGGGGGTCGACCACGACCACCAAAGCCACCGCCTGGACCAGGACGACCGCCGCCGCCAAAAGCACCACCGGGGCCACCGCCACCAGGACCAGGACGACCACCGCCGCCATAGCCACCACCGCCGGGGCCACCTGGACGGCCACCAGGACCACCCATGCCGGGCGCACCAGTGCGCTGACCGCCATAGCCACCGCCACCGCCAGCTGGACGGCCGGAAGGAGGACCGCCAGGACGGCCACCACCAGGAGCTGGACGCGCGCCAGCACCACCAGGACCACCGGGACGCTGTTGGAACGGACGGCCACCCGAACCGGGAGGAGGCGGAATCGGCTTACCACTCATTGAGCGCGGCGGACCGGGAGGAGGCGGAATCGGCTTACCCGAAGCCGAGCGAGCAGGACGTGGCGGCGGAGGCGGCGGAGTTTTCGCGCCTGGACCGCTCGGACCACTTGAACCACCCGGGCCACCCGCCGGCGCGGGACCACGCCCCTCAGGACGAGGAGGAGCTGGCGCTGCCTTGTGCGGAGGCGTTGGAGCGGCCGGAGGGCCAGTTGGAGAAGTAGCGGGAGAAGCAGGCGGAGTCGCCTTGGCCGCCGGCGCCACAGGAGTTTCAGTCGCAGGCGTCGCCGCGGGTGCGGCGGGAGTCGCAGGAGAAGGGGCGGCCGCTGCCGGCCGAGCAGCAGGGCGCGGCGGGGTTGCCAAGGGTGAATCGCTGGCGGGGCGCGAGCTCTGCGTGCTGCGAACAGTTGACGAGCGACTTACCTCGCCCCCACCCGCTGAGCTCGAAGACGCACCAGTAGAGGGCGCGGCGGCAGTCTTCTTGGCGGCAGCTTTCTTGGCAGGCGCAGGCTCTTCGGGGGCGACCTCTCGCCGCATGCCTTCTTGGTCGGCCTTTCGGCGAACACGGTCTGCCTGTGCGTCTTCAATGCTCGACGACGGGCTCTTGACCCCAATACCGAGCGCGATCGCGACATCGAGAGCCTCTTTGCTCGTGAGGCCCAGCTCACGAGCGAGCTCGTATACGCGAATCTTCTTTGCCAAGTCTTGCAACCCCTTCAGCGGCTCTCGCCTTTAAAAAAACAAACGGTGCCAGGCACCAGGACGCGTTGGCCAATGGCCACGGCCCGAGCCATCTTCCCACATCCCTGGTCAGCCCGGGCACTAACGCATTTGCGCTGGTTACAACAGCAAATGCAGGCGGTCGAATTCCCCATCATCGATCGACATCCGCAGTGCACGCGCCAACGACCGAGTTTTGGCGCACCGGTCGAGGCATTCGTGCGAAGCACGACACAGCCACGCTCCCCGCCCATTCGATGGACCGTCGAGCGCTAGTGCGCCATCACGATCACCCTCGCCCGATCTGCAGATTCGCACCAGCTCGGTCGCCGGACGCAAAGACCGACAACCAACACACGTGCGCTGAGAAACGTGTCGAACGCGCGCTATTTACTTCTCCTCAGCGCCGACCTCAGCCGGCTCATCGGTGGAAACGACGTCGTCATCAGCAGGCGCGGCGTCAGCAGCCTCGGCGTCGGCCGGAGCATCACTCGCGGCTGCATCGGTGGCTGCGTCAGCGTCTTCGGGTGTGCCGGTCTGCCACTCTTCGGCGGAGATTGCGTCGCCGCCGTCGGCTGGCTTCCACACCATCTCGCCGTTTTCGTCTTCGACCCACTCGCCTTCGGCCCACTCGACACCGATGCCGGCTTCTTCGTCAGCGACCATTTGCTCACTCTTGATGTCGATGCGCCACCCGGTGAGGCGCGCAGCAAGACGCGCGTTCTGCCCTTCTTTACCAATGGCCGAGCTAAGTGAGAAGTCGTTGACAATCACAGTCGCCGTGCCGGTCTCTTCATCGAGGCGAACCTCTTTGGGCTTGGCCGGTGCCATTGCTTCGCGCACGTAGTCGACGGGGTCGTCACGGAAGTAAACGATGTCGATCTTCTCGCCGTGCAACTCATTGCTGACCATGCGAACACGAGCTCCGCGCGCTCCGATGCAAGCACCGGCCGGATCAACATTGGAGTCGTTCGACCACACCGCCATCTTCGTGCGGTAGCCAGGTTCGCGCGCAATGGCTTTGATCTCGACAACACCTGATTCGATTTCAGGCACTTCGAGTTGGAACAAACGCTTGAGCAAGCTCGGATGCGTGCGACTCACGATGATCTGCGGACCTTTAGCGGTCTTGCGAACCTCGACGATGTAAGCCTTGAGGCGGTCGCCGTTCTTGTAAATCTCGTGCGGAACTTGCTCAGCCTTGGGCAAAAGCGCTTCGACTTTGCCAAGGTCGAGCAGCGTGTAACGACCGTCGCTTTGCTGGACAATGCCCGTAACGATGTCGCCCTCGCGGCCCGCATAGTCTTTGTAGGACTGCTCGCGCACAAAGTCTTGAATCGATTGGAAGATGACTTGCTTCGCTTTTTGTGCAGCGATACGACCGAAGTCGGCAGGAGTGTCATCCCACTCGCGGATGACATTGCCGTCGTCATCGAGTTCTTGA
The DNA here is from genome assembly GCA_044220495.1 of Acidimicrobiales bacterium. Lineage (GTDB taxonomy): Bacteria > Actinomycetota > Acidimicrobiia > Acidimicrobiales > JBBSGY01 > JBGAQY01. The sequence continues at coordinate 128,080 of JBGAQY010000002.1, forward strand.
CCGATGACCCGAATTTCACCCGACACTTTGTCGATTTCAACAAGTGCCTCTTCAGCTGATGTCGGCATGCGCTTGTACGCGGTGAGAAGCGCGTTGGCCAGCGCGTCTAAGAGCACGTCGATCGAAACGCCCTTCTCGCGTCCCAAGTTCTCGAGTGCCTCGATGAAAGCCGGATTTGCGTTTGTCGTCATCGGTTAGAGGCCTCTTTTTTAGTTGTAGTAGATGAGTCGTTCTTCGCAGCCTTGCCAGGCACATTGCCAGACAAGGACTTTTTGCGCGAACGCTTTGGTTCGGGTTGCGTCTGCTCGCCCCAGTGGAACACCGTGCGTGCTGCCTCGATGTCGGTGTACGCCAACCGGCGCGTCGTCGGATCGCTGTCGTTTGTCGCAACAGAAATGTCAATGCCACTGTCGTCAGCACCATCGAGTCGCGCTTCAAATCGTCGCGGTCCATCAACACCTGCTGCGACTTTGAGATTGACCTGCTCGCCGAGCTGCGCCTTGTAGTGCTCAGGCAAGCGCAGCTTGCGCTCAATGCCCGGGCTGCTGACTTCAAGCAGGTAGCGCGAATCGGGAAGCGGATCGTCTTCGTCGAGTGCTGTCGAAATGTCTTTCGACAGGTCGCCAACGGTGTCGACGTCGATGCCGCCAGGGCGGTCGACCATGATGCGCAGGATGCCTGACTCGTGCTCAACGTCATAGAGCTCGACACCAAAAGAGGCGACGATGGGCTCGACCAACGCACGTACTCGCTCGACTGCTTGCATCACCGCTCACCTCCCGTTAGATCTCGACGCTCCTCTTCGTTGAGCTCAGGCCCAGGTCAGCAAGGCCGGAACAAAGAAAAACGTGGGCGAATTGCCCACGCATCCAGCTAACTTATTGGACCGCAGTACAGCATACCGCTAACTGCAGATTGAGCTCTGCGAGAGAGAACTTACCTCAGACGAGCAGGCCCCACTGGACCTGTGCCTGCGTAATTAGCGTCGACAGACTCGACGGTTGGTCGCCCGAGCCGGCCGCCGGGGTCAAGGTGAGTGTCATGACTCGGTTTTCGCGAGCGGCTCGAGCCACCCACGTCTTCGTTCCTGAAATCGGCTGGACAGAACCGACCGAGCCTGGAACCTGAGTCACATCGAAGGTCGATGTTGCTTGGTCTTGTTCCTTGTGAAGTTGCACGTAGTTGGTGGCGCAGACGGCAGCGGGAAATTCGTAGATCGAAACCGTGATCTTCGCTCCGCTTGGACCCTCGTAAGCACGGCTGTAGCCACGCAGGTAACGAGACTGGTCAAGAACTGAGAGTGCCGTTGCTGCGTTTGACTCTGACTTCAGGGCCTTGGCGAAGTCGACAACACCGGTTTGCGCGCTCACGTCAGGCATGACTTGCCATTGCGGCCAGGCGGGCATGAATTTGCGCTCGAGTGTGGCCGCTTTGTTCCATTTTGCTGAGGTCGACTTGGCTTCGGCGCAGGTCTTCGGTTCTGCCTGTCCGTCACCGGGTGCAGCAGCAACACGATCAAACACGTCGTGACCAACAACCGAAAGCAGCGCAATGACAACGAGGGCCGCGACAATCGCAATGAGGCGCGATCGGCTTTGGCTACCGTCGCCGCTTCCGCCACTTTTGCGTCGTGGTGCCGGACGACCAACGTCAGGATCGCGATTCGAATGACGGTCTGACCAGTCGTCGTCTTCATCCGCCAAGTCGACTTGCCAATCAGTATCTTCGACTTCATGTTCTTCGGGCTCGTCGACATCAGCGTCGTCGTTGAACAAATGTGCAACCGACTCAGCCGGACTCATTACCGCCGCTGACGGCTCATCATCTTTGGGCGCCAAGGCAGTGAAGTCGAAGGGCGTCGAACCCGAACCCAACCACCACGGTGGCGAAGCGTCATTCTGGCCTGACAATGCGCGAACTGAAGATACGCCCGATTGCGGCTGACTTTGATTGAACCACGAAGGGTCTTCGTCCTCGACGAAGTCGTCTCGCTCGACAAAGTTGTCTTCCTCGTCAACTTCATGCGAGTACGGAGCGTCGAACGATGCAAACGCTTGCGCCGCAGGCTCCTCATATTCGACGTGCCCGTTGTTCTCGTGCGGTTCGTCGAAGACGTCAGGTGTCGGCTCATCGTTGGTCGACGCAGCGGAGAACCAGGTGTCGTCTGCGTATTGTGCCGGGACATCAGCCGACTCGCCTTGCACTGCCGGAATCGACCACGGTGACGGGAACATCGCGTCGAAGTCAAAAACCTCTTCATTGTTGACAGCCGGAGCTGCCTCGACAGCCTCGGCTACCTGAGCCGCCTGAGCAGCCTCGTCAGCAATTCGCTGCTGTTCGGCCAGCTCTGCAGCGCGCGCCTGTTCTGCGCGCTCGCGTTCTACACGTTCGGCTTCGACACGTTCGGCTTCTGCGCGCTCGGCTGCTGCGCGTTCGGCTTCCGCACGTTCGTGTTCGAGACGTTCGCGCTCGAGACGCTCGTGTTCGGCTTGCTCTAGAGCTACGCGCTCGGCTTCCGCTCGCTCAAAGGCAAGGCGCTCAGCCTCGATACGCGCTTGTTCCGCACGTTCGGCCTCAAGTCTTGCGACTTCGGCGCGCTCATTCTCTGCGCGCTCGCGTTCGGCGCGCTCAAACTCTGCACGCTCAAACTCTGCACGCTCGCGTTCGATGCGTTCTGTTTCCAGACGCTCGCGCTCGATACGTTCTGCAGCTAGGCGTTGCTGCTCGACGCGCTCAGCAATGATGCGTTCTTGTTCCAAACGCTCGTGTTCGGCGCGTTCACGAGCAAGGCGTTCGTCCTCGATACGACGCTCTTGCGCGCGACGTTCGACCACGCGACGTTCCTCTTGTTCGCGTGCTTCGATCTCAGCAAGCTCTTCGGGCGATTCACGGAATCGGTGTCCGGCCGGCGCAGGTGCCGACGGAGCCGTTGCGTATTGCTGGGGGGCGGGAGGGTCTTCGCGAAAGCGCGATCCGCCAGCAGGTTTTTCCTCTACGGCAGCATCAGACCGAAAACGCGATCCGCTAGCACTGGCGACTTCATGCGCTTTGGTTTTGGCAGCGTCGAGCGAGGTGACGCGATCGCAGGCAAGGCAAGGTAGCCCCTCAACGATATTTCGTTGCCCGCATTCGCAGATCCAGGCCATGCGCCATTCCTCTTGTGCCGATAGGTCGGAGCCGTACGTCAATGTGACTAAACAGCAAACGTCTCCTGGCGTTTATCGGCGCCAATCGGAATGATCTGTGCGAAAGATCAGGAAAAACCGTTGACGGTCTTGCGGATGTCGTCGATGCGCTCACCGGCATGGTTGGCATCGGCGCCTTTTTCTCCCAAAAGCGCGTTTCGGTCTTTTTCGGCCTCTTCGGCAGCTCGCTGATCCGCGGCGGCCAAGCGGGCCTCAACACCCTCTTCGACCAGGCGTTCTGCCTCTTCCACAAGAGCCGACACCATTTCGTCTTCGGGAACGACCCGCACGACTTTGCCCTTCACGAACAAGTGACCCCGGCCGCGGCCAGCAGCAATGCCCAAGTCGGCTTCACGAGCCTCGCCCGGACCGTTGACCACACAGCCCATGACAGCCACCTGAATATTCAGACTGCGCTCTTCGAGGGCAGCTTGTGCATCTTTGGCGACCTTGATCACGTCGATCTCAGCCCGGCCGCAACTCGGACAAGCAATGAGGTCGAGCCCGGTGCGCTCACGCAGCCCCAGCGCTTCAAGCAGCTGGCGCCCAGCGCGCGCTTCTTCAACGGGGTCGGCCGTGAGTGAGTAACGCAACGTGTCGCCAATGCCCTCAGACAGAAGCGTTGCTATGCCCGCGGTGCACTTGATGAGACCGGCCGGCGGTGGCCCCGCTTCGGTGACTCCGAGGTGGAGCGGATAGTCGACTGTGTCGGCAAGTAGACGATAGGCGTCGATCATCAATGCAACGTTGGAAGCCTTCACTGAAATCTTCACGTCGTCGAAGTCGACTTCATGGAAGTAATTGAGCTCGCGTTTTACTGACTCAACCAACGCCTCTGGCGTTGCACCGCCGTACTTGTCGTAGAGCTCGGGATCGAGCGACCCACCATTGACACCTATGCGAATGGGCACTCCACGATCTTTTGCCTCGCGCGCAACCGCCTTGATGTGTTCAGGCCGACGGATGTTGCCGGGGTTCAAGCGCAAACAGGCAACGCCAGCTTCAAGAGCAGCCAGGCCCATCTTGTATTGGTTGTGAACGTCAGCAACGATCGGCACTGGCGAACGCGGAACAATCTGCGCCAAACCTTCGGCCGCCTCTATTTCATTACACGTGCAACGAACAAGGTCGGCACCGGCGCCAAAGAGCGCGTAGATCTGCGCAATGGTTCCCTCGACGTCTGCCGTCTTCGTGGTCGTCATTGACTGGACGCTGATTGGAGCGTCACCACCGACGGGCACCTTGCCCACCATGACCTGGCGAGTGCGGCGTCTTTGGAAGGGCTGAGTCAATGGAGTCGGCTTTCGAGTGATGACCTTGCTATGCCTAACAACCTATTGGAAAGGGTTGGCTAGTGGATCCAAAATATCGAGCCACAACGCCGAAAGACCCACAACCACCAGGATGAACAACACGGCGTAGCTCACTGGCAACAACTTGGCGAAGTCGACCATGTGCTGCTTGCCCTTACGAGACCGAATTCGCTCATAGGTAGCAACGGCCACATGTCCGCCGTCAAAAGGCAGCAACGGAACCATGTTGAAGATGCCGACGAACAAGTTGATGCTGAACAGCAAAGCCAGCACCGGACGAATGCCAGAGTCAGCTGCGTGGTTCGCAAAGTTCACCAAGCCAACGGGCGAAACCAAGCGATTGTCGTCTTGTTGAGCAGAAGCGGGAACTGGTTGATTGGTTGCTTCGGCTTGCTGAACCGCTTCTTTGCGCTCTTCTTGAGCACCGGGCGCATCGACTACTTGTTCAAACCAGTTCGAGATGCCAGACGGCGAGAAGCGTTGACCCAACAACTGCAACACTTGCCACGAATCGGTGCCCATCTGTTTGGTTGATGTCGTAAGTGCTTCGACGAAACCAACGGTTTGGTAATCAACCTTGGGACCAACACCAATGAAGCCGGTGCCCGATCCCGACAACTTGGTGCCATCGGGCAAAACAACGGTGGAACGGTCGATTGGCGTCACTGACAAGTCAACGCGTTGGCCGTTGCGCTCGACGGTGATCGGAATGGCAACACCGACCTTGCTTGCAAACGCAGCCGAAACGTCATCCCACTTGTCGATACTTGTGCCGTCAACACTGATGATCTTGTCGCCTGCTTGAAGACCGGCGATCTCTGCGGGCCCACTACCCGCCTGCAACTTCGGCAACGTACCAACGGTCGTTGTCGGGCCAGCCAAACCAACAAAGCCGTATAGCGCAATCAAAATCGCGAACGCCATAACGAAGTGCATGAACGAACCGGCAACAGCAACAAGTAAACGGTGACGGTAAGGCTGACGTCGGTAAGTGCGAGGCTCGTCTTCGGGATCAACCTCTTCGAGGTTGTTCATGCCGATGATCTTCACGTAACCACCGGCGGGAATTGCTTTGATGCCGTATTCGGTTTCACCGCGCTTGATCGACCAAACGCGCGGACCAAATCCAAGGAAGTATTCGGTCACTTTCATGCCCGACCACTTCGCGGTCGCGAAGTGTCCGAGCTCGTGGATCATGATCATCAACACCACGCACAACACAACAAGCACGGTGTTAGTCGTGCCGGTTGCGACGGCGGCGGCAAAGCCAGCGAAGACGACAGCCAACAGACGAACTACTTCGCCAACATTGCCTTCGGCTTCGGCAGTCTCTTTCGTGATGATTTCGTTCTTGCCGCTTGACTCGGTTTCGGTCGGGGAAGTTGGTTCGACAGACGAGCTGTCGGGGGTGTCGCTGCTCTCGGTCATGTTGCTTTCTGCTCTACTGCCTGACGGGCAACCTGACGGGCTCGAAGGTCGGCTTCAAGAACCACTTCGATCGAATCAGGGCTTTGTCGGTCGTGACTTTGCAAGGTTTCTTCAATGATGGACGAGATTCGATTCCAAGTCACACGGCGATCGAGAAAAGCGGCCACGGCAACCTCATTGGCCGCGTTAAGCCAGGTCGGGGCAGTACCACCGGTTCGTCCGGCAGCAAAGGCAAGCTCGAGACAGCGGAAGGTCTCACGGTCAGGCTCCTCGAATGTCAGCTGGCCCAACGCCGCCCAATCGATCGCGCCAAACGGCGTTTGCAAGCGTTCGGGGTGACCCATTGCGTAACCAATGGGCAATCGCATATCGGGGCGAGAGAGCTGCCCGATGGTCGAGCCGTCGGTGAATTCAACCGCCGAGTGCAAGATCGACTGCGGATGCACCACCACTTCGATGTCGTCGTAGGAAGTTCCAAACAGTTCGTGCGCTTCGATGACTTCGAGACCCTTGTTGAACAGCGTCGACGAATCGATGGTGATCTTTGGGCCCATGCTCCACGTTGGGTGCGCGAGCGCGTCTTCGACGGAAACGTATTCGAGTTCGTCGCGCGTTCGTCCTCTGAACGGCCCACCGCTCGCCGTTACGACAAGCTTGCGAATCGTGCGCCCTTGACCTGGCCCGCGATCTGTTTCTGCCCGGAGACATTGATGCAACGCACCGTGTTCTGAATCAACGGGCAGCAATTCAGCACCAGGCGTGTTGCGCACAGCCTGCACAAGCGGACCAGCAGCAATCAACGACTCTTTGTTGGCCAAGGCCAAGCGACGTCCGGCCGACAATGCTCCGAGCGTTACCGACAGCCCAGCAAAACCAACGACCGCGTTGACAATGGTGTCGGCTTCACTCGCGAGCGACGCGAGCGCTTCGTCACCGACGCGCAGTTCAGTATTGGCGGGCAGGCGCGACTCAAGTTCTTTGGCGCGTTCAGCATCAACTACCGCAACGATGCGCGGGCGAAACTCGTGCGCTTGGGCAACAAGTGTGTCAACCGAAGAACGCGCACCAATTGCCGTAATGGTAAAGCGATCGGGGTTCGCTCGAACAACGTCAGCAGCTTGGGTGCCAATGGATCCGGTAGACCCGACAAGGCTTACGGTGCGCACGGTTGTTGCGACTTACGGAACCAGGTCGAACAGATGAACCAGGTAGTAAGTCACTGGCAGCACTAACAACAGCGCGTCGAATCGGTCGAGCAAACCGCCATGACCCGGAAGCAGGCGACCCATGTCTTTGATACCCAAGTCGCGCTTGACCATCGACTCGGCCAAGTCACCCAGCGGAGCAACCGCTGAAACCACTAAGCCAAGACAAAGTCCACTCACAAAACCCCACGGCGAGATCAAAGAAACGAGAAGACCACCGACAACGACGGCGCAGATGGTGCCGGCCATCAGGCCCTCCCAAGTTTTGTTGGGGCTGATCGACGGAGCCAACAGACGCTTACCGATCGTGTTGCCACCAACGTAGGCACCGGTGTCGTAAGCAATCGTGACAAGCACAGCACCAAGCAAAAAGGCCATGCCCGTGCGGTCGGGCATGCGAAGTAACAGTGGAGCAAAAGAGCCAAGCACGCCTACCCACACGTAACCGAGCACGGTTACTGCGACATTCGTCGTGGGCGGAGCTTTTGACACTCCAATCAAGAACCACAAGAAGCAGAACGCGATCAGCATCACCGTTATCAGCGGCAACGCAGTTTCGCCCCGGGTGTACGCGCCGATGAGCGTGCCTACGACGGCGAGCAAACCAAGCAACGTGGCCGGGCGGTATCCCGCGCGACGCAAGCCATCGAAGAGTTCGATCGCGCACGCGAACACCACAACTGATGCGAGAGCGAGGGCCCATGCGGGGCCGGCGCTGAATGCCGCAAACGCTGCAGCGGCAAAAACCGCTGCGGTGAGCACACGCTCACGAAACGATGGGGTGCGAAATGCCTTCGTTTTGTCTTTCGCAATCGCAGCTGCACTTGCCGTTCGAAAGCGATTGCCAGACGGTGAGCCTTTGTCAGAGCTTTTAGCCGCTGACTCGCTATCTGTCGTCTCACGACGTTCATGCGACTGCTCAGCTGTGGGCGTTGGCTCTGCAACTGATGCTGTCGGTGCAACTGATGTTGCTGTTGCGGACGATTCTGAAAAGGGCGGACGCTGCATGACTTCCTCAGTGGGTACTTCTAGTTCTTCGGGCAACGGATCTGACAATTCGTCAGGCTCGTTTAAATGGTGAGCTTCGATAACGGTCTCATTGTCGACAGCACCTTTACCGGCAAACAATTCGTCTTGTTCGACGGATCGTTGTTCGACTGGTGATTGTTCAGCTGGTGGTTGTTCGCCGAGCACGTATTGCTCGGGCATCTCGTCGTCAATCTCGTCGACGAGCTCGTGCCGTTCACTTGATTCGTCGACGACATCGTCAGACTCGAGCCAATACGGGGTGGGCTCAAACGGAAGATCGTCAGGTACGACATGGTCGTCGCTGTCACCATGGTTGCGAGGGTCGTCGTGCGGCTCGTCGACGTCATTGTCGTCAGGCACCTGCGCGCTCGGCGACTCAGGCTCTTCTGGTGCATTCATCGTGAACAACGTCTGCGCTGGCGCACTCGACGTTGGTAGCGGAAAACTTGCAACAGGCGTTGCCGACGGCGAAGCATCATTTGCTGATGCGTTGGCCATCGTCGGCGAATCGTGGCGAGGTTGGCTGCCTAGTGGCTGGCGGCGCGTGACGACCTCGCCGGCCGAGATCGCTGCTTCGGCCTCGGCGCGCCCGACCAAACGCACGCCCTCGTCGGATGACTCTTCTGTATCGCGCTTGGGTTGCTCATCGTCCATTGCTGGCTGCGCCCTTTCGGGCTGACTCCCCCGTTCAGTGAATGTCGATATCGGCTCGGGCCAATTCGGAACAATATCGAAGCCCCGATATGAACCCGCACCTGCGCCTCAAACGTCGAGAAGCTCCTGCTCTTTGTGAGCCAAGTGGCGATCAATCTCAGTCACGTAATCTTTCGTGATGCGATCGAGTTCTTTCTCGCCGCGCTCTAACTCGTCTGACGAAATATCACCGTCTTTTTCGAGGCCTTCGAGATCTTGTCGCGCCGAACGCCGCGCGTTTCTTACGGCAACGCGGCCGTCTTCGGCCTTCTGCTTCACAACTTTGACCAGCTCCTTACGACGTTCTGCCGTGAGTTGCGGAAAGTTCAGACGGATGACAGTGCCATCGTTGGAGGGGTTGATGCCAAGGTCAGAGTTTTGAATGGCTCGCTCGATATCAGTTAACGCGCCCTTGTCGTAGGGAGTGATTACCAGAAGGCGAGCTTCGGGAACGCTCATGCCCGCGATCTGCTGCAGAGGCACCTGACTGCCGTAGTACTCCACACGCAAACGCTCGACTAGCGCTGGAGAAGCACGGCCCGTACGAACGGTGCTGAACTCTGACTGCGTGTGTGCAACCGCTTTGCGCATGCTGTCGTGACACTCAGACAGGATTGCGTCATAAAGAGAATCATCCATTGGTAATCAACCTAGTGCCGTATCACGAGACGAACAGACCGATAAACAAAAGAAGCGGCACCGGTGAAGTTCACTCGGTGCCGCTCCAAAAATTGCCGACTATTTGCCGACTTCGATTTGAGCAAACCGTGTGATCACGGCCGACCCGAGAAGCTGCGAAATCGTTTGCTTCTCATCTTTGGCGTAAGCCTGCTCGACCAAGACCACGTCTTTGAAGAAACCGTTGAGGCGACCGTCGATGATCTTGGGCAACGCCGCTTCGGGCTTGCCTTCGTTGCGGCTGATCGCTTCGAAGGTCTTGCGCTGTTGCTCGATTTCTTCAGCGGGAACTTCTTCACGCTTCAGATATTGCGGACGAGCAAAGGCAATGTGCACAGCGATGTCGTGCGCAAGTTCTTGCGTGCCGCCTTCGAGTTCGACCAAAACACCGTTGATGCCGCGGTCTGACTGAACGTGCAGGTATGAGTCGACAGCGCGACCAGGCTGCGCATCGAACCGGACGACGCGACCAAGAGCGATGTTTTCTTTGAGCGCGATGTTGAGCTCTTCGATTTCACCCTGACGCTCGCTTGCTGCCGCTTCACCTTTAGAAGCGACGATGTTGGCGAGTTCGTTGACGAGGTTGACGAAATCTTCGTTCTTGGCGACGAAGTCGGTCTCGCATTTGAGCTCGACAACAGCAGCACCGGCATCGGTGATCGAAACCGCAACTGCGCCTTCAGCGTTCTCGCGATCAGCGCGCTTGGCCTGAGCAGAGAAGCCTTTTTCTTTAAGCCACTGCAGCGCAGCGTCGAAGTCGCCACTCGTTTCAACGAGCGCCTTCTTTGCATCCATCATGCCGGCGCCGCTGGTCTTGCGGAGCGCCTGCACGTCTTTTGCAGAAATCTCAGCCATCTGTTCTTACTCCTCGTTGCTTGCTGTCGTCGCCGTTGCTTGCTTGGCAGCAGCCAAACGAGCCTCACGTTCGGCCTGTGCTTGGGCGGCCTCGTTGCGAGCCTTTGCTTGCTCGGCAGCCTTGCGCGCTTCGGCTTCTGGGTCGGGCGGGGTGGGTGGTTGCGGTGCACCAGGACGCTGCGCCGCCATCAAACGACCTTCTTCTACTGCGTCGGCAATCACGCGGCACATAAGCGTGCCCGAACGAATCGCGTCGTCGTTGCCGGGAATTACGTATTGGATGACATCGGGATCGCAGTTGGTGTCGACGACTGCGACGATTGGCATGCCGAGCTTGTTGGCCTCAGTGACGGCGATGTGTTCTTTCTTGGTGTCGATGATGAAGACCGCGTTAGGAGTCTTCTCGAGACCGCGAATACCGCCGAGGTTGCGCTGCAGTTTCGTGAGTTCACGGCGCAACAACAACGCTTCTTTCTTTGGCATGTTTTCGAAGTCGCCAGCAGCGAGCATGCGCTCGTACTCTTGCATCTTCTTCACGCGCGCACTCATCGTCGAAAAGTTGGTGAGCATGCCGCCGAGCCAACGTTCGTTGACGTAGGGCATGCCGCACTTTGCTGCGAAGTCGGCAACTGGATCTTGCGTTTGCTTCTTGGTTCCGACGAACAAGATTGTTCCGCCGCCGGCAACCAAGTCACGCACGAACTTGTACGCACTGTCGACGCGGTTGAGCGTCTGGTTGAGATCAATGATGTAAATGCCGTTGCGCTCACCAAAGATGAAACGCTTCATCTTGGGGTTCCAACGGCGGGTTTGGTGCCCGAAATGAACACCGGCGTCTAGCAATTGACGCATCGTTACGACGGCCATGATTGTCCTTCCATAAGTTGATGAACCGAAGCGACACACCTGAACTCAGGCGACCTTGGACGACATCACGCTCGATGCAGCTCGTGCTACACGAGCTGCGACGCCGAATCGCTACGGGGATTTACTCGGGCCCGGGCCGGTTGCCCAGGGATTCGACCGACACACTAGTCGCTCCACCAGGGCCGTTGTCTCTGCTGTATGACCCGCTCTAGCGGTCTGGTCCGCCCCTGCTCCAACGGCCTGACTGCCGCCCGGCCCGACCCGAAGCCGCCGGGCGTCTCTGCTGTATGACCCAACCCCGCAGGCTCGGCGCACTGGGCGCAGCCCGACCTGCGCATCCGCCTCACGACGGCCGGGCGCTAGGCGCCAGCTCTACCCGCCAGGCTCGGCGCACGCCCTTTCACCTACGCGAAAAGCCCAGATTTGGCCTCCGCGAGCGTCATTTTTGGGCTTTTTGCGTAGGTGAAACGCAGCAGGGCGGCTCGAGCTCAGAGCCTTTTGACCAATACGGCAAACTCGAGGTCGTCTCGCTTGGGCAAGCCGAATCGCTCATCGCCATACGGAAACGGCTCGAACTCGCCGGTCGCTTGGTAACCAAGGCGCTCGTACCAGGCAATGAGGTCTTTTCTTTGTCGGATGACGGTCATTTTCACCTGTGTCACGCCGGCGGCCTGAGCTCGGATTTCGGCTTCTGTGATGAGCGCTCGCCCGATCCCCTGCCCTTGACGGGCCGGGTCGACGGCGAACATGCCGAAGTACAAGGTGTCACCCGGCGTGCTGACCGTCTTTGCGCAACCGACTAGATCGTCGCCCAACTCAGCGAGCAACACGTCACTTGCGGCATCTTCGATGATGTCAATAACGGCCTGGGCGTCAGTACGTTGCCCATCGAGAAGGTCGGCTTCGGTCGTCCAACCCGCTCGACTCGAGTCGCCACGATATGCAGACTCGACAAGCGGCACGATGCGCGCAACATCGGTGGTGCTCGCCAGGCGAAACGCGATCGGTTCCATCAGCGCTCGACTCTAGGTGGCACAGGAACAAGGCGGGCCCGCCCAAAGAGCAACGCCGGATTCAGATAGTCGTCGTTGCGCCGAAGCCCAAAGTGAAGTCGATTGCCTGCCGCTCCGACGACGTCGCCTTCGTTGACAACATCACCTTGGCGAACGGTTGTCTCGGCAAGTCCGCCGTAAGTGGTGCGCAAGTTGCGGCCGTGCGACACAACTACGTAAAGCGTGCCGGCTACTGATCCCGCAAAACTGACCACTCCCCCAAGTGCAGCGCGCACATCAGAGTCGGGCGATGTTGCGAAGTCGACACCACGATTGCCAGCCCCGTAACGATTAACCGGCGGTCGATATGGATCAACAACGGACCCACTCACCGGAGGCGTAACGGCCTCAGCCTGAGGCGCTCCGGCAATCGATGCGCACTGTAGGCAAACAATGAACGCGACAAACAACACCCGAGATAGTTTGAAAACCAACACTTCTTGAACCCCACGTTTGGCCGGCATTTATGCCAGGCAACTGATTGGGGGAAGGCGTTAACAGGCGAAGCTAGCACCGGCTCGCCGCAGTGACGCCACGGTTCAACCAAACCCTAGGGCGGTCGAGCGGTTTACGAGCTGGCTTCGCGAGTTGGCTCAGCCAGGCGACCACGCAACTGGAACACGGCCTTTGTGTGGATCTGGCACACGCGACTTTCGGTGACGCCCAACACTTCGCCGATCTCAGCAAGCGTGAGACCTTCGTAGTAGTAGAGCGTCAACACGATCTTTTCGCGATCACCCAAGCGGTTGATGGCACGAGCGAGGATCTGCTTCATCTCTTCGACTTCGTATGCAGCAACCGGGCCATCGGTGCGATCAGGAAGACTTTCGCCAAGTGTTGCAACTTCACCGCGCTCGCCGCTTACGGCCAGCATCTCGTCGAGAGCAACGATGCCGACGAACGACACTTGGTTGAAGATGGCGTGCAACTCAGCCTCGCTGATGCCCATCTCTTTTGCGATCTCTTCATCAGTCGGAGTGCGAAGCAGCTTCGACTCAAGCTTTGAGTAAGCCTTTTCGACTGAACGAGCCTTTGCGCGAACTGAACGCGGCACCCAGTCAATCGAACGGAGCTCATCGATGATGGCGCCCTTGATGCGCGCGATTGCGTATGTCTCGAATTTGATGTTTCGGCTGGTGTCGAACTTTTGAATTGCGTCGATGAGACCGAACATTCCGTAGCTAACGAGGTCTGACTGCTCGATGTTCTGCGGGAGACCGACGGCGACACGACCGGCGACGTACTTCACCAGTGGCGAGTAGTGAACGATCAGGCGATCGCGCGACTCGCGCGACCTATCAGCCTCAAAGGCGGCCCACAGTTGGGCAATACCGGTGATCTCCTCGTCAGTTTGCACGAAGCTCTCAATTTCCGGGCCCCGGGCCCCTCATGGCGATTACGTACGAATTGCACATCGGCACATTTGAGCTGGTTATGAGCCGCGACCCACGCCTACGGCGAGGTTAGTGGCCCGGCAAGCCCCCTGCACGGACGACAGTTGAACACCAAAACCGCCCGCCGTAATCCCGCCGGACACCCTGGAGAGTGACCCAGAACCATTACCGGGTGAGTTCGTTCGCCAGGGGCGCGCCACGACGTCATCAGTTCGTCGGACTCACATAGGGCTAAGTCAGTTCTTTCACAACAGATGAGCGGTCGGCCTCGAGAGCACTGGCTTTGCATCGGTGCTGGCCCACGTGAGCGCTGGCTTCACGTCGACCCTTGCCTCGCATCGGTGCTGGCCCGCATGAGCGGTGGCCCGCATGAGCGCCGGCTTCGCATCGACCCTTGCTTCGCATCGGTGCTGGCCCGCATGAGCGCTGGCTTCGCCCGAGCGCTTGCCTCACGTCGGCGCTGGCTTCACGTCGGCGCTCGCCTCCACCAACCGCCGTCGTCGAACAGCCAGCCTCCTTCGCGTAACCGATGCAACGCTGCCGCCACCTGACCCAGAGACTGCCCCGTCTTGAGCAAGATGTCGTCGGTGCTCGTCGGCGACCAATCAACAGCATCGAGGACGATCTGATCGTCGTCGAAGAGTTGCTGTTGTTCGATCACATCAACGGGCCATGGATTAGGACATGTCTGCCAAGACAGCGCAGTCAAGATGTCGTCTGTCGAACACACCGGCGCACACCCCTCAGCAAGCAGTGCGTTGGTGCCACGCGAGGCCGGCGCGTTTATGGAGCCAGGAACGGCAAGTACGGTCACATCACGACGCACTGCCTCTTCGACAGTCAGAAGAGAACCGCCTCGCTCGTGCGACTCGACAACGACTACTGCCCTCGAAAGCCCGGCGATGATTCGGTTGCGCGCCGGGAACCTCCACCGATCGGGCTTTGCACCAAGGGGCGACTCGCTGACGAGCAGGCCGCGCTCGATCACCTCACGCCACAAATGTGCGTTGCGTCGCGGATAGATCGAGTCGAGCCCGTTGCCAACAACCGCAATTGGCGCAGCGCCATTGTGCGCTTCAAGAGCCCCCGTGTGAGCTGCGCCATCGATACCCAACGCAAGGCCCGACACGACTGCGATTCCCGCCTCGGAAAGTTCGCGTGCAAAGCGACGAGCGGTCTCACGCCCCTCGTTGCTGCAATGTCGCGTGCCGATGATTGCCACCGCCGGCTTGTCGAGCGCGCGTGCGTCACCTTGCCAAAACAAGACGCCTGGAGCCCACGGATCATTCATCAAAGCAGCCGGATAATCGTCGAGTTGTGACCACACAGAAATGTTGCGTGCGTGATAGCGCTCGAGAACATCGAGGGGCTCGATGTGCCGCATTTCGCGTCGCCAGCTCTTGATTAAGTCTTCGAATTCTTTGCCGCAAACCGCACGCAATGCAGCCGACATCGGTCGACCGCTAGCGATGTTCGACCATGCAACCTCGGGCGGAGCGTCAGCTAGCAATGCCGCCAAACGAGAAGGGCCCATGCCTGGCAACCCAGCGAGCGACGCAACGCAGGCTTGGCGCCATGCGATTTCTGAACTTTCGATACTCATGACGCGTACTCAAAACACGACGTGTCAGGACGCAACTCAAGCGCTGCGCTGATGTGATTATCACTAACGCCAGAACACCCCTCGAGGTCGGCCAGTGTCAAAGCAACGCGCCGCACTCGATGCATTCCGCGCGCCGTCAGTCGCCCGGCCCGCATGCGTGATTTCAGCAGCGACGACGCTGCACGATCAAGATTGTCGTAACGCTCAATGTCGTGCGCCGACAAGTGGGCGTTGGCCACCACTCCCCTGAGCGTCGCTCGATCACGCGCCTCGACCACACGCTCGGCCACGGCGGCCGAACTCTCGCCCGGCTGCGAATCGAAGAACTGATCGACCCGCGGCCGCTGCACGGGGATGCGTATGTCAAACCGATCGCGCAGCGGGCCCGATATGCGAGCGTCGTATCGCTGGCGAACTGACAGCGGACACCGACACGCACCCGGAATTAGACCCTCACCGCACGGGCACGGGTTGTTTGCACCCAACAACAAGAACTGCGCAGGAAACGTCACGGTGGCCTTGGCACGACTCACCCGCACCACACCCTCTTCAAGCGGCTGTCGCAGAGTGTCAAGAACAGCAGGAGGAAACTCGTTGAGCTCGTCAAGAAACAGAACCCCACCGTGAGCAAGACTGATTTCGCCGGGCCGCATGACACTGGCACCGCCGCCGATAATCGACACCATCGACGCCGTGTGATGCGGTGCACGAATGGGCGGCCTAAACATCAGCCCGTGATCGCGCGCCAGAGTCGCCGCGGCCGAATGAATCTTGGTCGCTGTCAGCGCAGTTGTCGGGTCGAGTTGAGGCAATATGCTCGGCAAACGTTGAGCGAGCATCGTTTTGCCAGAGCCAGGCGGCCCCGTCATCAACATGTTGTGGCCACCGGCTGCAGCAACTTCAAGAGCCCAGCGCGCCAGCGGCTGACCCCGCACGTCAGCAAGGTCTAAAGGATCTGATGCGCGCGGCAGGGCCTGCATGTTTGACACCGGCCACGGCTCGTCGCCTTTGAGTGCTGCGATCAACTCGCCAAGCGTCGACGCCGAACGCACCTTGTGGCGCCCTACAAGCGACGCTTGCCCTTCAAGACTTGCAGGCACGACGACACACGGGTCATCGATTGCATCAACAAGTGGAACGATGCCATCAACAGCGCGCAATGACCCGTCGAGGCCAAGCTCGCCGATGAACGCCATGCCTTCAACGACTTGCGACGCCAACTGCTCGCCTGCAATCAAGTAGCCAACGGCAATTGCAAGGTCGAGCCCAGCACCAACCTTGCGCAGGCTCGACGGAGCAAGATTTACCGTCACTCGTTTTTGAACCCAATTGAGCCCACTCGATAACAAAGCGGCACGAACCCGGTCGCGCGCCTCGCGACATGCAGCGTCAGGCAGGCCCACAATCGTGAACCCCGGCATGCCTTGTGAAACGTGAACCTCAACCACTACTGGATGACCGTCGACACCCAACAAGGTGGCCGACGAAATTGCGGCAAGCATCAACAACCCTCATTGCTCTTGCGGCACTGCGCATGCATTTGCGAAGTGCCAAATGAATGAAGAGAGCCGTTAAGTACCCAAGGGCGTACGTCGGCTTTCGAGACGTGGGAGAAACAGTAATTAGGGGGTGTGACAATGGCGACGGCGCGACGCTCCCGATTCACTATGGAAACGCCTCAGTCGCGGTTCGGGCGTCAGCGAGTTCCCTGTGCCGCGTTGATGGCAAGTTCTTCGGCGCCGGTGACATCCATTGGGCTTGCGCGATAGCGACGGCGTTGACGAACTTCGAGCCGGCGAGCGATCCGACTCAACGTGAAGTTGACCAAGAAATACAAGAACGCTGCCGCCAAGAATGCTTGCAGCAACGGATAAGGCGGATACAAACCCAAGCTCTGCGAGCGACGCAGCAATTCGTCGTACGTGACGACATAACCAAGCGCCGTGTCTTTCAACAACGCAACGAGTTGGCTGATGATGCCGGGGATCATGCGTCGACCAGCTTGTGGGATGACCACGTAGATCATCGACTGCCAGTAGCTCAGCCCGATCGACGACGCCGCTTCACTTTGACCACGATCGAGCGACAAAATTCCGGCGCGAAAGATCTCTCCCAACATCGCCCCGTTGTAGAGCGTTAGGCCCAACACCAAAGCAAAGAACGGTGAAATATCGATGCCGTACTTGGGCAGCGCGAGATACGCAAACAAGATGAGCAACAAGAGCGGTACGGCGCGGAACGTTTCGACGTAGATGCCAGCGGACCAACGAACGATCCGGCCTCTGGCTAGACGTCCGAGCGCCATCAGCGCGCCGACGATCAAAGCCAACAGCATGGCAAGGGCAGCCGCTTGAAGCGTGTGAAGCGCGCCGAGCAACAAGAACCTGATGTTGGGCCACTTCGTCAGTGTCTCCCAGAGGTCTTGGCGAAGTTGGCCGTTGTCACCGAAGCGTCTGATCGCGACAAAGGCACAAACGGCAATAAGAATCGACACCAGCACAGAAACCACTTGCACCTGACGGCGCCCACGCGGGCCGAGATCATCGAATAGGACGGATGTACTGGTGCTCATCGTCTAATCGCGATCTTGCGTTCAAGCATCCCAACGGCAATGCCAGCCGGATAAGTGATGAGCAAATAACAAACAGCAACGCCCATGAACGCGACAACCGGCTGCGCTGTGTTGGTGATGATCTGCCCGGTTTCAAACATCAGCTCGTGCAGGCTGATGACCGAGGCGATCGAGGTGTTCTTGGTGTGCGCGATGAACAAACTGCCGAGCGGCGCTGTCACCGTGCGAAACGATTGCGGAAGGATGATCAACGAAAGCGTTTGCGTAAAACCGAGACCAACCGATCGTGCTGCTTCGGCTTGTCCAGCAGAAACAGAATTGATGCCAGAGCGAACAGTCTCGGCAACGAATGCGCCGGTATAGATCGACATCACAATCAGTGCGCTTACAAAAACGTCGTATTTGACGCCGATCTTGGGAAACCCGAAATAGAAGATCAGGAACGACAGCGTCAGCGGAACGTTCCTGAACACTTCTACATAGACAGTTCCTGCGATCCGGAGCGGAACAACAGGACTCACCCTGCACGTCGCCACCACAGTGCCGATCACCAGTGCGGCAATAAATGCCAGCACCGATAACTCGAGCGTGGTGCGAAACCCCAACCAATAGAGGTCGAGATTGTCGGTTATGACGTGCAGGGCAATGTCCTTTCGCTCGTACTAAGGAGCAGCCGTTGTGGTGGTCGCTGCCGTTGCTGCAGTTGTGGTTGTCGATGCGCCACCAGCAGCTGTTGTTGTGCTTGAACCACTTGCAGCTGTTGTTGCGGTGGTACCTGCGGCCGAGCCAGTGCTCGTGTAACGGTCAACCTTTGGTGGTTCTGGCGTGGAAAGACCGATCTTGCCGAGCGTGTCTTCGTAAGCCTTCTTCCATTGACCATTGCCGTAGATGGTGTCGAGTCGGTCATTGATGAAGCTGCGCAGCGTGTCGTCGCCCTTCTTCAAACCAATGCCGTACGGCTCGTCGGTGTATGCAGTGTTAACCAACTTGAACGCACCTGCGTTGGCTTGAACAATGCCAGCGAGGATTACGTTGTCGGTCGTGACGGCTTCGACGCGACCATCGCGCAACGCTTCGGTGCACAACGCGTAAGTGTCGAACTGCGTCACGGTTGCTTGTGGCGCTTTCGTCTTTAGCGTTGCTGGATAAGTCGAACCCTGCACTGCGCAGACGTTCTTGCCATTGAGGTCGGTCACCGACTTGATGGTCGTGTTGTCGTTCTTGACCATGATGTCGCCGTGCGCCACGTAGTACGGGCCGGCAAAGTCAATGACTTGCTTGCGCGTGTCGTTGATGGTGTAAGTCGCAACGACGATGTCAACCTTGCCATCTTGAATGAATGGCTCGCGATTCTTCGAGACTGACTCAACGAAGTCGACCTTGTTGGCCGCCTCAGCTTTGGTTCCACCAAAAATGCCTTGCGCCATCAAGTCAGCAATCTCGACGTCAAAACCTTCGACCTTGCCTGTCGTTGGGTTCTTCAAGCCGAAACCGTTTTGATCAAACTTCACGCCAACAGTGATGCGGCCCTTCTTTTGAATTGCTTCGAGCGAACTCCCGGCAGGAAATGTCGGAGCCGCAATCGACTCATCAGCCGCTGTTGTCTTGGTGTCGTCGTCATCCTTGCTGCTACAACCAGCGACGGCGAGCGACAACGCCAAAGCAATTGACGATCCCATCAGTAGATGTTTCTTCATATCTTCCCCTTGTTAGTGAAGTTGATGTGCCTGGAAGTTAGTGAGCGAGGATTTTCGACAAGAAGTCTTTCGCTCGATCGGTTTGCGGACTGCTGAAAAACTGCTCTGGCGGTGACTGCTCGATGATGCGTCCGCCATCCATGAACACAACTCGTTGTGCGGCCTGACGAGCGAAACCCATTTCGTGCGTTACGACAACCATCGTTGTTCCTTCGTTGGCAAGTTCGACCATCACGTCAACGACCTCTTTGATCATCTCGGGGTCGAGGGCCGACGTCGGTTCGTCAAACAGCATGACTTTGGGTTCCATTGCGAGTGCACGAGCAATCGCCGCTCGCTGTTGTTGTCCGCCTGAAAGCTCTGCTGGGTAGGCATCAGCCTTGTGGGCAATGCCGACGCGCGTCAGCAGCTTCATTGCGAGGTCGCGCGCGTCGCTCTTCGACTTCTTGCGGACTTTGATGGGCCCGAGCGTGACGTTCTCAAGAATGGTTTTGTGCGGAAACAGATTGAACGACTGAAACACCATGCCAACGTCGGCTCGCAACTTCGCGAGCGCTTTACCTTCAGCCGGAAGCGGCACGCCGTCGATCAAGACACGTCCGCTATCGATGTGCTCGAGACGGTTAATGCATCGACACAACGTCGACTTGCCCGAACCCGACGGGCCGATGACAACTACGACCTCGCCGTGATCAACCGTAAGGTCGATGTCGTGCAGCGCTTGAAAGTCGCCAAAGAACTTGTTGACTTGCTCGACCGAAACGATCGGCTGGGCGCTCATGCGACCAACCGTAGTTCGCACGACCCCAGAAAGATGGGAATCAAGAGCCAAGCGCGGTCGGTCATACTGAGGCATGACCCCCGATGACGAGCTAATCGACCCCTTTCTGGGCATGCCCGTCACGACGCGTGTGGTGCACCCATTCCAAGCAACCAAGCCCTACGTGTGCCCCGGTTGCAACACCGACATCCCGGTCGGCACGGGCCACCTGGTCGTTGTTCCAAAAGACGCCGCAGAGCTGCGTCGGCATTGGCATCGTGACTGTTGGTCACGTCGTGACCACTTGACGCGCAATGACAAGAAAAAGTCGGGAGCTAAAAAGCGCCCTCGATAACTTCAACATCGCGTCCGCAGATGCTGGCAATGTCGAAGCGAATTTCGGGGATGAACCCGTGGTCGCTGTCGGCGAGATACAGCATTGCGAGCTTGCGAATGCGGGCCTGCTTCGTCGCCGTCACCGCTTCGACGGGAAATCCGTAAGCAGCGTTGACACGAGTCTTGACTTCACTGAACACGATTGTTTGGCCGTTACGACAGATGAGATCGATCTCGCCAGCACGGCAGCGCCAGTTACGTTCGACAATCTCAAAACCGTGGAGCTCATACCACCGAGCCGCAAGCCCCTCGCCGTATTGACCAAGTGCCCGCTTACTTAAGTCAGGACTATTGCTGGAGCTCTTGCTCGGGAACTTCCTCGACATTGACGTCCTTGTAAGTCACGACATGTACAGAGGAAACAAAGCGGGCGGAACGATACATGTCCCAAACCCACGAGTCTCGAAGTTGTAGCTCGAAGTAGACGTGGCCGTCTGCGTCGTTCTTGGGCGTCAGGTCGACGCTGTTGGCCAGGTAAAAGCGGCGCTCAGTCTCAATGACGTAACGAAACATCGGAAGCACCGCGCGGTACTCCTGATAGAGCTGAAGCTCGATTTCGGTCTCGTACCGCTCTAGATCGTCAGCGCTCATGTTGGTTGATCATATGAGAGCAAGGTGGCTTGCTCAGTTTCAACGCTTCTCGCGGATCTTCGCGGCCTTACCAACGCGATCACGCAGGTAGTAAAGCTTTGCCCGACGAACATCACCGCGCTGAACGACTTCGATCTTCGCGAGGACCGGCGAGTGAACTGGGAAGGTGCGTTCTACGCCTACGCCAAAGCTGACTTTTCGGACAGAGAACGTCTCACGAACGCCCGAGCCCTGACGGCGGATGACGTCACCTTGGAACACCTGGACACGCTCACGGGTGCCTTCAACGACCCTGACGTGCACTTTTAGCGTGTCACCGGGAGCAAATTCAGGGATGTCATCGCGAATGCTCTCGCGATCGACCAAGTCGGTCGGGTTCATGGCAGTTCCTTACGTGATCGGAGCGGTAGAGATACTAGTGGAGGTTGAGGCGGCGATTTACGCCTCTGGCGGGCGGTCTGATTCACCCTCGCTCAGGAGGTCGGGGCGGGCTTGGCGGGTGCGTTCGAGAGAGGCCTGGTGACGCCACTCGGCGATGCGGCCGTGGTCGCCGCTCTGCAGCACGTGAGGCACGGCCCAGTCTCTGAACACCG
The DNA here is from genome assembly GCA_044220495.1 of Acidimicrobiales bacterium. Classification (GTDB taxonomy): domain Bacteria; phylum Actinomycetota; class Acidimicrobiia; order Acidimicrobiales; family JBBSGY01; genus JBGAQY01. The sequence goes on from JBGAQY010000002.1 coordinate 149,991, forward strand.
CCGGCCGCGTGTATTGCGGGTACTCCAACAAGCCATCAGAGAAACTCTCGAACTTCGACGAGTCGGAATTGCCCATCACTCCGGGCAGTAAGCGCGTGACTGCTTCAATGATCGCAAGGGCAGCGACTTCTCCCCCGCCCAAAACAAAATCACCAAGCGAGATCTCGCCGTCGCAAAGATGATCGACAACTCGCTGATCTACACCTTCGTAACGTCCGCATAAAAGCGAGAAACCATCCGTGCGCGACAACTCCCACGCGTAGGCCTGATCAAAACGACGACCGCCCGGACTCAACAGCAACAACGGTCTTGGCGGATCAACCGATTCGACGACGTTGAACACCGGCTCGGGCGACAAGACCATGCCGGGGCCTCCGCCAAATGGAGTGTCATCAACTGAACGGTGCACGTCTTGTTTTGCCCCGTCGCGCAAGTCGTGCGCGTTGAGCTCGAGCAACTGGTTGCGCTGCGCTCGTCCGAGCAGGGCCTCGTCAGCAAATCCCTCGATCAACTTGGGGAAAATCGTGAACACATCAATCCGCACCCCGCCAACCTATCTGCCTTACTCAGCACCCTAAGTCGCGTCATACGCGACTTAGGGTGCTAAGTAGTGCGGCGGATAGCGCTTTTGAGTGCGGAAGCAATGTCGGCAGTCGAGCTACGGGCGGTGAAATGGAGAATCGTCCAGCCAGCGAGCGCCAACGCGTTGTTGCGGTCACGATCATCCTCGAAACGCTTTCTAGAGCGTCCGTGCACGCTGAAGCCATCAGACTCAACGCCAACCTTGTAATCGGGCCACGCTGCATCGAGACGTCGGCGTCGCCCGTGAATACGCAGTGGGTACTGACAAACGGGTCGAGGTACGCCAGCAAGACGGGCCGCACGCAACACTTTCAACTCGATGCTGCTCTCAGAGCCGCTCGGCAATTCAAGACGTTCGACAAGCAGCACACGCAGATTCTTTGCCCCCTTGCGTCCTCTAGTTCCTGCGTCGGCAAGTACGTTCGCAATCTGCTGGAACGATGTCTTGCCAGCAACCACGGCGTCGTCGATCACTCGTGCGAGCAGGCCGAGGGAGAGAAAACCAGCACAGTCAACGACAGTCCTTTCAACTGTCGTAACAGGAATGCCGTTGAGTGTCGTGACGTGTGACCTCTTGAGCGGCGATCTATGCACGACAGTTTTCTGCCGCTTGTTCGAAGACTCGCGATCAACGGTGACATCGCAGAATGCCGGCGGCGGCAACAGTCCGTGCAGATAGGCAGCGCTTGCATGTGACGCGAAAGCTCGCCCAGGCGATGCCAGCACGGCGGCGAGTATGCACTGCTCAGGCGTCGTGGGTGCACCAGCTACGCGGTACACCCCTACGTGAACGGCACAAAGCCGCTCTCGTTGCAAGAGCCACTCGAGACTTCTCTCACTCATGATCGCCAGTGCCTGCGCTCGTGTGATCAATCCGAACTGCTTGCGACCAATGCGGTCAATGCTTGCTGCTGCCATCTGTGGTTCCCAGACCTGAGGTGAAGAGGCAGGCGCGAGGCCGCAAGGTCGCCAAAGCCGACGACTGATTTAATCTAGCTACGCAAGACTCCTTCGAAGTTGGCACCCCCGGTCGCGTAATACGCGACTTGGGGTGCCAACTTCGAAGGAGAGAGTGCTAATCGTTTATTTCGAGCAGGCCGGCGGGCGGGTCGACCCGCACAAACCCGGGGCCGTGCTCGACCACAAAACGCAACGGTATGAGGATCTTTTGATTCACCTCGAGGATGTCGCCGGCCGGATTGGCAACGACGCCAGTGATGACTCCGATTTTGTCTCCGCCAACGTCGAGCACCTCAGCATCGTTGAGTTCATGAACCCAAAGCGCGTCAGGATCTTCTAGCGGCTCGGCCAGCAGTGCCGTGCCGTGCAATGCCTCTGCGTCTTCGCGCGAATCAACTCCCGCGAAAGCAACAATCCACCGGTGTTGATGGGGCTTTGCATAACGAACAACGAGCGACCCACCCGGAGCAACAAGTACTGATCCGGGAGCGAGTCGCTCGTCTCGATTGGTAAACAACTCAACGACAACCTCGCCGCGCAGGCCATGAGCCTTCACGATGCGGCCGACTTCGAGCATTGAGAGTGCGTCGATGGTCAGTCGTCGGCGATGTCGACGGTGATGTTCTGACCGTCGCGCGCACCGATCGCACGAATAACGGTGCGAACAGCAATGGCAACGCGGCCACGCTTACCGATGATCTTGCCTTTGTCATCAATCGACACATGCACGCTCAAGGTTGTGCCTTGGGGTGTATCGATTGACTCAACAACGACGGACTCAGGGTCGTCGACGATCGACTTGGTGAGGTATTCGAGAACGGCGCGTGCTGAACCACCAGAGATGGTGTTGCCTGCGTTGTCGTCGACTACCTCGTCAGCAACATTTCCGAAGTGGCTCACGCTTCGCCAGCTTCTGCGTCAGCAACCGGTTCGGCCTCAGCAGCGGCCTCGGCGGCTGGTTCGGCGGCTGGTTCGGCTTCGGGCTCAGAAGAAGCAGCAGCAGGCGCGGCTGCGGCGGGCTCTTCCTTCGTCTTAGGTGCCTTGGCTGGACGAGCCTTGGCCTTCTTCGCGGCAGCAGTCTTGGCGGCGGCTTCGCCGGTGAGAATGCCCGAAAGCTCGAGAAGCTTCTGCACTCGCGGCGTCGGCTGCGCGCCATTGGCAATCCACTTCAATGCTTTCTCGCCATCGATGTTTACGCCCGAAGGCTCGAGACGCGGCTCATAGGTGCCGAGTTGGTCGATGAAACGACCGTTGCGCGGTGAACGCGAATCTGAAGCAACAACGCGGTAGGTCGGTTGCTTGGTCTTGCCCATTCGCATGAGGCGAAGTTTTACGGCCACTTACTTAACTCCTGTTTGTTTGAGAAGGCTTCTCGTAGAAGTACAACTGAGCGCCCACCGACATCTAGTGCTTGGCACCAGCCGACGGCGGAAGCCCTGGCAGGTTCGGGAGGCTTGGCAGCCCACCCGAGCCCTTCCCCTTACCCTTCATCCCGGGGACACGGCCTAATGACTTCATCATTTTCTGTACTTCTTTGAATTGCTTGAGGAGTGCATTGACCTCAGAGGTTGTACTCCCGCTCCCGTTGGCGATCCGCTGGCGGCGCGACCCGTTGATCATTGACGGATCGTTTCGCTCGGTTGGAGTCATGGAACGAATGATCGCCTCGACTCGAGAAAGCTGACTTTCATCGACGTTGGCGTTCTTCAGTTCCTTGGGAACACCGGGAAGCATACTGATGATCCCGGACAGTGGGCCCATTTTTCTGACCTGCTGCAACTGCTCTAGGAAATCGTCGAAGGTGAATTGCCCTTCTTGGATGCGAGCAGCCGCCTTTTCGGCGATTTCTCGGTCGTAATTCTCCTCGGCCCGTTCAATGAGCGTGAGCATGTCGCCCATGCCCAAGATGCGCTGGGCCATGCGATCAGGGTGGAACGGCTCGAAATCGGCGAGCTTCTCACCCACCGACGCGAACACGATCGGACGACCAATGACACCCTTGACCGACAGAGCAGCACCACCGCGCGCGTCACCGTCGAGCTTCGACAAGATGATTCCGTCGAGTTCAAGCGTTTGGTGAAACGACTCAGCAACACTGACGGCTTCTTGACCCAACATCGAGTCGATCACCAAGAACGTGTAGTCGGGCGTTACTGCCTGCGACACGCGACGCACTTCGTCCATCAACGCTTCGTCGATGGCAAGACGACCGGCGGTGTCGACAATCAAAACGTCTTTACCTGTGCGTTGCGCTTCGGCAAGAGCGTTACGCGCAACGGCAACCGGGTCGGTCGGTTCGGAGTACATCGCAACGCCTGCTTGTCGCGCCAACGTTGACAGCTGCTCGACAGCGCCCGGTCGCTGTAAGTCAGCGCCAGCAACTAACGGATTGCGACCCTGCGCCTTGAACCAACGCGCCAACTTGCCCGTTGCTGTTGTCTTACCCGAACCTTGCAGACCGGCGAGCAACACAACAGTCGGAGGCTTGGGAGCAAACTTGATCTTCAGTTGCTCGCCACCGAGCATCGCGACCAACTCTTCGTGAACAGCCTTGATGACTTGTTGCGAAGGCGAAAGCGATTTGGATGATTCAATACCGACTAGGCGCGCCTTTACGTGCGAGACGAATTCGCGCGCGACGCCGAGGTTGACGTCGGCTTCGAGGAGAGCAACGCGAATCTCGCGCAGCACCTCATCAACGTCGGCTTCGGTTAGGCGTCCGCGACCACGCAGGCGGCTAAAGACGGAGTCGAATCGGTCGGAAAGAGAATCAAACACTTCGGTGCAGGATAGTGGCTGGTCAGGGCGTTCGAGATCGTGTTGGTCCGGGCCGGGCGTCATGCTTTTCGCTGGTCAGAGCGCTTAGCCTGCGAGGGTGGAACGAATCTTCCGACGGGGGCTGGCCGTTTTTCGCTGGGGCGCCCTCGTCTGGCTGACCACAACGTTGGTCATCTATTGGGACAGCGACTACTTGCGCCATCGCAGCACGGCTGTGCTGTTGGTTGCCCTCGCCACCATCGTGACCATCGGACAGACCGCTCTCGTGCGCGCTTCGTTGTCGCGCTTCGCGCGTCGCCTGATAGCGAGCGGTGAGGTGTTGGTCGGACTCGCGTTCATGACTCTCGACGGATATGTGCGACGCGAGAACGTAGTTTTCGAGACCGGTCCTACCCTTGGTTCGTGGTGGCCGGTTGTCGGATTGATGAGTGCCGCGTCGTATGTTCCCGTTTGGCTTGCTGTAATCGGCGGTGCGTTGTTTGGTGTGGCGCGTGCGATCTCTGTCGCGCTTAACGGCATTACGTTTTCCGACCTCAACGGCAGTGAGATCCTGTCGGTTGTCAATACGGGGATATTCGCCGCCCTAGCTGCCGCATCAGTTTGTTGGTTGATGAGATTGCTGCGGTCAGCTGAAAGTCAGGTTGCGTTGGCGCGCGCACGTGAAGAGGTTGCGCGCACATTGCACGACGGCGTGTTGCAGACACTTGCGATTGTTGAACGGCGTTCTTCCGACGACACCATCGTGCAACTTGCGCGAACTCAAGAGCGCGAGCTGCGCAGCTACCTGTTCTCCCAAAAGGCCGAAGCAAAAGACGAACACCTAGCCGTTGCACTGCGCGCGGCCGCCGACCGATTCTCGATTGCTCACGGCGCGCAGGTTCACGTGATGGTGGCTGACGATCTCGACGAACCGAGTTCTGAAAAGCGTCACGCTCTCGTATCTGCTGTTCGTGAAGCGCTTACGAACGCTGCGAAACACGGGGCTGCAAGCGTGGTGCACATCTACGTGGAGCCGACCGATGACGGAGGCCTGTTTTGTTCCGTTAAAGACGACGGCACCGGCTTTGATGTTGCGCAGATGAAACCCGGCGTCGGCGTTTCGCGCAGCATCATTGGTCGACTCGCCGAGGTCGACGGACGCGTTGAATTCAGAAGCTCTGCCGAGACAGGAACCGAGGTGCTCATATGGCTGAAGTAGAAACGGTCACGGTTGTCATCGCCGATGATCATGCGATCTGGCGCAGCGGGCTCAAAGCCGACCTGACAGCGCCGTTCGAGGTTGTTGGTGAAGCGTCAACCGCCACCGAGGCGATTGAAGTCACCAACCGATTGAAGCCCACTCTCGTCGTGTGCGATTTACACATGCCCGGCGGCGGAGGAATCGCTGTCGCAAAGGCGTGCGGCGAAACCACGCACATCGTCATGCTCACGGCGTCGGAAGCCGAACGTGACTTGCTCGACGCAATAGCGGCAGGCGCTGTCGGTTACTTGACTAAAACAACCTCGTCGGATGAGTTGCGGGCCGCGCTGCTGAAAGCGGCCGCCGGCGAACCGGTGTTCGCGCCGAGCCTCGCCGCGCTTGTGCTTGGAGAATTCCGACGGATGGCCAAAGCTCCGAGCTCAACCAATCCGCTTACCGAACGCGAACGTGAGGTGTTGCAACACGTCGCTCGCGGTCACACCTATAAGGCAATCGGCGCCGAACTATTCATCTCACCGAAGACGGTCGAGAACCACGTGCGCAACATCCTCGACAAACTCCACCTAAACCGTAAAACCGAACTCATCCGCTACGCAGCGGAACACAACGTCGACTGAACCCTTGTGCGGATCACAAGCGTGAGCCTCGCGACTACCGAGCTGACCCGATTGGTGAGAATCCGAACTCGCATCAAGATTCGCCGGCTTAAAACAGACACCCGGTGGTAACTTGCCGTCCAGACGCCGCAACTGCGGTAACTGCTCCGGGGGCTCGACCATGTTTCGTCGTCGCATTAGCATTGTCCGCGCGTTCATCACGCTCGCACTCGCTTTACTGCTCGTGCCCACGGAACAACTGCCGGCAAGCGCATTAGGTCCGTCGCCTGCGGCAAAGGTCAAGCAAGCCGTTGATCTACCGCCACTCAAAAGTGATCCAGCGCCAAAGCCAGCGCCTAGCCAACCAACGCGTGACTTCGATAGCCCACCACTTGAAGGAGGTTCGCTTGCGCCGGTAGATCTGAGCAAGGGAATGCAACGGTTCAAGCCAGACACGTCAACAATCGTCGAGCGCACTGCAACTAGCAACACTTTCGATAATCACGATGGGTCGCGCACCGCATTGATACACGCGACTCCGATCAACTTTCGCAATAGTTCCGGCAAGTGGGACGCCATCAACAACGCTTTGGTGAATCGCAACGACGGTCGGTTTCACAACGAGGCTGGGAGTGTTGACATTTCAGTTGCGCCCGCGACGGGCTTAGGCAGCCTTGCCCGGCTTGCGGACGGCGACAAGTCAATCGAGGTTTCGCCGATCGCAATTGCCGACGCAAAGTCTGCAAAGGTCGAGAAAAGCCGCGCGAGCTATTTGGATGTGCTGCCGAACACTGACTTCCGCTATGACGTTGCCGCAGCTTCTCTCAAAGAATCGATAGTTCTGAAAAGTCGGCCCACACAAGCCCCGACGTTCGCCTTTGCGCTCAAGCTCACCGGGCTGCGGGCAACTACCGAACCAGGCGGGACTATTGCGTTCACCGACTTGACTGGAAAGGTCACTTTTACGGTGCCTGAGGGGGTGGCGTTCGATGCAGCAGGAGCGTCAGTTCCAACCAAGACTGTTCTTTCGGCGAACGGAACAAGGTTGGACGTTTCAGTTGACGCGACGTGGGCCACCGACCCGGCACGCGTTCTGCCAATCACCGTCGACCCAACATTTGATGCCGGTCGCAACAGCGGCCACTGGGACGCATTCACCTCGTCGGCCAGCACTGGAACGAACTACAACGGCAACGCACAAATCGACAACAACGCCTACGTCGACAAAGTCGGCTACTCAACGTTCCCAAGCAACGAGCACTACAGCTACATGCAGTTCGACACATCGTCACTAGCCGGTAAGCAAATTCTTGGTGCGCAACTGAAGATGTACACGTACACCAAGACGGGCACTGCGCCCTTGGTCGTCCACCCCGTGTCTCAAGCATGGAGCGACAGCACAATCAATTGGAACAACCAAGCCAATCACTATTCAGACTTCGTGAATGTGAACGTCAGTGGCAATAACGTCTGGACGACTACAGAAATTGGTTCCTGGGTTGCCAATTGGGCCAACAGCACGTGGGGAAGTCACGGCGTCTCACTCGATACCGCTGGACAGAATGCCTATTACCGGGTTGCCGCCATGGAGAGCTATGGCCAAGGCACCGACCCATACATCGCTGTCACTTATAACTCGCCGCCGCCGTCGCCGACATTGGCAGCTCCAAGCGACGGCACGACCGTCATGACGGACACTCCAACGCTGAGCACCAACGCCGTGGCAGATGCTGACGGCGACACCGTGAAGTACTGGTTCCGTGTCTCAAACACCGACGACCCCGAAGTCGGCGGCATCATCAACTCCGGGTACGACACGCCAACATCATGGGTAGTCCCCGCTGGCAGTCTCATCGACGGCGTCACATACAGCTGGCGCGTCGGTGCGTTCGACGGCAACGCACTCACGTGGTCAGCTACGCGCAAGTTCAAGGTCAACTTGCGACTTGGTGATCAAGCGGCGAGCCCAATGGACACCGAAGGGCCCGTAGCCATCAACATGGCAAACGGGAACATGACAACGTCACTTTCGTCGCCCACGTTCAAAACCGTTGGCGGCGATGTTGGGCTGTCGTACACCTACAACTCCCAGGCACAACCGGCATTTGGCTTGCGGGGCAGTTACTACCCCGGCTGCGAAATGCCAGCCGATCCCAACGACGTTCCCGGCAATGTCACCGAGCCCTACGTCGTGCGTACTGACCCGCAGATCAACTTCAACTGGAGCACGGGCTCACCCGGCCCGTCTATCGGCGCCAATGGGTTCTGCGCCACGTGGAAGGGCTTCATTTCTGTACCCACTGCCAACACGTGGTGTTTCGACGCCACAGGCGATGACGGAGTTCGGGTGATTATCGATGGCGATGTTCTGGTCGATCGTTGGTACGACCAGCAGGTAACGAGTCCAGATTTCACATACCCGGGTCACTGCTTGGCCGTCACCAATCAAACAACTGTGCCAATCCGCATTGACTACTACGACAATCTCGGCGACGCCTCATTGACCCTTTGGGCTCAAGACCCATCTGCGAATACATACATCGTTCCATCCAATTGGTTGACAACAACAGCATCGCCACTTCCGCAGGGTTGGAACTTGTCCACGTCAACAAGCACGTCGCTTGCCTACAACAAGGCCGTCATTACAACGAACTCAGTTGTTCTGGTCGAGCCGTCGGGCGTGACACATGAGTATCGACGTAGCGACCCGCTCAACACTGCGAACTCATCTGGCTTCGTGCCACCACCCGAAGAACGCGCAACGCTGTCGGCGGGACTGGCTGGAAGTTTCATTGCAATCGCCGACGATGGGCTGACCTACACGTTCAATGCGGCAGGTGCGTTAACCGGCGTAACGTCGGCGGCGGACGACGTTCATCCCGCATCCGCTGTTTACGCATATGACCCGGGAGTCGACATTGCTCGACTGCAATCAATCACCGACCCGGTCACCAATCGTCAGATCACGCTCAAGCGCAGCGCTGGCAATCTCGGATCGTCGCCCTGCGTGCGAACGCACCAAGCGGCTTCGATACGCAAGGCCCTGTTGGCATGCTTCTGCGAAGTCGATTACTGGGATGGCACAAAGACATTCCTTTATTACTTGGGTGGTCAGCTCTCACGCATTGTTGACCCGGGTGGATCCAGTCCCGGGCCAGAGGTGAGCGACTTTGGCTACACGACGATCAACAATCAGCTATTGTTGCTGCAGTGGTTGCGAAACCCGACCCAGGCAGATTGGGTTGCTAGCCCAGGAATACACGGGGGCGCTTCTACCAGCATTGTTTGGTATGACTCGTCGAAGCGAGTCTGGCGAGTGGACCTCGCATCTCCGACCGGGACCGACAACGACCCGGCTGCGCCATACAAGACCTACAACTACATTTCGCCAACTGAGTCTTGGATGAACATCGGCGGGATCACACCACCCCAAGGTTTTGCCAACAAGTCAGTCTTTGACAGCAGCGGGCGTTTGCTCAACTCAACCAACCCGGCTGGCGTGGTCACTGAAACGACCTGGGATAGCGGCGACCGACTGCTCTCTAGCAAAAACACGTCGACCGGTCGCATGTCGACAAACTTTTACGACAGCGACGGTCGCCAAACTGAAACGTATGGCCCGGCCCCATCGACATGCTTCGGGTCAAACCTAAGGCCTACAACGGGCTGCAGCGCAACAGTTGGCCACAGCTCGACGGCGTATGACCAGAACCTATTTGGGCTTGGCGCTGCTTACTGGCCAACAACAAACTTTGCTGGTCCTACGAAAGTGCACGAGTTCATCAGCGGCAGTGGCGGGCAGCTCAACATCAATTGGGGTGCCGCTGCGCCAACGGGTCTCGGAGTTACTGACAACTGGTCAGCCAAATTCACCGGCAAGGTTGTACTCGACCAGGTGGGCAATTACACGTTCAGTACTGGCGTCGACGATGCCGCTCGTGTCTACATCGACGACAAATTGGTCAGCTCAGTGTGGCCGGGAGAGCCTGCCGTCTCTCTTGCGTTTGCAAACTCAGCTGCTGGAAGCCAACACAGAATCAGGGTTGACTACCAAGAGCTCACCGGGACTGCTGCACTCGCGCTGCACTGGGTTACGCCAAGCGGCGGCTCGCCGGCGCTCGTCCCGGGGGCCAAACTAACTCCGAATTATGGATTGGTGACGGGCACGACTACCGACGAGGAATCGGGGGTTGGCCCGTCAACAACAGTAGCTACGGGCTACTTGCGGCCTGAATACGGTCTTGTCACCTCAACCACTGAAAACCCTGGTGGCCTCAGCCTCAACACGTCGTTCACCTACGAAACACCTGGATTCGCAGGACAGTACCTCCGACAGAAAACCAAAACTCTGCCGGCCGGAACGGTGACGAGCTACGACTACTACGCAGCAACGGACACGCCAACAAATCCGTGCACTTCAAGCGCAGCCGTTGCTCAAGCGGGATTGATGTCAACGCGCACAAACCCAGCGCCCGCTAGCGGAACGCAAATCATTGAGCACTTCATATATGACATCAGAGGTCGAATCGTCGCCACGTGGGTCAACAACGACTCCCCGACCTGTATGACGTACGACGGCCGCGGTCGACTGCTCACGAAGTCAGTTCCGGCATTCGGTGGATCAAGCGCTCGAACGGTGACCAACACCTACTCCGTTGGGAGCGACCCACTGACAAGCAGCGTGAGTGACTCGACAGGCACAATTACAACGGTCACCGACCTGTTGGGCCGAACGAAGTCGACCACCGACGTGTGGGGCAAAACGACAACGACCACTTACGATCGTGCCAATCGCCCAACGAACGTGACAGGCCCGATGGGCTCCGTAGACACGATCTACGACGCAGTCAATCACCCGCTGGCGACCAACCTCGACGGATCACAGATCGGTCTCTATTACTTCAGCAACGGTGAACTTGCTTTGGTGGAGTCAGGAGCGTCGGGTGGTCGCGCCGGTAATGGCACGTATTTCAACATCAATCGCGACGGAGCAGGGCGAGTCAACAATCTCTTGGCTCGACTCATGTCTAACTACGCTCTCGTCGCCAGTGACGACGTTTCCTACAGCCAAGGGTCACGAGTGAAAGACCAGTCAATCGATTCAGTGGATGTTCGTTCTGGCAACAACTTTGGTTACGACGGAGCTGGGCGTTTGACGACTGCGTATGTGCCCAGCCACAACCTCGAATATCACTACGACGCCAATTCTGGGTGCGTTGGTCTTGGTGGTTTGGCCAACAGTGGCAACAACACCAACCGCAGCTGGGTGGTCGACAACGGCGTTGGCACTTACTACTGCTACAACGGGGCTGATCGCATGGTGTGGACCAACGACAGCCGATACTCAAGTCCTGCCTACGACACGCATGGCAACACCACAACGCTCGGCTCGTCAACCATGACCTACGACGGAGCAGATCGACACATGTCAACAGCTGACGGTGGATCGACGACCACCTACGTTCGTGACGCACTCGACCGCATTGTTGAGCGCAAAGTGAACGGCACCACCGTTGCCCGCTACAGCTTCTGCGGAAGTAGCGACTCGCCGTGTGCAACGTTGAACACAAGCAACGCTGTGGTCGAACGCAGCGTTGCCCTTGAGGGCGGCATGTCAGTAGTGAAGCGCGCAAGCGGTGACGTTTGGAGCTATCCCAACATTCACGGCGACACGATGGCGACGACGAATGCCAGCGGAGTTAAGCAAGGATCTACCTTCAAGTACGACCCTTATGGCCAGCCGCTAAGCGGAACGCCTGACAACTCGGCAGGAAACCTTGATTACGGATGGCTCGGCTCGAAGTTGCGAGGCACTGAGCACGAGGGTTCACTCAACGTCATCGAAATGGGCGCACGACAGTATGTGCCAGGTCTTGGTCGATTCCTCGAAGTTGACCCCGTCGAAGGCGGTAGCGCGAATGACTACGACTACGTCAACGGTGACCCCATCAACAATCTCGACCTTGACGGTACGGCCTGCTGGGGGCCATTTCGCGACAAGAAGTGCAAAGTCCGAGAAGCGTGGTCAAAGTTCGGTAAGTCATTGAGTCAGGGTATGGCTGGCTACGACCTCTGGCGGAACACGAACTCTTGTCTCAATAAGAGCAACCCGAACGTGAACTCGTGCGTCTTTGCCTTCTTCAATGGATTTGTTCGATCGAGCCCGTTGGCGTCTAGCCCCGCTTACGGATTGCTCCTATCGGCTTTGGGCAACGCATGGGGTTGTTCAACTAAAACTCTCAACAGCACCGGCAGCGCCTTGAATGGAAAAGAGGGAATATGGATCGGAGAAGGAACCGCATGCCCAACGTTCATTCCGAAAAACTAAAACGTAGTTGCCTCGCCGTCGTCATAGGGTCGCTTGCTCTTGTCGCTTTACTGATTTCCGTACCCGGTGCTGCATCGCCGGGTAATTCAGCGGGCACATGTGTGTCCTTACTTAGTGACTCAGCAGGAAACCAAGGCAA
>JBGAQY010000085.1:0-3528 GCA_044220495.1 Acidimicrobiales bacterium
CGCTGACGGTGCTTGCGAATGTCGAGGCCCAACGCCTCCATGTCAGCAATCTCGTTTTGCGCCTGCGACACCACCACAGCCATGTCGGTGGATTCCATGAACGCAATCTGCGCTTCGATGCCACCGCGTTCTAGCTCGGGCGTCGCCGCAAGTCGGTCACGCAGCTCAGCCAGGTGAACCGACCACTCAGAAGCGACCAAGTCATGCATGCGAATGGCCGTCGCCTTATCAATGGCTACAAACATTGCCTTACCAAGAAAGCCACGACCGACGAAGTGGCGAACAATGTCTTGCGCAATCCGCTTAAGTCGCTCCGGCCTGGTGATGAGCTGGTACTCAGTAGAGAAGCGACGAGACAAAGCTCGTTCTTGGTCATCATCGAGTTCGGCCGATTCGAGCAGCGCGGTTAGCTCTTCATCGAACTTGTCGTTGATGATCTGCAACTCCGGAATGCGGTTCTCGTAGTAGAGCGGAACCGTCGCACCGTCTTCAATCGAGTTGCGGAAGTTGTAGGTCGAGATGTACTCACCAAAGATTTCACGAGTGAGCTGCTTCTCGCCTGCAATCAGTGGCGTGCCCGTGAATGCCAAGTAGCGCGCATTTGGTAATGCCGTACGCATGTTCTGCGCAAGCGTGTTGTACTGCGAGCGATGAGCCTCGTCGGTAATAACAATGACGTCGTGACGATCCGAACACACCGGCATGTCTTGGCCCGCAGTTTCAGGACGAAACTTGTGTATTAACGAGAACACGTAGCGATGGTCCTCACTCAGCAACTGACGAAGATGCGAGGACGAAGTCGCCTGCACCTGTGAGTCAATAACGCCAGCTGACTCAAATTCGCCATAGAGCTGATCATCGAGCTCGATGCGGTCAGTGAGAACAACAAATGTCCAATTGCCTGGTTCTTTACGCAACACCTTTTGCGTGAAGAACAGCATCGACAAGCTCTTGCCCGAACCCTGCGTATGCCAGAACACGCCGAGCTTGCCTTCGGTGTCGGGGTCATCGTTTGAACGCTGCAACACGTCAAGCGCCGCGTTAACACCAAGAACTTGATGATTCTGGCCAACGATCTTTACCAACCCACCGGGCCGCTCCATATAAGTGATGAAGTTTTCGACGAGATCGAGCAGCCGTCGCGGTTCGCAGGTTCCACGAATCGCCGTTTCGAGCGACACAACTCCGGGCTCGGACTCGTCATCGATGCGCTTCCATTCGCCGAAGCGCTCCCATGGCGCAAACGTCGAGCCGACCTTGGTGTCAGAACCGTTCGACAGAATCACGAACGCATTCGGGGTGAACAACTGGGGAATTGAGTCTCGGTAGTCGCGCAGGTTGTTCTTGTACGCGTGCTCGACGTCTTTGTGACTGGCCTTTAGCTCGAACAGAATCAACGGAATGCCATTGACGAAGCAGACAATGTCGCAACGGCGCTTGTGCAGCGACCCGACTACCCAGAACTGCGAAACGGCGAGGTAATCGTTCTTCTGCGAGTTACTCCAATCGACAAGACGCACGGTCTCGGTGACGCGTTCGCCTTTGTCGTTCGTGAACGTTGCTCGATAACCGTCACGCAGCAGTTTCCAGATCGCCTGGTTTGCACGCGTCTGCTCCATGACTGAGCGGTCGAGCACAAGCGCGTCCACCGCTTGATCGATCGCAGCGTCCGGCAGTTCGCCATTGAGTTCTTTAAGCTTCGGGCGCAGCCGATGACGCAGCACGACCTGTGATTGGTCGTCTCGGCCAGGGCCGCCGGCACCAACATGCTCTGGGCCGAGTTTCTCGCCGAAACCGTCAATGACTTCATAACCGAGGGACTCAAGAAGCTTTGCCGCCGGGCCTTCAACAAGCGCTAGCTCCGAGTAACTCTTCGGTGTCACGTTGGTAGTGCCTCGGGTGTCAGCGCCCCAAGATCAATGTCACTGATATCGAGCTGCCCAGTGACAAGACGAGGAAGAAGATGGTCGCGCGTGGCCGCAATACATTGATTCTGCGTCGTGAGCGCAAAGCTCTCGGCAAGCATCGGTCCCGCCACATCCTCGAACGCGCGAGCTATAGCCGCGCACGGTTCTGCGATGAACAGCGAGTTAAAGCACTCGACATCAACCCTTTGACGACCTGACGCGCCAGTCATGCTCTTGATTGCGGCGTCCCGCATGCGATCACTTCGTGCGCTCAGATATGTAAACGCACGGCCAACCCGCACACCAGACAAAACAATAAACTCCGTCGAACCACAAGCGACCTCGTCGTCACCCAAGCATTGAACAAGCGCGGTCTTGCCGTTCTCGAGACAAGGTGTGATGCGGGCCATCAGCGTATCGCCGTTCTTGAATCGCGAACCAGTAGCCCTCTCGACTTCCGAGCTCGGGAATGCGGCAGCAGCGCGTTCATCCACGTCGCCCATCGTGATCTTTCTGTATCTCGCCTGCGTAGCTCGCCGACGCGGGTTCACTGCAAAGACCGCTGAAGCAGCGACGCGCCGCCAGCCCTCTGGCAATCCGTCGTCACCAAACTTTGCGCCGGTGTGGCCAGGGAAACGCAATTCAACGAACCATTCGCGGTAGAGCGAGCGAGCCAAGTCCTCCAGCACAGCAATCCGCCGCTCGTTGTTATCGATCAACTCATCTAGCGCGCGCTTAACTCCCGAGATTCTTTGCTGCACGCTTGGTGGCGGGAGTTGCAGCGAAATACGCCTCAATACACCCTGGTTGAGCGAAGCCATCGTTGCGCCGTGCGAACATTGTCGGTCCATCCACCGCTTGTGCACATCTGTCGAGAAATAAGCAGAAAGAAACGCCGGATCGATCTCAGATCGATTAGTCACCCGGAGGCGGATGCAATCAGATCCCTGCATCCAACCGTGCTGCCTTTCCGAAACAAGGACATGTCGATCGACCGCGCCCTTGCGGCCGAATACGATATCGCCACAAGCAAGAAGATGTTGAGCAAGTCGCAACTGGACCGAAAGGTCTACGCGCTCGATCTGCGCGTCGCGAACCGAGCCGTAGCCCAGATTTCGGACGTTGATCACGGGCACTCCAGATTCCGAGTAATCGGATGCTCGCAACTGCGTGCCAAATGGACCTGTGCGAATTTCGGCCGAACCTCCGTCAACCAACTCACCCAAACTCACTTCTCGCCACTCCAACTTCACTGCTTTCCCTCTCCGGAGATTGCTTCGATCAGTTCTGACGCGACGAAACGCATTTGCGAGCGGGAACCCATTTGCTCTTCTCGCAACACACCGACGCCTTCCAATTGCCGCAACAGCGTGATCGCCGTTGGTCTCGTGACACCGATTCGTTCTTCAACGATGCGAGTAGTAATGACGGGCGTTTCGCAAATTACGTCGACAAGCACCAAGGCGTTCGGTGAAGTGAGCGACGCCGCTTTTGTTCGGTACGCTTCCCTCAATACAACAATCGCCTTCGCTCGCGTGAAGGCATCAGTTGCTTCATTTCGCACTGCCTCGAGAAACATCGTTATCCACGGCAATAGGTCACCCGTCCGCTGCGCGGCGTT
>JBGAQY010000086.1:0-4512 GCA_044220495.1 Acidimicrobiales bacterium
TCTCCCGACCAGTCCGAGGCGTCGTAAGTCGTGCGGTAGACGACGGCGCTGGTCTGGAGGGTGCTCGAATTCGCCGTGAGCGCCGCCCCCGAACGGGTCGTCGCGATCAGGTCGAAGATCTTGCCGAGCGATGCCGCGAGTTCGTTGGGATTGGCGACCGAGAAATAGCTCTTGTCCTTCCACTCATCCGGCTGCGGCACGCCGTCCTTGTTGGCATCGATGAACCCTCCCCATTTCGCGGCGAGTTCCAGCGGTTTCGGCAGGTTACGCGCACTGGAGACACCGAGCGGATAGGTTCTGGCCGAAACGTTCAAGGCAGGATCCGAATTCAAGGTGCAACCGCTCTCACAGTCCGGCGTGCCTGTTGGATCCTTGAAGGTATAGCCGTTGAGGCCCGAATGGGCGTGGAATCCATCCTGCGTGGTGCCGGCGATCACATAGCCGAACCCCAGCCTGAAGGTCGCCGAGGAGGCGTTGAGCGTAGTGCTCACCTTTGCCGTATTGGCGAGCCAGTCGATCTCATAGTCGATGAAGCCGTCGACATCGAGTTCATAGTCGCTGCCCTGCTCGCTGTCGTCCCACGAGACGTAAAGCCGGCCCGTCGCCTTCGTTGCTGTTGATTGTTGCGAGTCGATGCGGAAATTCAGCAGGCCGCAACTGCCGACGAATGTGCTGCCATTGTAGGACTGGCAGGCAGGAATCAGCGTGACGCGACGCCCGCCGGTGCCCGCTTCGGCTATCGTGATGCTGGGGCTGGCGGGTGCCAGCGAAATACCATAAGTGCTGATTTTGTGATCACGGCGCGCGATGCGCGCCAGACCCGCCATTTCATAACCGCCCTTGAGGCGCGGTGCTTCCGGGCAGATGCCGTCGACCTGCGACAGGTCGGTTACCGTCTTGGCGGTACAGAGTTGGTCGTATTGCCCCGCCGTCAGGCTGCGGCCGACGAAGTACGACCCCGTCAGCCCTTCGGTTATCCCGATGTTCCTGGTTTCGGTGCGCACGGCGCTGACGCCGCCCGAGATCACCCCGGTCGACGTGTCGAGGTCGGTGGTAATCGTGTCGACGGCATTGCCCATGTCGGCGAGATTGGAGTCGAACGAGTTGGCGCTGGAACTGAAGAACACGATGTTCTTGGCCACGCATTGCTGGTCCGTCGAACTGAACGCGGCCTGGGGGTCGGTCCAGGTGACGTTGCCGGGCATGTGCGGAATCTTGTTTGCGTCGCTGGTTCCTGCGGTCGGCAGAAAAGCCGCGGTTGGCCCGGACGACAGCGCCGTGTAGTAACGCACGGCTTCCAGGTAGGTCTCGGCTTCGGGGTTGCCGAAGCTGTTGCAGATATCGTTGGCAAAGCTCGACATGCCGGGTGCGCCGCA
The DNA here is from genome assembly GCA_044220495.1 of Acidimicrobiales bacterium. Taxonomy (GTDB): domain Bacteria; phylum Actinomycetota; class Acidimicrobiia; order Acidimicrobiales; family JBBSGY01; genus JBGAQY01. The sequence goes on from JBGAQY010000086.1 coordinate 1,377, forward strand.
ACCGTCACCCAAATAGCTGCTGCCGTTGTAACCCGTCACCTGGAGCAGGTCGAGGGTCCGGATCATGCCGCCGAAGCTTGGGGCCGGATCCCCCCAGAAGCCGCGCGGACCGCTCGACAGCGAGTTCTCGGAAGGCTGCGGCGAATTGAAGCCGATGAATCTTCCATCGGTGTTCACGCTGATCTCGTTCGAGTCGACGCCGATATTCTTGCGCAGCACGCCGCCGGAGATATTGCGCCGGTAACTGCCGGTGAGCAGGCCGAAGCGGATGACATTGTCGTCGCCGTACTGCTGGATGAGGCCGGTGGGCTTCTTGACCTTGCCGGTCGGGTAGGTCTTGCAGTTGTCCTCCTCGTGATTGTTCTGGCAGACCTCGGCGCGGACGATGAATTCGCCGGCCTTGTAGCCATTGGCGATCTTGTCGCTGGCCGTCGGCAGGTTGTCGCTGGTGCCGTAAATGGGGTCAACGGGGTAGTTTTCGCGCCACTCGCACTGGTAATAGCCATTCGAAGCCCAGCGAGGCCAACTGCCCCTTGCCACGCGCATCAGGGGTACGTACCGGCCATCGCTCGGGTCGGTATAACTGACATTGCACAGGCTGATGGTGGCGTCGCTCAGCGGTGTCAGCCGGTTCATGTCGCTGCCGGAGTAGACCTTCACCCAGGCATGGCCGTCACGCGGTACGGCTGCGCGCTCCAGCACGGTGTAAGCGTCATCGTCGACGATGCGCATGCCGCCGTAGAGCACGCGGCGAATGATGTCCATGCGCGTCATCGTCGCCCAGTTCAGGAAGTTGCCGCTCCACAGGTTGCCGCCGGTCGGGCAGTAGTAATCGGCATCCGCGTCTTTTCCGATCGACGGGCTAAAGCGTTGCAGGCCGGAGACGTATTCGTAACAACGGCCGCTGTCGAAATAGCCGAAATAACGCACATCCTTGTTGTAAGTGAGTTCGGGAATACCGTCGCCGTTCAGGTCGCTGTAATCGTTGAAGGCCTTGTAGAACAGCGTGTGGTCCTTGCCCATCGCGAGCATGGCCAGTACCGGCGCCTGGTAATAGGTGATTGGTGTTTGCGGAAGTGTCAGTGCATGGGCGGCCGACATGAAGCACGCGAGCACCAGCGCCACGATCAGCCACGGGCTGCGCACCCGGTGTTTTCCCGGACGGCACCGCAGCGTCGCTGGACGCTGGGGCACGGATGGCTCAGATCTGGACGGGTGCATGCGGTCGCCTCCGGACTCAGTTGCAGGCGTATGTCGATTCGAGCACAACGATCGTGCCACCGTACCCCGTGACACGGGCTGTTATCCGATACACATTGGTAGGCATTGGTACTTTGATGCCGATATCTTTTTTGGCCGATATATTCGATTACGAAACGTTTCGACACCTGCTGGTGTTGTCCATGCAGTCGGTGATCGGCTGGATGCTCCTTTGGCTCGGCGTTTAACCCATATTGATCACGCGCCGGGAGGAGTGGAGGGTTTTCTTTATCGTAGTCGATCCAACCATTATCTTCCTTGATGCCGCTTGGGCCGGGTGTGCAAATTGAATTAATATTGTCAATGTTGTTTACATCTATTGCGTGTTCAACGGCTGCGTGGCTAAAACACTCTCAGCGGCTTGGAAAACGATGCTGCGGTTATTGGCATTGCCCGCCATGCGTTCTTCGACAATTGTTCCGTTGTAGGTGCTGAACGTAACGATGCCCATCCGTGTCGACCTTGGTATACCCGCAATGCATGCCCCACCACCACGCTGATTCGTTGTCAGCGCATTCGCAGATTGTGTCATCAATCTTTCCTGAAAGAGCGATTGCGAAGCATTACCGTTGATGAATGTGACCGTAATCGGTGATCACTTCTCGCAGCGGGAACGTTTTCCTTTTTTCGTCACTCATGTCGATATAGCCATCGCCATTGTCGTCGATATTGTGCCAGTGGCAGCGACGTAGTCGTCGCGAGAATAGATCAGAACACTCACGCGCACGCTTACCACTCGGCTCCATGCGTCTACGCCATTACTGTCTAAGCCCATGGCATTGATTTGAGTAGCAGTTCGGTACTGGATGGTGCCCAGTTCCGTGAGAGAGGCTCCGTTGTCGCCAACTCCGTAAACGATCTCCAAACGTTCAACGTTAGACAGAACCGGCTGCATAGATATAGAGGGATTAATATCGTTTTTAGCATCCTGATTAGAGCAACCTATGCGTGGGCAGGGCTGTTGGGATTGGTGCTAGTCGTGGGGCGTGTGTCCATCTCTATGCACGAAACAACGCGTACGGGATAGGCGTCTGGATTTTTTTCGATGTCTGGAGTGGTTGCACCATCGCAGTCGGAGATGTAACCGTCGGCAAGGTAGGAAACGGCCACGCTGTCGGTGCTGATCTTATCAGTGGATTCAGTTTTCTTGGCATCCGCACCGAATATGGCACAGTCCGTTGCCGTGGCAGACACTACGCTATGGCATGATGCGTCATTTGGAACGGCAGGTATGTTGTTGTCGACTTTGCAAGCACCGGCGTCTGACTTTTTCAATTTGGGGGGATAGCCTGCAAGCCGTAACTCTCGGGTAATAACCTCCATGGCAACGCGGCCGTCTTCCTGCAACCACGCAATATTGCGTTGCAAGCGCGCATTTTGGCTGGCTTGAGCGAAGATTTCGACCAGAAACAGCAGTACCAGCGAACCGATGGTCAGCGCAACCATCAGTTCAATCAAGGTCATACCGCGCTGTTTAGGAATGGCGGTTGTCGTCATGGCTGCATACGGACCTGCACGCATTGCAGGTCTCCTCCCGCTGGACAGTTAACTTCTGATGCACTCAGTTGTTGGTCCCAATAAACGGTAATGATCCATATTCGAACACCAGTTGTGACGTCGATGTCGATCGTTCCTTCTCCACCTGGAAGTCGGCTGCTGACAGCGATGCTCCACTGCGCGAGGTCGGAGGCGGCGATGTCAAGCAGCGAGCAGCCAGTCTCTCGACAGTTAGCTGCCGCCGTCGTATCGCTTTTGTATTTGTTGAAACTCTTCAGCTTGAGTTCGTAAGCATCGGCGTTCGCTCGCACGAAAGACAAATTGGCGCGAATGCGATCAGCCATATCCTGCGTAAGCACAATGGCCTGGCTGCGTAGAT
>JBGAQY010000032.1:0-29249 GCA_044220495.1 Acidimicrobiales bacterium
AACGCTGTCGGGCTTGTGGCGGCCCGGCACAGCTCAAAGACCGGTCGGCAACGACGTATGTCGACTTACCTTGTTTGGTGAACCGGCACGAGTGATTTGGTGGAAGCACCGTTTCCGTTGCCCCAACCCCGAGTGCTCGACCAAGAGCTGGTCTGTTTGCGATCACCGCATTGCGGCCAAGAACTTCCAGCTGACGACGCGTTGTGCAAAGTGGGCAACTGAACAAGTCGGCAAGGGACGAAGCGTCGATGAAGTCGCCGCTGTCCTCGTCGTTTCCCAGGACGGCCAGCGCTACTACGCCTGGCGTCGGACCATCTCGGGATGGTGCTTTGCAATCGGGGCGGACGACGGCCCACCGAGTCAATGGCTTTATGACGGCCCCGACCCGCGACTCGGTTTCCCCGGGGAAGACACGGCGTGGGACGACGCTCCCCATGAAGCAGAAACGAGTCGCAACTGGACGTAGCCGAGCGAGTGGCCGGAGACGGCGTGAAGCGTTTCCGGCAGCCCGTTTGTTGCCGCTCCTCTCGGCCACCAGCGGCCGCGACCCATACGAGCAGCGCGCTCAGTGGCGCGCATTTCTTGATCGCACAGCTGATGGTGACAGCCGCCCCAGATCGATCTTATCGGCCCTAGAACGATCAGAAATGGCCAAACTGCTGATGAACCTGCAACAAAGTATACTTTTCTGCAGGTTGACCCGAAATTCGGGCTACATTTCAAAGCGTGAGAACCGGGCAGATCGGCGAGCAGCTTCGACGAACCAATGGATGGTGGCGCGACCCCATAACCTGGGCTGCAGAGGATGCCGACCTCAAACGAGCCCGGGACGCGGCCTTCGACTATGACCCGGCCCCGCTAGCGGACCTGCAGCCCGGGGGCCTCTACATGCTTCGAGGGCCGCGACGCGTTGGAAAGACCGTGGCCGTAAAACGAGCGATTCAGCGTTTGCTCGAATCTGGTGTTCGCGCGGACCAGATCATCCACGCGGCCGTGGACAATTGGCGCGCATCTGATCTTGGTGGCTTGGTGCAACAGGGTCGTGAAGTTGCAACAAGGACGGCCGGAGCGTTGCCTCGGTACTGGTTCATTGACGAGATCACAACGGTGAAAGATGGGTGGCCATCGATCGTAAAGAACCTACGGGACAACACGGAGTTTCGAAACGATTGCGTGGTGCTGACTGGATCGTCCTCTGCCGGTCTTGATGACGCGATCAAGGCGCTCGCCGGACGACGTGGTGATATCGATTCGTCCGACCGCACGTTGTTGCCGATGGGCTTTGGAAATTTCTGTGCGGCCCTCGGTCTAGAAGTGCCGCAGCCAGATCCGATTGATCCAAGCGATCTTCTAACCAAACATGCGGCCAACATCTACCAGGAACTCTGGCCGTGGCTTACGGAACTTGTCTCGACGTGGGAGACCTACCTCTATGTCGGAGGATTTCCGCAGGCGGTCGATGACTATGTTCGTACCAATACCGTCGGCTCTGGGTTCACGCGTGCCCTTTGGGACGTGATCAAAGGTGAAGCGGTAAACACCGATCGATTCGGCGATCCCCAACTCCTTGCGTTATTGGCCGGTTTGTCAACGAGGCTCACTAGTCATACCTCGATTAACGCAATCGCGGAAGAAATTGGAGCTGGTCGCGATTCGGTCGCTCGTCGGATGCGGGAGCTGAATTTCGCTTACATCACTTGGGACTGCTACCCGCAAAACGACGCCGGCTTGCCGGACCCTGGTCGTCAACCGAAGATCTATTTCACGGATCCACTTTTCGCGCGACTTGCTTCGTCACAGGGACGGGGACGAGAGCCGGACCACACGCAACTGACCGAACAGCAAATCGGGATGGCGCTTGCTCGATGCTCTGAGCGCGCACGTCCAGGAACATTCTCGACGCACGCAACTGTTCTTCACCATCGCACCAAGACCAAAAAAGAGGTCGACTTCATCGGCGCGCCCGGCCTCAAGTGGATCCCAATCGAAGGCAAATACGTCGAAGGTTCTTGGCTACGTGAAGCGCAAACCGTGCGGTCATCATTTGGGCGTGGGCTTCTTGCGACTCGCAATGTTCTCGATTTCGAGTCCAGCGGATCACAGGACGTTTGGGCGGTGCCGGCGCCCATCATTGCGATGTGCCTCGAACCTGATTCAGCCGATCATCCTCAGCGTAGCGGCGTTCGTCAACAACGTTTGATCTAACTGACGCCCGGCGTCACGTGATTTCGTTGTCGGCGATCATTTCTTTGTGACAACGGCTTAAGTACTTCTCCATGTACGTCATGTGCTCGTGATAAAAAGCCGGCCCGTCGAGTTCACCTGCAGCGGCGTACTTTTTCTCCATGACCATTCGCGTGGCTTCGCCAGCGACGATCTCCGCAATCACCACCCGAGTACCGAGCCTGTCTTGAAACGGGAATCGCGGACCGGGCCCCAGATATCGCCGTATCGCAGGGTGGCCGCCGAGAATCTTGATCACGGTTGTTTCACCTTCTCGAGTCACCTCAGCTCGGTATTTCCCCATCACTTCGTCCGCAATGCGGATCTGTATGTTCGGTCCGCCACCTTGGTTCTGAGCCACAACAACATCGCAAGTGGCTGTGAGCTCGCCGAGACGTGCCGTGATCGATGCCTTCGCCCCCAAGGAGCGGGGATCGACTTCGACTTCGGCTACCCAGCAAAGAAGGTCCTCGTCGAATTCCAACTCCGCCTTCCCTCCAAGCACAACGATGTCCGAGGAGTCTGACATCAAAGAAGCGTTTTGCCCGTAGTCGTTAACAACGTCCATTGGCGCGAGCAATCGAATCGACCGACGCTTTCCGACTGACATCTGGTACTTCTCTCGGTCGAACTGCAGGGTCTCCGGAGGCGACGGCTCGGGATCTTCGCGCTCTGGCCGCACCTCCGCGAGCGCCACGGTCTCGTGCTCGGCACAACGAACGGTTAGGTAGGTTTCTTCGTCCTCCACGAGCGGACGAAGCCGTACGCGAGCGATAAGTAGGTCGTCCCGTCGCGGATGGTCGGTGAGTGGAATGCGAAATCCATCAAGGAGCTCGACAACTCCTTCGGGGTCGGGTTCGACAACAATCTCTGATTCTCCGACGTCTCGTCGCACGACAACAGAGATTGTCTTGTTTTCGTTCATGTACAAGACCGGGCTCTGCGGGATGACGCGGATCGGCTCGTCTTGGTTGCCGCCCTCCCCGCCTCCGAGACCGTCCTCGTCGATTTCTCGAAGGTCCGCATCGATCATCCTGCCGAGGTCGCGTCCCAACGAGTCCAACGTCCGCCGCATGCGGGTGCTCTCTTCGGCAGCACCGCTTCGAGCGCTCTCTGCCTCGGCATCAACAAACGGCCGCAAAGCCTCGTCTGCTGCCTCGGCCAGGGCCTTGTAGAAAGGGTGCTCGTGTTCGAGTCCGTCGCGACTTCGGCTGATGATCGGCACCGGGTTCGCAGGGTCCGCCGCGTTACCAGCTTGAGCATGCTGGTCGTAGCCCCTAGCTAAATCATCGATGTAGTCACATCGAAGCGTCCCCGAAAACCAGTGGGCATACGGATTGCCTTCCGACGAGAACAGAGTGTTCTCGTAAATGGCTCGACGTCCTTTGAGCAAGATCCCTTCCGGACGGCTCGTATCTGTTGCCGGGTTCTCATACCGTTCTGCGTTTCGATACAAGGTCAAGGTTGCGGATGCATCTTCGTAACCCGGGATAGAGAGGTCGACCTCTGCCATTTCCGTCAGGGACGGTCTCCCGTACCTAATTCCGTCGGTGCCGCCCGAGCCGAGATCGATGAGTGTTAGTTCCCGTCGCGGGTCGGAGTTGATGTCCCGAAGTTGGTAATGCGATGACAGTCTCTGGAGAAGTGTTCGATGCAGAGGGCACTTGAACTTTTCGCCAACCAATACCGAAACAACGGTTCCACTTCCGCGCCGAATGCCGAGTTGTTCGCGGTCCTTCTCGCGAGCTTTCCGCTCGATGAGGTCGTCATAAGACCCATCCTCTTCGAGGACCATCTTCGTGTAGTAGCCGTCACAGATGCTTTCGAACGTCACAGGCCCAAACGCAGCGACATCCTTGGCTCCGCGACCTAGATTTCCTCTTACATTCTTTCCCGACTCGAACCCAGACGTCCGTTCGGCGAGGCCACCTATTGCAACCCGCATTCTATCGGCTCGCATGCCCCGAGCACGATCGCGAACGACGACTTTCCAGGGGCTCCGACGACGATGCTCCACTTCGACGCTGATCTTTCCGTTGCGATCGTCGCCATATGCGTCATCACAGTTCGTGATCAGCTCGATAAGCCCGCGCACGATGTCGCCCTTCATGGCATTCATGGCGTCCTGTTGAAACGCCCGTCCGCCGTATGTCACACGATGCTTTCCCACGTTGGCTCCTAAAACCAGTCCGAATGTGCATTTACGAGGTCATCAAGAAAATCGAGCATTGCCTTATGCTTCGCGGCATACGCAGCCGATTTCAGTGTTTCGATGCGGTTCTTCCACACCGAGCGGTTGCTATCTGGCGAACACCGCAGAAGTTCGGCGTAGCGCCACTTCTCTTGTGACAACGCCCCCGTGTCCTGCCACTGACGGAAGGCATCCGAGCGCGTTGCTTCGGAAAGCAACCGAGAGCTCTTACGAGAACGAGGGGCTTGCACGACGCGATCAGTCCCGAGTGCAGCAGCCAGGCGTTCGAAGTTGTCCTCGATCCACTTCTGACCGTCGACGGTAAGTCGACGCAGATCCCCACCACTCTTTACGAGAAGCTGTGGTGTTTTCGCTTCGGCATCGCGCAGCGCCTTCGAACACTTCTTGAGATCCGGCAAGTCTGAGCGAGTTCGCCAGCTCAGACGTTGGGGCGCAAGTTTGAACGCTTGAAGGAAGACATCCTCGACGTCAACGAATGTTTCCGAGCCGTCGAGTTCGAAGAGAGCCCATAGGAAGACTTCCGAGTTCGTGACAGGTTCCGCAACCATCAACGACCCCGCTTCTTCGTCGTACGCTTCCGCTTCGGGGACGTCAGTGCCTGCAAGCCCCAAGATGTCAGGGCATATGTGCCGCGGGCAGTGCGCATGAATCGGTCCTGTAACGGGCTGATACGAACGATGATGTTGGCGTCATCGCCACGGCCCGGGATCGTGACGCCTCGCTCCACAAGACGTTCTCGAATCATTGATATGTGCAGCGGTTCACCGTTCTCATCGAGGATCTGCGCAACCTCTTCGATCAGATCGGCGTCAGCGGTAGAGGCTGAACGGGTGCGGGCTTGTTTGGGAGCGCTGCCGGCTGATGCGACACCATTTGAGGGTGCATCAGCTGCGTGCGGCTCGTGCAGGCGAACCAGCCGACGAAGCAACTGCAGCTCTTCCTCAAGGGCGGAGAGTCGGCCTTGCCGTGCAGCTATTTCATTTCGCAGGATGTCGGCCTCGGCTTCGAGACTGTTTGTCCAGCTCCGTAGGTCTTCCATTCGATCTTCGCCAGTGGGCATGTGCCTAGCGTAGCGTAGGACTTCCTAGCTACGCAACTGCTAGCTAGGAATAGATGCTAGCAATAATCGCTATAGGTAAACTTCCAGGTCGTAGCTATAGATCGGCGCTACTCGGCCGAGCCCTGTCAAGCGGCGCACCCCACTTCGTAGGGCCGGTCGACACGTCTCCCTGCATCCGCCGCCTTGGGGCTCGAAATGGCCCGAAAGCTTTTGCAACCACGCTCTTAAGATAAAGAAAGCGGCTTTTCTTTATCTTGAGTCCACCTCAACATAAGGATCGGGCACGCCGAGAGCCCGAGCAACGAGGTTCCCCTACTGCTGCCTTCGGCCCGGCACAGCGCGAGGTCAACAACTGAGATACGAATGATTCTTTGTGGGCGAGACTGGAAGTGTGATTCTGCTCGGCAAGGTTAGGCCCAACCGGCTTCAACGGGTATTTGAAAGCCAACGCGAAGCATCAGTCACTTACGCCGAACAAGGCGCGACCCGCGAGTCGCTACCACCCCGCTTTACTCACGACGAATTGTCAGTCGCTCTTGGTTCAGGCCGCGCGCTATTCGAGGCGTGCGCGCAACACTTAGACGTGTGGGGTCTCCAGCACAACATGGGGTTCACGCCTTTTCCCGAAGATTCCATAGCAACCGAGGGCACAACCGTCATACTCTCGCTGCCCGTTGCGGGCGTGACATTCGTCGCAGCTTGCCGCGTGATCTACACGGTGCGCGAACCAACTCGACACGGTTTTGCTTACGGCACCCTACCGATGCACCCCGAATGCGGCGAGGAGTACTTCGGACTACGACTTGATCCGGACGACTCGGTCACGTTCGAGATAACTGCGTTCTCGCGACCTCATGCACGCGTCGCCCGACTGGGCCACCCGATCACACGACAGATTCAGCGCCGTGCGCTTCGTAAGTACCTCACAGAGATGCAGGAATTTGCGCAACGCTTCGACGAACGTCGTGTTTAGAAGCAGCCGTCGATAAGCGCACATCAGGCGATTCGAGCAGTCTTTCGTGACCACATCTAGAGTCGCTGGTGATGCGCATTCATTTTGTGATCACCGGAGGAACCATTGACTCTGAATGGGACGGACTAACCGACACGATTCGTCCGCTTCCAGACACGGTTGTTCCTAAATACATCGAAAGTCTGCACCTTCCGCACGAGATCAACTACACGGTCGTGTGCATGAAAGACAGTCGTTCGCTCAAGAGCTCTGACCTCGACGCCGTAGCAAACACCATTAATGAGTCTGACGCCGACAAGTTTGTTGTAACCCACGGCACTTACACCATGCCTGACACTGCTCGCTTTTTGAAACAACGAGTTGACGACAACAAGTTGGTTGTTCTTACTGGCGCGATGGTCCCACTAACTGGCTTCACGATGTCAGACGCTGGTTTCAATTTGGGCTTTGCGCTGCGCTGCGTCGAAGAGCTTGATAGCGGCGTGCACGTTGCGATGAACGGTCAGTTGTTTGAGTCGGGTGAAGTCATGAAGGTGATCAGCGAAGGAACGTTTCGCTCGATTCGTTCCTCTGACTGAACTGAGCAAATCAGCGCAGGCTGCGCTGAACTGAGCAGATTCAACGGTTGCCTTCTGGTCATCACCTGCCTGCTCGTGAAATAGTCGAGACATGGCGGATGCAAACAGCAAGACCAATTGGGTCGCCCTAGTCAACCGATCAAACTCTGGCTGGCCATGGCCCGACGACTCTTGGGGCTTAGACCCCATGTACGGCTCTGACGGCTGGTGCCATGGTTGCGCCATACCGATGCGAGAACAGAACGGACCGCTCACACTTGAGTCACGTGGCTTTCCGAAGTCAGCTGTATGGACACCCAATTGGAGGTTCGACGCGATCTGCGTCAGCAGTGAAGTCGCCGATGAGTTGACCGCACGTTTCGATATCGAATTGCGAGATGTACATCGCGCCACGACGGGAAGCACAGAGTTCAAACAGGTCGTGCCGGTTCACAGCTCTAGCGATTGGTACTCACATGACAATCTTGCAAACGCCGTGCTTGCTCGTCATTCGAAATACAGCGGCTCAAACACGGGCACCACATGCGTCCAATGCAACCGGTGGAAGTGGCTACCAATTACACCAAGGGACGCACTGATCAACATCGACAGTCTTCCGCCTAGCGCGCACGTTGCTTCGTCACACGAAGTCTTTGGAGACGGGATGAGTGCGTTTCGCCTGCTTGCTTTTCGTAAGGAGCTGGCCGAAGTTCTCGTTGCTGCGAACCCTAAAACGTGGAACATCGAAGCGCTCAGTCACTGAGTCAGGAACTCGTCGACTGCGTTTAGCCAAGCAACTTCATCAGTAACGTGAGGGTGATGCGCGCTGTTCGGAAACACTTGCCAGTGCGAGTTGGGCAAGCCGGCCAATAATTCTTCTTGCGCGAACGGCCCTCCCTCGTCATAACGACCCGACGTAATCAACACTGGCAACTCAACATTGCTCAAGTCGGCTCGCCGATCCCATGTCGACAACGTTCCGTCGCATCTAAATTCAGTAGATCCCCACATGTGCTTATACATGGGCACGTTCATCTCGTCATCGGCAGTTGCAAGGCCCCACGGCAACGGGTCGATACGATTGCAGAAGTCGGCAAGAAACCGCTCGTTCGCTGCAAAGAACTCTGGTGTGTCGAACTCGCCCGTCGCATCTGCACGCTCGATTGCCGCATACATGTCGGCTGGCAATGAGCGAGCGCGCTCTGCAGCGCTGCGCACAAACGAGTGGGCCGACGCGCTACCACTTGCCAACACCAAACGACGGATTGTGTGCGGCAGGCGAATAGCAAGCTCGAGGCCCAAGAACGCGCCCCAAGAATGGCCGATCAAATCAACAGTGCTCAAACCAAAGTGACTGCGCACGACTTCGTATTGATCAACAAAAGTCTGGATGGTCCAGTCTTCGGGAGCCGCAGAGCCAGTTGAACGCCCACACGACATCTGGTCGTAAATGATGACAGCACGATCGGGCCGAGCAAGGTTCGCCAAGTTTTCAAGGTAGTAACTCGGATATCCAGGCCCGCCGTGCAACACGACAATCGGCGTTCCCTCATTTGGCGATCCGACAACACGACACCACGTGTCACCACCACCAAAGGCAATCAAGTGCTCGCGTGAATCCACATCGGTGAGCCTAGATGTCAAAGGGATGCGTTACGACTGGCGAAGCTTGTTTATTGCCGACTGCAACGAGGTTTCGAAGCCGTCGGTCGTGTAGGTAGCACCCGAGACGCCGTCGACATTTGCACTCTGCGCAGCAAGTGCCTGGCTCACCAGTTCGGGCACGGCATACGCATTGATCTGACGGTCACGACTGTTGGTCGTCGGATACTCGATCACATCAATCGCGGTGATCTTGCCATTGGTCTGCGTGACCTTCACTTGTACAGGTCCCCAACGCGTGTCTGCTGCTGCGCCGGTTGCTGTTTTGGTACCACTCATCGATGCGCGCGTAGTGGTAGTCGTCTTCGGCACAGCGGTCGTTGTTGAAGTTGCCGCTGCGCTCGACGAAGAACCCGTCGTAGTTGATGTGCGCGACACCGACGATGACACGATCGTTGATGAACTCGATGTCGTTGTTGGATCATCAGCCACGTCGGTCGACGCAGTCGCCAACGCAGCAGGGTGAGTCTTGAAGCTCAGCAACGCAACCAGAGCAGCAGCCGTTGCGAAAAACGACGTTATGACACGTTTCATGTTTCTCCCGTCTAAAAGCTGAAGTCTTCGTGGTGAATGTGGCGCGCCTTGACGCCCGCACTCTTCAACGCGTGCGTCGCCTGCGTTGTCAGACCTTCGGGTCCGCAGATGTAGACAGACGTGCTGCGAAGGTCAGGTGCATACCGCTCCAGAACGCCCGTTCGCACGATGTCGCCTTCAGTTCCTCGGCGACCGAGCGCGTAAATCACGTGCGAACCGAAGTGGTCGGCAATCTGGTCGAGCTCTCTGCGGAACAGCACATCACCATCACTTCCAGCGCGATAGATCAAGGTGACATCAGAACCACGCTCCGCCGAGAAGCGTTCAAACAGTCCGCGCAGGGGCGTAATACCAACCCCACCACCGATCAACAACACTTTGCGATGCTTCGCGCGCGCTGATGTCATAGCGCCATAAGGACCCTCAGCCACTACGCGAGCGCCCACCCGCAGACGACGAAGAGCTGCACTCTGCTGACCTAGATGCTTCACCGTGATTCGTAGATAGTGATCTCTTGGCAGCGCGGAGATTGAATACGGGTTGGCTGTCCACCAAAGGTTGCGTGTGAGAAAGCGCCAGCGAAAGAACTGCCCTGGCTCAGTTGCTAGGCGATCGAGGTTCTTGCCACTGACAATGACACTCGTAACGTTCGCGTTCTCTTCGATGACATCAGCGACACGCAGATTGAGGCTCAAAGCATTGCGCACAGGAGTGATGACCCGATACCAAACGAGCACGACCGCGACTCCCGCATACAGCAGTGACCACACAATGCGAGCCGGCAGATTGTCTACAAAGTCAGCCCCCGTAGCGAACTGATGGCTGAAGGCAAGCGCTGTTGCAAGGTATGTGTAGAAGTGAATGAACAACCAGGTTTCGTACTGCAGACGCTTGCGCGCCGCGCGCGCCGATGCAACACCGACGCCAACCAGAAGTAGTCCAGCAACTGATGCCATGAGTACATCTGCATATTGAGTCCACAGCACCCACACTTCACCGACGACGTTGTGGTGGTCGGTTAAGGCGTATCCCCACGTGATCAGCAAAGCGTGCGCAACAACCAACGACACCGTGTAGCGACCGCCTCGTGAGTGCCACTTGGCGAGACGGTCAGCACCCACTCCTCGCTCAATCGCAGGCACGCGCGCCATGAGTGCAAGCAACACAACAATTGCGTAGCCGGCTCCCAGTCCGGTGATGCGACCTGCGTTAGTCAGCCAGTCACCAAGCCCAGAGATCGAGGGAGTGTCGTACCACCAGAGCCCGATCGTCAGCGCACCACCGAGGTAGATACACGCCAACACGGCATTTGCATTGGCGCCCTTGGGCGTCGACGCCATCTGCCGCAGAGGGTGCAGGCGCGGCGATGACGTTGGCGGCAGTTGTTGAATTGCGCTCATCGACCCTCCTCATCACGTCATCTGGCTACAGAGAGAGGATCGGCCGACACCCTGGATGCCGGCAGAGAGATTCCTGTGAATCAGCTAGCAATTCGTCTTAGTTGACCAAATACCTGCTTAGACCGGGGGTCTGATGGGTCATCTCATTGGCATCGACGATAAAAAAGTCGTATCCGTCACGACTCAGCGCCCACGGCAAGCCGTCACGGCCCATGGCAAATACCGTTGTCGCATACACGTCGGCCACCATCGCGTCGGGGCCAACCACGCTCACGCTCACCAACTCCGACGCTCCGGAACCAACGATGTGTCTGCCTCGCTCATAGTCGCCAGAAGTCACAACAGCACAATCACTCACCTGTAGAACCGCCATTGTCTTGGTGGCATCGAACGGATGCTGCAGGCCAATGCGCCAACCCTCGCCCTGCTCTGCATTGCCGCTCACAAACACGTCGCCACCAAGGTTGATCTGAAAATCGTGGACACGTCGCTCTCGCAACAAGTTGACCACCTCTTGCAAGGCCCAACCCTTTACGACGCCCGACGGTTCTATTGCGCGCGCATCAGGAAGATCAGACCGTTGCAACGACAGCGCCGGTTCATTTTCAGCCGCTGCGTAAATGTTGAACACGCCGTCGGTTTCGTCAGCGAACTTGTCGGCGACATCGAGGATCAAACGCAGTTCGTCACTGACGTCATGTATAGAGAGCTCACCTCGCCCAAAGCGCGAGACCTCACTGTCGACCGAGTAGGTAGTGAAGCGTTGCTCAATGTCGCGCAGTCGTTGCATGACAACGCCCACAGTTTCAGACAGGTCGGCGTTCGAAACATTGACCACGATCGTAACCACCGTGCCCATGACAGGCTTGACGACGGTGTGGGTCATAGCTTGCCGTCGTGCATCAGTTTGAGAACGTCGCTCGCGCGCGCTCGCACGTCATCGAGATCTTTGAGTCGATCCAAACCTTGAACTGAGCGGAACATACGAGAGTTCTTGGCAAAGGTCGCTCTATGTCGATCGATGAAATTCCAGTAAAGCGTCGTATACGGGCACGCGTCGTCACCGACGCGCTTCTTCGGGTCGTACACACAGTTTTTGCAGTAGTCGCTCATGCGATTGATGTATGCACCGCCGGCCGCGTAAGGCTTTGTGCTCATGCGTCCGCCATCCGCGTAAAGCGCCATACCAATCACGTTGGGCAGCATCACCCATTCGTTACCGTCAACAAACTGTGCGGTCATCCACGCAACAACTTCAGCGGGTTTGATGCCCGCAAGCATGGTGAAGTTACCGAGCACCATCAGGCGCTGAATGTGATGACACCACGCGCGCTCGTGAACATCAGCCAGCGTGGTCGACATGCAGTTCATGTTCGTCTCACCGGTGTCGAACATCGGAGGCAAACTTCGGCGCGCGTTCAACACATTGTTTTGGCGGTAGTCAGGCATCCAATGCCAATAGACGTTCCAGATGTATTCGCGCCAGCCGATGATCTGCCTGACAAATCCTTCTACTGAGGCAATCGGCGCGTGGCCCGACCGATACGCTTCCTCGGCCGCATGCACGACCTCGTCGGGTGAGAGCAGCCCCGCGTTTAGACAGTGACTCAGCATCGAATGCGCCAAGCGAAACTCATTCGTCAGCATCGCGTCTTCATACGGACCAAACTCAGGCAATACGCGCTCGACAAAATCATCGAGTCGGGCCAGCGCCTGCTCGCGCGTTGTCGCCCAAAGACCAACCGGATCAGCACCAGGGGCGTCTTTTGGCAACTCCTCGAGCAATTGCGCATCGAGCTCGTCAAGAGGATCAACGATCGGCTCATACCAGTCGCGCGCCTTCTTGGGAGGCGGCTTACGGTTCTCTGGGTCGAAGTTCCACGCACCTCCGGCCGGCGCATCGCCGTCCATCAATATGTCAAGCCGCTTTCGTTGCCAACGGTAGAAATCTTCCATGCGAAAGCGTTGGTTGTCGCCTGCCCACGCGCTGAACTCGTCCGTATTGCAAAGCATCTGATTTGTTGGGGTTACTTCGATCGACTCGCGCTTCATGAGTTCGTGTTCATCCCAATCAAGCGGATACATCGCAGTGATCGACTTTGGGCTGTACTGCTTGCGATGGGCCTTGATGCCATCGGCGAAATCACTCGCTAGTCGTTCATCAACCTCGAATCCGTCAGCGCGTAGGTCGTTCGCGAATCGACGCATTGCAGCTAGGAACAAATGCAGACGTTGACGGTGCGCACGCCTTCCATCGACCTGTTCATAAAACTGCACCATCAAGATGCGGGTGTCTGACGGGTCTGCACCTTCAAGACTCGTAATGTTGCGATTCAGCTGATCGCCAAGAATCCATACGGTTCGTTTACTCAAGTCAGCCTCGTCTCTCTCGCTAGCGAACACGAAAGTGCACTGTCTGTTAGCGGCCCGTTGTCACCATAGGCTTCTGGGCGCGGCAGACTGTGACGATCGATCCGCCGGCGATCCGCTAGGAGGCTCCGTGACGAAAACGCACACCATCATCGACAGCCCGATCGGCCCAATCACGCTCGTGGCCGAAGATCGCGCTCTTTGCGGGTTGTTCATGCAAGACCACAGACATCAACCCGATGTGGCTACGTTCGGCACAAAGTCAGGGGCTGCATTCGCCCAACCAATCGAGCAACTGAATGAGTACTTCGATGGTGTGCGCACTGAGTTCGACCTCGAGCTGGCAGATTCTGGTTCGCCTTTTCAACGCCTGGTCTGGAATGGTCTTTGCAGCATCCCCTACGGCGAAACGCTCTCATACGGAGAGTTAGCTAGGCGCATTGGTAAGCCAGGCGCGGCACGCCTCGTCGGAACAACAAATGGGCAGAACCCAATCTCGATCATCGTCCCATGTCATCGCGTCATCGGTGCCAATGGCGATCTCGTTGGTTATGGCGGAGGCCTCGATCGCAAAGAGTTCTTGCTCAACCTCGAGAAGGCTAGAACGTTGCCAAAGCTATTCGCGTAACGTGACACGCAAGTCAGCGCGGCAACCGTGGACAGTCGAAGGAGACGGCCCGCATGGTTATGCGTTTGTCTATGCGCCCGACCGCGCTAGTTGGCGCAGCTGGCTAGCCGCCAACCACGATGAAGCAACCGGCGTGTGGCTGGTCTATTACAAGCCGCCAAGCGGCAAAGGTCGGGTTGACTACGTCGATGCCGTTGAAGAAGCACTCTGTTTCGGATGGATCGACAGTCGCGCCAACAAGCTCGACGAACAACGATCAGCGCAACTCTTCACACCACGCAAGCCCAAAAGTGCGTGGGCTCGCACAAACAAAGAGCGCTTCGACTCACTGTCAAAACAAGGGCTCATGACGCCTGCGGGATTGCGCTCGGTCGAGATAGCGAAGGCTAACGGAGCGTGGACGGCGCTCGACGACGTCGAAGACCTCATCGAACCTGCAGAACTCGTCGCTGCATTCAAGAAAAGCAAGATTGCTCGCAAGAATTGGGACGCTTTTCCACGATCAGCAAAACGAGCCATCCTCGAGTGGATAAGCACCGCAAAAACAGAGACGACGAGATTGAAGCGAGTCAACGAAACCGTAGAACGCGCCGCCGAAAACGTTCGCGCCAATCAACCAGCACCAAAGAAGTAGCGCTTACGGCCGAGCCGCCAACACCTCAACGCCATCACCAGTGAGGTCATCGAGAGCAACCTTGCGTCCGGTCATCGCAAGAACCAGAGCAATCAGGGGGCCGGTCACTATCGGACCATTACCATGGCGCCACTCAACATCAGTCGCTACAAGTTGCACGCCGCTAATGCGTCGCTTCGACCCGATCAGCAGATTGCTCTTCTTGTAAAAGTCGGCAATCGCAACAACATGCTCGACTGGATGCTCGGCGTATGACCCAAGCGAACGCGTCACGTCTTCGCCATGAACAATCGCTTCGCCAAGCCAACCAACTGACGGCCCCGGTGGGGCTTTGGTGCTGTTGACCTGCGCGCGATACAGAGCAGCCAACGCAGCATCATCGTGTTCGGCAATCAACTGCTTGTTTGCTTTGTCGACCATGACACTGAAGTTGAAACCGCTCTTCGCAATGTTGACGAAGAACGTTTGGGGATTGAGCAGCGCAGTCGAGGTCATGTGAGCAACAACGTCGCGAACTTTCCATCCTGCAGCGAGGCTCGGCTTGTCCCAGTCTGACGGCGCCAAGGCGTCGAGTCGGTCGGCAAACGCCTGTCGTTCGACACGAATCATGTCCCAAGTGTTCATCGGCCGACATGCTAAGCGGTCAGATCAGTTCTTGCCCTCACGCTTGCGAATGCGCTTGAGCGTCGCATCTGAAGTGAGTTCACGCAGAGCGTCGCGCCCAATCCAACGCCGCGTACGGTTGGTCGACTCAGCCAGTTCGCGAGCGAGTGCGACGGCATGTCGATTGAGATTCAAGTTTCTCTTGCCAATCTGACGCAAAGCCCAATTCACGGCCTTCTTGACGAAGTTGCGATCGTCATCTGCTGCAGCCTCAATGCTGGGCAACAACTCCAGAAAGGTCGAGTCGGCTTCATCAGGGCCGGCGTGGACGGCACGAGCGGCCATCAACGCGAAGCCAGCTCTGCGTATGAACTGTTCGTCGCGATTTGCCCACTCCCTTGCTTTATCGAGGGCGAACGAGGTCTTGTCGAACAGGTTGAAACAACATTGATCGCAGAGATCCCAACTATCGAAGCCGCTAACCCACATTTCCATCTGCGCCTCTGACACCTGCAAGTGGTCGTCGACGAGTGAGGCCAATATGCGCGCTTCGTGAACACCCGAACTCCACAACGCAAGTGCCAGCTCGTGGTTGTTCCGATAGCGACGCGCGAACTTGCGAAGCTCTGTTACCGACACGCCAAGAACATCGCCACCTGAGATACCGAAGCGAGCCATGCCGGCAACGTTTTCGGCACTACCCATTGTGCGCAACTCGTCGACGATCTGTTGCGCCAGTGCTCTTGCTTCAGTCATCAGCGCGCTAGACGGTTGCCTGGGTCTCTAGAAGCCGAGATCGGTGCAGCGTTCTTGAGTTGGACCAACAATCGATCCGTCGCGATTCACGCCCCATGCAACAACCGTTTTGTTAGGCGCGCAATCGGCTGGGTCGACTTCAGTGCTGAACCCAGCGACTGCAGTGATGTCGCCCAACTCACTTGTTTTGAACTCTCCGCTGCTTGCGTCAGGAACTTCGTCCAAGACAAGAGCAGGTGTTACGTCGTCATTAGAGAAAATGCCAATACCGAGTCGTGGTGCCTCGCGCACGATGTCACGTGAGTTTGGGCCGCCTACAGCAGTGACTGTCACTGCACGTAACTTTCCAGAGTCAGTCGCTTGAATGCCGATCTCGCTCTCGCGCTCGCCCGGCGCAACACTGAAGTCGTCGGGCCCTACGCGCGTTGCCCCCATCGACTCTTCGAGTTCGATGACCATAGGGTCGTTTGTGTCGAGCCGAGCACCAACACCTTTATTCTGGTCGTTCGACTGGTTGCTGTCGCTAGGCAGCGAATCGGCTCGGTCGGGAAATAGAGAACTAATGACAGGCGCGGCAACTGCGGCAATGGCAACAACAGCTGCTGAGGTCAAGCCGACGGCCCAAGCCCTGACTGAGCGGGGACGGCGAATCGGAGAGTTGTCATCGGTCGGTTGTGCCACGGCAAGTCCTCAAAAGGTCAATAAGAATCCCAGTTTGGTCCAACCGCGGGCGCTTCACCAGGGTCGATCTGCTAAGCGGTCGATTGGGCGAATAAACAAGCAGGCGGGCCCGCCATTTGGCAAGCTGACCCGCATGGCCGGGGGAACGACAGAAACAATGTTCGCAATCAGGAAGACCGCTCCAGCGCGCGGCCTTGTCGGGCAGAACGACGTTCAACTTCCGACCATTGGCGACACCGAGGTTCTTATTCGCGTCACTCACGCCGGCATCTGCGGCACTGACCGCCACATCTACGACTGGGACGAATGGAGTGCAAGTCGCGTTACGCCGCCCGTCACGCTCGGCCACGAGTTCGTCGGTGTCATTGCCGAGCTTGGTAAAGACGTTGCCGATCTTTCAGTCGGCATGCGCGTGAGCGGGGAAGGTCACATTGGCTGTCGCACCTGTCGCTTGTGTCGCACCGGACGCAGCCACATCTGCGCGCGAGTGCTAGTGATCGGAATCGATCGCGACGGAGCTTTCTCTGAATACTTGGCCTTGCCGCGCGAGAACGTCTGGCCACTTGGAGATCACATCCCTGACCGCGTCGCGGCTGTGATGGATCCGTTCGGCAACGCAATGCATACGGTGATGTCAGCCGATGTCAGTGGCAGATGCGTTCTAGTTACCGGAGTCGGCGTGATCGGCCTAATGGCCGTTGCCATTGCACGACAGAACGGCGCTAGCCAGATAATTGTCAGTGATGTCGAACAGCATCATCTCGACGTTGCTGGTGCGCTCGGCGCCGACCACATGTTGAGAGCTGACGATCCAGATTGGGTCGATCAAGCGACTGCGCTTTCACCATCCGGCCAAGGTGTTGAGGCATGGCTCGAAATGAGTGGGGCTCCACCAGCAATCAATGGCGGGCTCGCTGCAATTAGCAACGGCGGAACTGCAGCTTTGTTGGGTCTGCCTCGACGTCCACTTGAGATCGACCTCGCGCAACATGTCATCTTGCGCGGCATACGCGTGCTCGGCATCAGCGGACGTTTGAAATACGAAACCTGGTATCAAATGGAACGTTTCTTGGCGCGACAAGAAAACACCGACGCAGTCGCTCAACTCATCACACACGAGTTTGCTGCGCGCGACTTTGAAGACGCGTTTGCTCTGCTCGCCACTGGCGCTGCTATCAAGACCGTTCTCACGTTCTAAGGAGTTCGATTGCCAAACAAAGCAATCACCGCACGCATCGACAAGGAACTCAAAGAACTTCATTCGTCAGGGCAATACAAGTTCTTGCGCCATCTATCGAGCCCAATGGGGCCGACCGTAAAGATCGAAGGCCACGGCGAAGTCGTCATGCTGTGTTCCAACGATTATTTGGGGCTAGCAAACCACACCGACGTCATTGCCGCCGGAATTGACGCACTCACTTCGCGCGGTGCCGGCACCGCTTCGGTGCGGTTCATCACCGGCACTTTTGACGTACACCGCACGCTGGAACAGTCGATCGCCGAATTGTCGGGCACCGAGGCCGCACTCACGTACAGCAGCGCGTGGGCCGCCAACGAAGCGTTGTTCCCAACTCTCGTTGGCCACGACGACGTTGTGATCTCCGATGCGCTGAACCACGCAAGTCTCATCGACAGCATCCGCCAAGTGCGTGGAGCGCAGAAGTCGATCTACCAACACGGCGACTACAACCAAGTCGAAGCGGCGCTGCGAGAAAACTCAAAGGCGCCGACGCGATGGATCGTCACCGACGGCGTGTTCAGCATGGAAGGCGACATTGCCGATCTCAAGCGACTTGTTGACCTCGCCGACCGTTACGACGCAATGCTCGTCGTCGATGACTCACACGGCACTGGCGTGCTCGGGCGAACCGGGCGCGGAACACACGAACATTTTGAGTTGCTTGGCAAGATCGATGTCATCACCGGCACATTGGGAAAGGCTTTAGGTGGCGCTGCCGGCGGTTACATCGCCGCGTCAGATGCCATCGTGCAAATGCTGATTCAACGCAGTCGCCCTGCACTGTTCTCGAATGCTTTGGCGCCCACCGTTGCCTGCAGTGCAAATGCGGCTATTCAGGTTCTCAAAAACGACCCAGCGCGCATCCAAAAGCTGCGTTCGAACGTCGAACGGCTGCGCAACGGTCTCAGTCGTCTTGGCTACGACTGCCGACCGTCACCGAGTGCCATAATCCCGATCATCGTTGGCGAAACTGCTGATGCGATTGCCAAGAGCGCACGATTACTAGAACTCGGCGTGATGGTCATCGGCTTTGGCTATCCCGTTGTGCCGCGAGGTGAAGCTCGCCTTCGCGTTCAAGCTTCAGCCGCACTCGAACCTGAGCACATTGACAAAGCGATCGAAGCCTTCTCGAAGCTATGAGTGAACGCTAGGAACCCAATCGGGTTTGTGCGCGTGATTGATGCGCCACGCAATGCTCGGTCGACCGCCAGTATCAGCTGCGGCCAACAGCAACCCGCCCATGATCGACATGTTCTTTGCGAACTGCGTGCGCTGACGCGCGCGCATCTCGGGCTCACCGGTTAGGAAGTTGTGGCCCGCAAGCGTTGTAGGAACGAGACTGCCTGCCAATACAAGGGCAGCAACGCGCGGAAAGCGACTCGTTGCCAACAAGAAGCCGGCACCAACTTGCACAGCACCGTTGAGACGGATGAGCGTTGCGTCGTCAGCAGGCGGCGCGAGACCCGCCGAACGCGCTTTGTCAAGAAGTGGCTTGGCCATGGCGACTTTTGGCTCGGGCTTGCGCAGTGAGTCAAGCCCGCCATATAGAAAGATCGATGAAAGCAAGGGTCGAGCGATACTTCTCAATAAGTGCATATCCCTGTCTTAACCGACTTTGGTGACACTTGCGCAACGGCATACATTCCCTGTCGCAATCCGGACATTTTGCGCAACTAGCCACGGCGAGAACCCGCTACGAACTGCGGGAATGAGAAGTCTTGCGCACTCGTTAGTTCACTCACAGCTCGTGCTCAGAACCGGGGCCGATAGTTGATACAAGCAATCAATGAGGAGTTACATCAATGTCTGTCACGGCTTATGCAAACGAGTATGCGAACGAAATCGAGCTGACCGAAGCGATCGGCCGAGCACCCGAACGATCGGTGTTGCTGCACCTAGACGCTCAGTCGGTGGGTATCGGCGTGTTGATCTCACTGCGCGGTGAGCTCACGCGCGAAACATTCACTGCGCTTGAAGACGTCATCGAGGCGTATCAGCTTCAGAAAACACAACGCATCTATCTCGACACCACCAATGTGCACAAGCTTGACGAGGTTGCACTTGCGCGCCTCGACAAGTTCACACGCCGCATCAATTCAGATGTCTGCGTAGTGAGTAGGTCAGACACGTTTGATCGCCTTCGTGAACTTATCCACGTGGCTTGAACCATTGGCACCGATAGCTCGGCTATCAATGGGCTAATGAGTTCGCTGAGCGATCGCCTTGAACACATTCGCTCGAACATTGCCGCAAACGCCCAATCACCAGACGACGTAACCATCGTTGCAGTGACCAAGGGGTTTGACATCGAAGCCGTGCGTCAGGCTCTTGAAGTGGGCGTTCACAACATTGGTGAAAACTACGCCCAAGAAGCAAAGCAAAAACACGATGCGCTCACAGCAACCGCTGACGAGCCAACTTGGCACTTCATCGGCCAACTACAGCGCAACAAAGTCCGCCTGCTTGCACCATTTGTGGATGTCTGGCAGAGCGTCGACAACGGCGGGCTAATCAGCGAGATCGCAAAGCGCAGCCCGCGTGCCCGGGTGATGATTCAAGTCAATCTGGCTGACCGCGCCGACCGCGGTGGATGCGAGTGGGCCAACACCGCTCAGCTCGTAGAAACTGCACAAGCAAGTGGTCTCGACGTGCTCGGCCTCATGGGCGTAGGCCCGACCGGTGTGGCCGCCGAAGACCGTCCACACTTTCGCCGCCTTGCCACACTTCGCAACGAACTCAACCTGCGCGAGCTCTCGATGGGAATGAGCGGAGACTATGAGGTCGCGCTACAAGAGGGCGCGACCATCGTTCGCCTCGGGTCGATCCTCTTCGGTCAGCGACCAAAGAGAGCCACTAGCGAGTAGTCACCTGTCGTTCGTTGCTCACGCAGTGAGTCATCGTCAAGCCGCTTACGTCACGCTGACCGTTGTTACCCAAGTTCGCCCGCCGAGCTTCTTCCTCGGGCGACAACTGCTGCGTGGCTAGCGGAGCCAGCCCAGCGACATCGCCCGGCTTGATACCCAAGCCCTCGCCCACCCGCAAACCGAGTTCGTCGTCGACCATCAAGAAGTGCCACACCATGCGCTCTTGCACCGGGCGGGCGGCCTGGCCGATCAGAAAGACGAAGTTGTTAACGAGATCGTCGCGCTCCCACTGCTCCATCAGAGTGAAGCGCTCACCCGCCTGCTTGTAGTCGTTGGTGCGCTCGATGCGCTTGCGCGTAAGACGACCCTCGATGACAGGCCCTTGTTCGTCGTGCGTTGGATACTGCGCTTCAGAAAGTCCACCAGTGATTGAAGGTTCGTAGTTGACGTGAGGGTTCTCACCACGTCCGTCGACTTGGTAAGCCATCTGACCGTCACGTTGATTTGTCGAAACACGCGAGTGCGGTTGGTTGACGGGAAGCTGCAAGTAGTTAGGACCAACGCGGTAGCGCTGCGTATCTGAGTAAGAGAAGGTGCGACCGACCAACATCTTGTCGTCAGAAAAGTCGAGCCCGTCAACAAGCACACCGGTACCAAAAGAGATCTGCTCATTCTCAGCGAAGAAGTTGTCGGGCATTCGGTTCAACACAATGCGACCAACCGGCAGCGGCGGAAACTGGTTTTCAGGCCAAACCTTGGTGTCATCGAGTGGATCAAAGTCAAGCTCTGGGTGGGCGTGATCGTCCATCACCTGCACGCGAAGCTCCCACTCGGGAAAGTCTCCCGCTGCGATCGAATCGTAAAGGTCTTTCGTCGCATGACCAAGGTCGTTGGCTTGAATGTTGGCCGCATCTTCCTCGGTCATCGAGCGCACACCTTGTTTGGGAATCCAGTGGTACTTCACCAACTTCGACTCGCCTGCTTGGTTAATCCACTTGTATGTGTTCACGCCGAAGCCTTGCTGATGTCTGTAGTCAGCAGGAATGCCACGCGGGCTAAAGAGATTGACGAGCATGTGCATTGCTTCTGGCGTCTGCGACATGAAATCAAAGATGCGCGCTGGCTCTTGGCGGAACGTCACGGGGTCGGGCTTGAGTGAGTGAATGACATCGGGAAACTTGATGGCGTCACGAATGAAGAAGACGGCCAGGTTGTTACCCACCAAATCCCAGTTGCCGTCTTCTGTGTAGAACTTCACGGCAAAGCCACGCGGGTCACGCGCTGCCTCTGATGAGTCACGTCCACCGATCACGGTTGAGAAACGCAACGCAATGTCGGTCTTCTTGCCCGCTTCTTGAAACAACTTCGCGCGCGTGAACTTTGCGATCGGTTCATCGCCATACTTGCCAGTCGCCTCGAAGTATCCGTATGCAGTGACACCGCGCGCATGCACAACACGCTCAGGAATGCGCTCGCGATCGAAGTGACTGATTTTCTCGAGAAACTGATAGTTCTCGAGGGTTGCCGGACCACGCGAACCAACCGTGCGCGAGTTCTGATTGTCATAGACAGGGTGTCCTTGACGGTTGGTCAGAATTGGATCGTCTTCGTTGCCCATGGCAGCCCCCTGATATCGCAGTTTGTGGGGCTCATCCTGCGCCTAATCGAACCGATTCACAAATAGTTCTTCGTGGACAGCGTCGATAACGTACCCTTATCGATACGAATTCACCGATTACCTCGACAGCCGATATTTGAAGAGCCACTGGAGCCCCGCTTGAACGAGCCATCGCTGCGCCAACTTCGCTACCTCGTCGTGTTGTCTGAATGCCTGCACTTTGGCGACGCAGCCGCGCAATGCGGCGTAAGTCAGCCGAACCTTTCGGCTCAAATCAAGGAACTTGAGAAATCGCTCGACGCGCAACTCGTCGAGCGCACGTCGCGGCAAGTCATCCTTACGCCCGTTGGTGAAGAAATTGTCGAGTCGGCGCGCAAGGTGTTGCGCGAAGTCGATGAATTGATGGATGTCGCTGAAAGCAATACTGACCCGCTCGCCGGTCGCATCCGCCTTGGCGTCATACCAACCGTCGCTCCTTACGTGTTGCCGCGCGTCTTGCCAACAGTGCGCGAGATGTGGCCAGAGTTGGAACTGCATTTGGTTGAAGATTTCACTGACCGTCTGATCCCTCGCCTTTCGAGCGGAGAACTCGACATGCTGTTACTTGCGTTGCCCGTTGCGAACACAGGCCTGCATAGCGAAGAGCTGATCAACGAGCCGTTTGTATTACTAACGCCACACGATCATGAGTTGGCAAAACAGAAGCGAGTTACCGTCGATTCGTTTGACCCGACCGACCTTCTGCTTCTGCAAGAGGGACACTGCCTGCGTGACCAGGCCCTCGAGCTTTGCCACATCGATCGCCATAACCGCAAGAGCGGTCTTGAAGGAAGCAGTCTGACAACGCTGGTGCAAATGGTCGCCAATGGTCTTGGCACAACACTGCTTCCTCTTATTGCGGTTGGCGTCGACGTTCCGACCAACAACGAAATATCGGTACTGCCCTTCCGCAAACCACAACCAGGGCGCACACTCGGACTCATCTGGCGCGACACATCAAGCAAATCCGATGCCTATCGCGAATTTGCACAAGTGCTACGCAGTGAACTCAAGCGACTACTGCAAGACTCATCACGCTCAATTGATGCTGGTTCGACACGCAAGTAGCTGGCTGCAATCGATGCCAATCACCGGTCGAGACTTGTCAGATCACTGCAGCCTGAACGACACTGTTGTCTATGTCTTATGTTCCCCCTCCTCCCTCTAGCGGCCCAACTGGTCATACCCCTGACCCCTCTCAGCAAGGCAACCTTGTCAACAACGGCCGTCGAGGTGGAATCAAGCGCTTCTTCACCAAGCCCGCAGCCCTTGTAACCGCCGCCGCAACCGCAGTCGTGGGCCTCGCTGCCGCAGCAATCGTCGTTCTAAACCGCAGCCAAGCTGACGACTCGTCGTCACTGGCTCGCCCTGCATCCACAGGCCCCGAGACCCCCGGAACCCGCAGCTCCTCAGCCGAGTCGAGCCGAGGCAACAGCAACCTCGGGCCACTGCCTACCGGGCGCGGCGACAACATCACGCCGACAACGCCAACCACCACGGCAACACCGACACCTTCACCAAGCGTTCCGCCAACGCTCGTGCCAACCGGCACAACCTCGCCAAGCATCAGCGCCCCGTCGCAGTCGACACAGCTCGGTCAGACGCTTTCACCAGGCCTGCCACAAGCGCCGATTGCCGAAGGCAGCCAAAACGTAATGGTCGGTGGAAAGTCATACCCCGTCGAGGTCACAGTGCTTGCTAATAGCGACCACAAGACCGTGAAGATCAACGCACGACTCGCCAATCCAAACACGCCAGTGCCGACCGATGCTGCGTTGTACTTCCAAGACATCAAGCTTGTCGACCAACACAACAACGTGATTTCTCTGCAACCCTGCGACCCCGCGCAAACCACGCGCGTTCAGCAGCTCGTCGAATGCGTAATGACAACGTCAGCGCCACTCGAGGCCGGTAGCACTTACAAAGGTCAAGCCGACGTTTACTCAGAAGGCCGCAGTGGAGCCCTCAACCGTCGAACAACTTCGACTTTCACCATCGAAGGCTTGGGTTAAACAAGACACATGACGCCCATCGGCGCTGTTGTCTTTGACATGGACGGAGTCTTGATCGACTCTGAGCCGTTTTGGGAAGCATCAGAGATCGAGGCGTTTGCCAAGGTCGGTTTAACTCTAACGCCCGAAATGTGTTGGCAGACGACCGGTCTACGTATTAACGAGGTCGTTGATTATTGGTATGAGCGTCAGCCGTGGGAAGGCCACGACAAGCACGCGATCGAGCGGGCCGTCATAGATGGCGTAATCGATCGCGTGAATTCCTTGGGCGTTGCTCTCCCCGGTGTTCGCGAGTCAATCGAGTTCTTTACCTCGAAAGAGGTACCGCTTGCGCTTGCCTCGTCGTCTTATCTCGAATTGATCGAGGCAACACTGCACCGGCTCGACTTGCGTGAAGCCTTCACGGTTGTGCATTCGGCCGAGCACGAGGCGTTCGGCAAGCCCGACCCTGGTGTTTATCTCACAACAGCGAAACTGCTCGGCCAGAATCCGCAAGATTGCGTGGCAATCGAAGACTCGGTCAACGGGCTCACCTCGGCCAAACGTGCCGGCTATCGCTGCCTTGTCGTTCCCGACGCTCGCGTGTTTACCCCTGAGAAATACTCAACTGCCGATGTGCTTCTGAAGTCTCTAACTGAGATCAATGAATCGGTCTGGCAGCGGCTGCAAGAGCTGTAGCCGCTAGCGTGCGCTAGCTGTCAAGCGGCGACACTTAATATCGCCGGGTGGCCGACACTCAATCAGAACGCATCCGCTCTGTCGACGTGTTACGAACGCTCGGCATCGCCGGTGCGTTGGCGGTCCACTTGATCTCGGCCGGCTTTGCTACCGCCGACCTCGGTGTCGTGCAACGTGCCTGGTTTCACTTTGCACGCAATGGCTCATACGGCGTGACTGTGTTCTTCGTTGTTTCGGGTTTCATCATTACCTCGAACGTGCTCAAACAAGCAGCCAATGGTCGATTCAACGTTAGAGATTTCTACGTGCGTCGCGTCGGGCGCATCTTCCCCCTGGCCGCTGCCGTTCTTGCGTTTGGTGCGTTGATGTTGTCAACGTTGCACGATTCTCCAGCGCGCACGTTTGTCTTTCACGACACGGGGCAATTCGACGGATGGTTCTACGCGTCGTTTCCGACCTTCACGTTTAACTGGGTGCGTGTCTTTGATCAACCGATGTTTGGTATCCACTGGGATGTGTTCTGGTCGCTAGCAATCGAGGAGCAGTTCTACTTGCTCTTCCCGCTGCTGTTTGCTGCCGCTGGAACGACGCGTCGAATGATTGTGGCGATGTTCGCCCTGATCATTGTGGGTATCGGATATCGCGCTGTGGCTCACGTCGCTAAGCCCGATGACTTCTTGTTTGGCTTTTGCAGTTCGTTCTCGTGCTTCGATCTACTTGCGATCGGCGTCTTGACTGCGATTTACAACGACCGGTTCGGAGGTGCAAACAGAAAGGCGGTCGCTGGTTGTGCGGTCATGATCGGCAGCGCTTTACTTATCGGTGCGTGGACATTTACCAACTTGAGCGAGAGCAGCGATCGCATGTATGGCCCCAGTTTGATCGGGCTCGGCGCTGCTCTCGTAATCATGGGTTCACTTCGCTTGCCGGGCCTGCAAGCACGCATCCCGCGGTTGGTGACGCTGCCTGGCCAACTCTCGTATGGCATGTATCTACTGCACGCAACTGCTTTGTTCTTGTTGTGGGACGTGTTAGCCGTGCGCCGCTCATCGTTTGCTTTTGTGATCTTCTTCGCAACTACGACTGCGATTGCCTACATCGTGTTTCGCTTCTACGAAGCGCCAGCAAACAAGGCCATCCGCAAGGTGTTGTTATCTACACGTCAGCGCTCTGACGCGTTGATTAGCTCGAGAATCTCGTCAGTCGAACGCACATCGCCAAACGTTCGATAAATAGTTGTGAGAGTTGCATTGTGCGACTCGTCGTTGTTGCCGGCGTTCGCATCGGCCGCCATGATCACGCGATAGTCACGGGCACTTGCGTCGCGCGCGGTTCCTTCACAGCACACGTTGGTAACTGTGCCGGTGACAATGACCGTGTTGATGTCTCTTTCGGTTAAGCGCTCGTGTAAATCACACAATCCCGGAAAGAACGCGCTGGCGTCACGCTTTTCGACGAACACATCGTCGCCGTGCGGGTTTAGCTCAGCCCACACACGTGATTTCAGGTCACCGGTTCCGCCTGACTTGTGAAACATGAGCGCAATCTCATCGCCCAAGAACTCGCGCTTCACTGCGGTTGGTTCGCCGTCGGTGTTGGGGAGCACCCAGGCAATAACCCCGGCGCGTTTTCGTAGCGCACTGGCGATCCGCGCAATGTTGGGCACGACACCGTGGAAGTACGGATTTTCTTGCGCAAAGAACGGAACCATATCGACGACAAGAAGCGCCGTCTTCGTCGGATCAAGATGCAAGAACGCATGGCGTCGACCGCGTCGCGCTTCTTGGCGGTCATACTCACGCTGAGCAATTCGCCAGTCATGCGCCTTGGGTGCCGGGAATTTAGACATAGGCGAGTCTGTCACTCCATTGCGGCCTGCTCGCTTCGTTGAGCAAGTCCGTGGTCGAGCGCGCGATTCGCGAGTTGGCCACCAGATTCAAGACACCCTATGCAAAGTGGGAGACGCTCCTATCATCATACTTAGCCTTTTGGTTAGCAGCTGAGCTGCATTTCTTCCCCTGGAGTCAACCTTGTTGCGCAACCATCTCGTCAGAACTTTGCTCGCCGTTGCTGCCGTCATCGCAACCTCGGCGCTCCTCCCAGCAGCAAGCGCATCGGCCGCCGGAAGCGAAGACTGCTTCGATGCAGCCGCGCAGAGCTACGGAAGATTGTCTTACGGATACTGGAATGGCACCTCAGACCTTTGGTATCCAGCCTCTAAAAAGTGGTGCGCGTACAACTCGGCGTACAACACCAGAATCGTTTGGCAGCCTGACGGCAACTTGGTCATGTACAACTCGACAATGTCGGGTGGCGCTCCCGTTTGGGCCTCGAACACCAACGGCCGTGGTCTTGGCATCAACTTCCAACGAGACGGGAACGTCGTGATCTACGGAAGCAACGGTGCGCTCTGGGCGACCAACACGTGGCGCAGCCCAATACGAAACTCCGAGATCTATCAATTCAAAATCAGCGGCCGCAACACCCTTATCTGGACAGGCAGCCAAACGGGCACCCGATACATCGTGAGATATGCCTAGCGGAACGCAGTTCGGTTAGTTCTCCCGGTTCGCTACTGGAACCGGACTGGACTCCGCATTTCTCGGTCGCTTGTCGCGTAATGGCCGCTCCACCCGGACGTTCTCGCCTCATAGCGGCTATTACGTTCCATTCGTTCGGGACTTGTCCCTCAGCGTCGGACCGAAAGGTCCGGCGCTCGTCGCTCTTCGCGAAAACGCCGCCCGAATGGGGCGGCGTTCTAATGGGGCGGCGTTTTGGCGGGAGAGGGTGGGATTTGAACCCACGGACCCAGTTTCCCAAGTCAAGTCATTAGCAGTGACTCCGATTCGGCCACTCTCGCACCTCTCCGGATATTGCCCTGACGGACGACGGCCGCCTAAGCAAGACGCAGTCTTTCACACAGAAACCCGCTGCTGCTCAGGTCAGGCGGCTGCCAAACCAGGCGGCGAACTAGACCCGGCGTCCGATCAATGCCGCCAACTGGTCGAGGGTTGACGCCCCTTCAGGTGCGGGAATCGAGGGACCGATCATTCCGCCCTCTTCTTGAGGAATCATCGTCAGGTTCTGCTTCCATGACTGCAGTGCATCGGCAGCCAGATCGTCTGAGATGTCGAGTTCGGTCTCGAGCGCGGTAGCCAGGTCCCACCCGTGCGCAATGTTCTCGTCGATGTACATGCGCAACACCGACTCAACCGGTTGCGGGCCCATAAAACTTTCAACCAAAGCGTCAAACCCCGGAGCATGTTCAGCCGCTGAAGAAACCAAACCTGCTGCCGCCGAATAAGCCTTCATTGCGCCGATCGCGAGATGATCATCGTCGAGTTCGGGCAGAGGCTTGCCGTCGATAGTCGCGGCGGCGCGCTGCAATCCACCGATCATGTGATTGACCAACTGACCGACATTCCAGTCAGTGCACGGCGTTGTCCACTCCAACTGCTCAGGCGACAACTCGTTGAGAAGACGCTCAACACCTTGGGTTACTGCCTGAAAGTCCATCAGGGTCTTTTCGCCGTGGCTCATGGGTCTGGGTCCTTTCTGAGGCCCCTACCCTATCCACCCAACATCGCTCCGGCAGAAGAATGGCAACCTCTGGGTAGAGTCCCGAGATGCGCAACTTTCTTCGCAACAACGGGCTCAGTTGGCCGTTGTTGGCATCTTCATTTTCATGGTGATCGGTCAGATTCTGTCGGGGTGGAGCACGTTCAACTCCGACCAAACAGAGCACGCCGAAGCGACCGTCGGCTTGCTCAAGTACTTAACGACGGGTCATTTCTTTGAAGCGATCTTCGAAAACTGGGAGAGCGAGTTCTTTCAAATGTTCTCTTACATCTTCTTGACAGCGAAGCTGTTTCAGAACGGCTCGCCCGAAAGCAAGAGTCTGTTCGAACACAACGAAGTTGATGACGACCCGGCTGCGCATACAAAAGACGCCAACGCCCCGACGATCGTGCGCGTCGGTAGCCCACTGTTGGTCAAGCTTTACTCACACAGTCTGTCGGCATTGTTCTTCGCTTTGTGGTTTGCGTCGTTTGTACTGCACGCATGGTCGGGCTCACGCGCGTACTCGGCCGAACAACTCGCGCACGGGGAACAACCAGCAACGATTTGGCAATACTTCGCCACTAATCAGTTCTGGTTCGAGTCGTTCCAGAACTACCAAAGTGAATTCATGGTGATTGGCGTTCTCGTCTTATCGAGCATTTGGTTGCGCGAACGGGGATCGCCCGAATCGAAGCCCGTGCATGCAAACCACCGCGAGATGGAACCTGCTTAAACCAAAATAGCGAAGGGGCGACCCGTTAAGGCCGCCCCTTTGACAAGTGACTTGTACAGCAAGTTGTTAGAAGGCCGGTTAAGCCTGGTATCCGGTGCGCTCTTCTCGACGAGAAGCAATGCGCTCAGAAGCAACTGCCTCTGCGTCAGCAGCACCGCCAAGGGTTCCGACGCCGTAACCGAAGTCGTAGCCGACTTCACCGTGAATCGTG
>JBGAQY010000087.1:0-3371 GCA_044220495.1 Acidimicrobiales bacterium
TGAGCGGTTGTTCCACTCGGGCGAGTGGCGGAATAGGCAGACGCGCAGGATTCAGGTTCCTGTGTCCGCAAGGACGTGGGGGTTCAAGTCCCCCTTCGCCCACCATTGTTATGTCTCATAGTTTCATGGACACACGAACCCCCAGATCCCCCCCCCCCACAGGTCATAGGTACGGGGGTGTCGGCTGATCTCGCAGCGAAGGGAACGTAATAGCCGTTGTGACGGCGAAAACCGCCGGCCTCAGCGGCCATTACGCGACAAGCGTTGGCGAAGTTCACAGCCGCCCGATGCGAGCCTGGCTGGGTGCCCATGTATACGTTCCTCCGCACGTGGTGCGGCAAAATGTATACATTCCTCCGCACAGTGCGGCCCGATGTTGTGCTCGCAGAGCGTTGCCCTAGGTGGGAGTCTGACGACATGGGTGTAGCAAGAATCTCTGTCGTGGTTGAAGGCGATGGTGCGATTCAGTTGCCCCCAACTTTTGGGTTACGACCAAGGGTTTCGCAAAGGTGCCGGAATCAGACTTCGGCCCGTCGAAGTTAACGGCGCACCGTTCGATGCATCGAAACGCCCATCCCCGGCGCTGCACATTGATGATGAGCACGTCATCGTGACGTTGGGACTAGTTAGCAACCTCAGGGTCTATCCAGCCGACGTTGCAGATTTTGGCATTGCCCCCTCTGATCGCGTCGTTTTTGAACTCGAGGAAGACACACGGTCGGACGAAGAACTAGATGCAGCTGACAAGGAATGACGACGACTACACGGGGTGCCCGACTTGGCAGACGACGAGATAGCTGAAATCGCCGCCGAAGCGACGCGCGATCAATAGATCGAGACCTGAACAAATGGCGACGCCCATTGCAGCTGTCCACAGAAGGTGCGAGTCTGACGAAGTGAATCAAGACACCATCGCCGTTGTGGTTGAAGATGACGGGTCGATTCAGCTGCCCCCGACGTTTGGTTACGACCAAGGCTTTCGTACAGGTGCTGGAATCAGACTTCGGCCCGTCGAAGTTGATGGCGCACCTTTCGATCCGTCCAAACGTCGAGCTCCGGCTCTACACCTCGATGACGAGCATGTGATCGTCATCGTGGGTTTGCCGGTCAGGCTTCGAGTTCATCAAGGTCGGTTGGAGAAGTTTGGCTTTAAACCAGGCAGCCGCGTTGTGTTTGAACTCGAAGAAGAAACGAGGTCAGATGAAGAGATCCGCGCGTCAGCAGTTGAGTGGAGGCGCTCTCACGGTATTCCTGAGCTGACCGATGATGAGATAGCGGAAATCGCCTCTGATGCAATGCGCAAGCGTTAGGCGGTAATCCAATAGTGCCGGCACCGAAGGTGGTTCTTGATACGAACGTTTTGCTTCAGGCAATGATGGGGTCGCGCGCCGCTTGGGCGGTGATCGAGGCCTGCAAGCAAGGGAGACTCCAGCTCGTCTACTCGCAGAAGCTGGCCTACGAAGTCGAAGAGAAGGCATTCGGGAACGCCCGCGTTAAAGAGCGAATCATGGATGCAGATTTCTCTAACGTTGACAAATGGTTGGTCCGATTTGGCCGTTGCGCGCGTGACCCCAAACTCGGCGTTCCTTACACACGCATTACTCATCAGGGTAGTGACGAAGTCCCTAACGATTCGGACGACCAGTTTGTTTTTGCGCTTGCGCAATCAACGGGCGCGGTGATCATCACAAGTGATCGCGACTTTGAACACGCTCACCGCTTGGGCATTCCTGCGATCGGGCTTTACGACGCCGCCGCAGCACTTCGCGAACCACAAGGCATTCAAGTCACGTTGGCCGATCGCTACGGCAGGTCAGAACTTTCACTCACGCGATAGCTAGAGTTCCGCACCGAATAAGCGTGTGTCACGCGGACTAGTTGGCAATTGCTCAAGTCATGCTTGCGTCGTGTGGCGCTTCGCGAATCTGCCAAAGTTGGTCAAATGTCGTTGCCGAAGGTTGTTCTCGACACGAATGGACGTAATAGCCGTTGTGGGGCAACCCGCCGCCGTGAGCAAGCGACAGTCGAGCAGCGGGATCACAGTGTTGTGCTTGCGGAGCGTTGCCCGAGGTGGGAGTCTGACGAAATGGGTGCAGCAAGAATCTCTGTCGTAGTTGACGACGATGGTGCGATTCAGTTGCCGCCTACGTTTGGTTACGACCAAGGGTTTCGCAAGGGTGCCGGAATCAGACTTCGGCCCGTCGAAGTTAACGGCGCACCGTTCGATGCATCGATGCAAAGAGCTCCAGTCCTGCACCTCGATGACCAGCACGTGATCGTTGCGCTCAATTCGTTCTTCCGGTTCAGGATCTACCCAGCGCAGCTTGAGAAGTTCGGGTTTCATTCGGGAGATCGAGTTGTATTCGACTTGATCGAAGAAACGAGATCGTCCGACGAGTTGGATGCGGCAGGGGTTGAGTGGCGACGAGCTCACGGCATCCCTGAGTTGACTGACGATGAGATCGCAGAAATCGCATCAGACGCGATGCGCGAAAATTAGTTCGCGGATGGCGACACCAAAAGTGGTTTTGGATACCAACGTGGTCTTGCAGGCGATGATGAGATCGAGCGCAGCCATTGCGGTTTTAGAAGCCTGTCGTCAAGGTCGGCTGAGACTTGTTTATTCGCAGAAATTGGCTTACGAGGTCGAAGATAAAGCGCGCCTCAATCCTCGGGTTGCAAGACGAGTTACTGATGCAGACTTCTTAAGGGTCAGTGAGATGGTGACTGAGATTGGTAGATGTGCGCGTGACCCGAGGCTTGGTGTTCCTTACACACGCGTTACTCGGCAGCGCACCGACGAAGTTCCCAACGATCGTGATGACCAGTTTGTTTTTGCGCTTGCACGGTCGACAGGTTCGGTGATCATTACAAGTGATCGCGACTTTGAATACGTTCACCGTTTGGGTATTCCGGCCATCGGGCTTTATGACGCTGCGGCTGCACTTCGCGAACCGCACGCTATTCAGGTTGCGTTAGCTGATCGATACGGCAGGCCTGAGCTCTCGCTTACGCGATGACTAGAGCCGTCCGTACCCGATAGGTGTCCCGGGTGCGTCAATTGGCGATTGCTTCACACCGCCACGCGGCGTTGATGCGTGAATCATTTGACCGCCGCCAACGTAAATACCGATGTGACCGCGTCCGACGACGACATCGCCCGGCTCCAATTCTGAGCGACTGATTCGCTTGGCGGCAGCGAGGTATCCGTCAGATGTAAGGCGAGGAAGTGACACGCCGGCGTGATTAAACACGTAGTACACGAGTCCAGAACAGTCGAACGCGTTCGGACCGGTTGCACCCGAGCGATACGACTTGCCGAGTTGTGCGCGAGCCATCTGGACAATGTCGTCACGACCTCCACCTGATGT
>JBGAQY010000088.1:0-3331 GCA_044220495.1 Acidimicrobiales bacterium
GAATGCCATCTCTGAGCGTCTGCCCCTCGCCCTGCTGCGATCAAAAGTCGTTCACGTCCACCAGTGGGAAACCATCACTTCCAACATGGCCACCGTCATTGGTCGTGGTCTTGGCAAGAAAGTTTTCGTGACCGATCACGGCGGCTCAGGCAAGAACTACTGGCGCAAGTTTCGGTTGCACAAGCTCGTCAACGGCTTGCTGCTGCAGAGTCAGTTCGCCGCACGCTTCTATCCGGAATTCGCGGGAAAGACCGCGGTGATCTCCGGCGGCGCGAACACGACTCACTTCAAGCCCAGTCACGAAGAACGCCGCCATGAAGCGCTTTTTGTCGGACGCCTGCTTCCCCACAAAGGCATCGATGTTTTGATTCAGTCAATTTCGGCAGATGTTCCATTGCGGGTCATCGGACACCCCTATAACGCAGACTTTCGCGAACGGCTGCAACTGCTAGCGAAAGACAAACAAGTCACGTTTCAAGAGAACGCAACCGATGACGAGGTGGCTGAAGCCTACCGACGGGCACGCGTTCTAGTGCTGCCGTCGTTGCATCATCCGGTCAATGCACCACCAGCACCAAAAGCCGAACTCTTAGGCCTGACGCTGCTCGAAGCAATGGCGAGCGGAACACCCGTCGTTTGCACACGCGTTGGTGGCATGCCAGAGATTGTTCGCGACGGCATCACTGGTTTCGTCGTTGACGAAGGCGACCAGCAAGCGCTTGGCACTGCTGTTGCCCAGCTCGTGAACGCACCCCGAGGCGAATGGTCAACGATGTCAAACGCCGCAGTTACACATGTCGAAGAAGGCTTTACGTGGGAGAGCGTTGCCCGTCGTTGCTTGGCGGCTTACAACAACGCGTAGTACTCAGCCGGCTTGCGGTTGTGCTCGCCCCGAGCCTTTGACAAAACGCGACGCAAGGTCTTCGGGCCAGCCTTTGACGAGGCTCAACACACCGACGAAGGCCACACCGGAGGCGACGATCGACGGGATGGGCCACTGCAGCAAGGCAAGGCCAACGCCAGCCATCGCAATCACGGCAACAAACGGCCTGACCGAGGTGCGAACCAGCAATGACAGGTCAAGTCGCTTGCGCAGCACAAAGAAGCTGCCCGCGCACACCAAGATCTCGGTAGCGACCGTCACCCACGCCGACGCTATGGGCCCATACTTCGGCACCAACGCAAAGTTGCCGGTCACATTCAAAGTGAGCGCAGCAATGTTTTGCCACAGCATCGTGACGCCTTTGCGTTCGTTCACCATCAGCATGCCGAGCACATTCGAGACCAATGAGATTGCGCCCGCCAACGCCAACACACGAGTCATGTCTGCGGCCGCTTTGAAGTTTTGACCAAACAATGTCGTCATCACCGGCTCGGCAAACACGGCGACGCCTACACACATGGGCAGAGCTGAAATGGTCATCCAATGCCACGAGGCCGCTGCCAAGCGAGCACCGCCATCGTTGGCGCGTGTTGCTGCAATACCCGGCAACACAACCGCCACCAACAAATTGGGGATAATCACCAGCATCGACAAGATCTTTACGGCCGCTGCGTACCAACCGAGTGGATCGCCTTCCACAAGAAAGCCCAGCAGAATCATGTCGATCGAGAAGTAGAGCGATGCAAGCACTGAACCAATGCCGAGAGGAAGTGCCTCGCGAACGATTGCTTTGCGCAGCTGCGCTGATGCTCGACCACTACCCATCAACGCACGACCAAAGGAGTAACTCAAAGCGGCATTGATAATCGCCCAGAGACCGAGCGAAAGCGCAGCACCTTCAACACCGAAGCCCAAGGCAATCAGTGCAATTGTCTGCAAAGCGAATGATCATTAGCTGGCGAATACCGGTGAGCCCCGAAACGGCGATGGCGGGTGCGAGTATCAACAGCAGCGTGGTGCGCTCGCCTTGCGGGAACAACAACGACACGCATGCGAACAGCAGCGCGGCGAGCGTCGCCCATCCGATCTGAATCTGCAGAGTCGATCGCATGAGCGCATCGGCGTTCTCGGGCTCACTTGGCACACGTCGACTCAATACCGAAGTGAAGCCAAGATCAGACAGCGACAGCACCAACATGTAGGTCGCGGTGGCCGCCGACAATACGCCGAAGCTTTCTGGGTCTACCGAGTGAGCAACAACGCTTGTCGTTGCCGTCGACAGCACCATCACGATGAGGCGGCGCGACAACAACGCGAATGCCGATGATGCCGTTTTGGATTGAATCTCTTTTACTTCGTCAGACATTCTCATTCGCGTTTCTACTGGCAAAACAGAGACCCAGTATCGGAGCCATAAAGGCAAGGATCGCGTCGTAGCGAATTGTGTAGTCAGTCAGCCACGTCACGAGCAATGCAGCAAATGCCCCGCCAATCGCAGCGCGTCGCAGCGGGTCTGCTGACTCGAACAGGCGATACCAACAGCGCGACAGGAATGTAACCAGCGCAACGAGACCAGCAAGGCCGGCCTCAGCTGCTGTTTGCAAGTAAGTGGAGTGTGCGTGGGTGAACTCAGCAACGTTGGGTGCCTTGGCCGTCAAATAAGGCAGCAGGTGTCCGGGGCCGACACCGAGCAGAGGGAACGAAACAAACGTCGACCACGCTGCACTCCAATACGCAATGCGATCTTCGTCGCCACCTGCTGTCGATACTCCAGCAGCCGTCGGGTCGCCGATCGAGCTAAGTCGCAAAAAGAAGTCTGACCCGCCCACCACAAACGCGGCGATGGTTCCGCCAGCGACAATCAAACCAAGCACAGCAAGATTTCGCCGTCGCGTCGACCCAGGATTGATGAGCAGTGCAGCGATGAGCCCCGCCAGTGCAGCGAGCCAACTCATTCGTGACAGTGTCGCCAATAGGCCCACCAATATGAGGCCACCTGGCACCAACATCAGAGCTGCGTAACGCGGATTGCGGATGCGAACCGCAAGCACGAAGGCAATCGGCACTGTTACCGCTAGCAAGTTGCCGAGCGAAATTGGGTCAGACAAAGCGCCAGTCGGACGAAAGGTTTGGCCGTAACCGAAGTAATAGTCAGCATCGATAGTGGTGTCACTGTTGCTTGCTGCATAGAGGCCAATGCTCTGCTTGGTCTGCAGCTCGACGAGAGCAAGGCCGGCTTGCATGCTCGCCGCCGCAATCATGGCGCCGAGTATGAGGTAGAGCCCGCGTCGCGTTTCGGCAACGCGCTTTACGAGCAGGCCGATGGCCACCCCGTATGCCAACCACATCAGATAGTGCGGGGTGGCGTCGGCTCGAAAACACGTAACGAGCGCAACGATGAGCAAGCCGAGCGACGTGAGATATGTCTTCTTGTTCTCAGCAATAGGT
>JBGAQY010000033.1:0-27719 GCA_044220495.1 Acidimicrobiales bacterium
ATCGCATTGTCGACGCGGCTGGCGTTATTGCTATTCCGTTGGTCAAACACGCTTTGTCATAAAGGGATTTGGAGGACTCCAGCCAGCGGGTGCGTCGACGTCGCAGACAACGTATCGACGCTAGGTGTGGTGGCGGTCTAGTAAACGAAGTCAGGCCCGGCGTAAGCGTTGAGATTGATTGGCGGCATTTGAGCTTGCAGCACCAACCGTGACACCAGAACAAACCATAAGAGCAGCGCGTTGTCCGTGTTGTATGACGCCAAGGCACTGCCGGGACTTGGTACGGCGTCAAACGTGCCGTCCTTTAGGGCATTTAGGACAACGCCTTTGTCGAGGACGCACACGCAATCTATTCGTTCGTCTATCGGCAGGCCCTTAGCATTCATCACGCGAGCCATCTCGGTGACCAATGCAGCGACGTCGTTACCTTCGAAGGAGAAGACGAAGTAAAGCGTCGGGAATGCATTGAATTCTTGACCGTACAGGTTGACGGTATCTAGGACTCCACCGCTGGGAGAAAAGTAGGCAGACTTTGAGAGCCGTTTGACGCTGAGCATATTGTCGACGACTTCTTCAACGTCACTCGTTCCGAACTTTGTTTTTACTTCGACAACAGCGATGACGCCTTCCACTGGAACAACTTGATGACCCTCTTCCTCACTCCTAAAGATGATCGGCGTTCGTGCTGCGTCGAAAAGGATTACGTCAAGTTGCTTTGTAATTTGGCCTTTTGCGTCGATCACCTGGCCTTTGGTTATGCCTATAGATGATGGCAAATGAGAACGAAGGAAGGCTCGTACTGTCTCTTCAACGGCTTCGCCTTTGGAAAGGTTATGGGTCAAAGCCGCCCTGACTTTCTGAAGGCTACTCGTCATGTCTCGTGAGACTTCAGTCATAAGGTCCGATAGCGTGCTCATGGGTCCAGATATTACGTTCGGACAGGAGCGAGGATGACGCCGACTCTGCCCCAGTGTTTCTGTGATGTTTTGCGTTTATAAACGTGTGTAGTTGTAAATTTGCCGAGAGTCATCGTTAACACGCTGCTTGCGATAACTCTCAATGGTGTGGTGGCGGTGCGGCGGTGACGTCCGCAATGAATTGCGCCCACACGCTGCACGTTTGTTGCATCTGCGATGCGATCGTCGGTGCAGTTCCGAACGTAACGCCTCACGGTCGCGGACTTCGCCGACGATGGCTACGTCGGGAGCCATGCGCAAGAAGCCGGCAACGAGCCGACGGAGGTCAACAGCGGGTCGGTCTGCACGTGCTGGACGCGTTTGCATATGAGCAACGTTCGGCAACGGGATGTCGGCTTCAAATACTTCCTCGGCTACAACAACACGTAAGCGAGGATCAAGTTCGGCCGCACAACACGACAGCAAAGTTGTCTTGCCTGAACCAGGTGCTCCAGCGAACACAATCGATTGACGAGCGCGGACGCAGTGACGTAAGAAGTCGGCAGCGAGGCCATTGAGCATGTCGCGCGCGACGAGTTCATCAAGCGAGCGAATGGCAACGCCAGTGAACTTGCGAATGTTCACGATCGTGTGGCCGTCGCGGCCGATGTCGCCGTGCACGATGTGCATGCGAGCACCGTTCTTTAGCTGAGCGTCTTGCAATCCTTCAGCCGGATCGAATTTCCGGTGAGCACCGGTCGCCTCATCCAAGATCTTCGTAAGCGTGCGCACGACATGTGCATCATCGTGAAAGACCTCATCGTGATAGCCGTTGCGACCCGAATGACGCTTCACAAAGATCTCGTCGGGGGCGTTCAGGCAAATTTCCCAAACGTCGTCGTCGGCGAGTAGTGGTTCGAGCGGGCCATATCCAGCGAGGTTGCGAAAAGCCCGTTCGGAGACCGTGTGTGGGTCTGAGATATCGAAGTTGCGCAGACCTCGTCGGAAGTCTTGTGTCCACTGAGCCAGTTCGTCGTCGATAAGTGACTTGAGCTGAACCGGCCCGTCGTCGCTCGCCATATCTAGGCCAGCCGCTTTCGCAGCAGCTTGAACGCGTCGCTCGATTTCAACTAGTGGAGATAGCCAAGGGGAAGTTGCTACTGACACTCAATCTGGAATACAGCACGGCCAGGTGCCCGTCCCAATTGCAGAAGACAAAAGCACCTGGCCGAACCGGAAACACTCAATTGTTGGGGGCTGCTCCGCTAACCGTGCCGAGAACTGAGCCTGGGTCACGCTCGAGCGCTAGGTCGCCGAGCGATACCACGCCAACTAACTCGTCGTCGTGAAGCACTGGCAGCCGGCGAACGGCGTGCTCTCGCATAACTGCGATTGCATCGTCAACAGTGTCGGTAGTCGAAAGCGTTACGAGGTCGTGCGTGCATAGCTCTCCGAGTGTGCACTCGTCAGGCGAACGCCCCTCGGCAACAGCTCGCACGACGATGTCTCGATCAGTCATGACGCCGCAGATGGTCTTGCCATCCATCACGAGCACATCACCCACGTCGTGATCACGCATTGCTCGGGCCGCTTCGGTGAGTGTTGCCCTCTTCTGTAGTGCCATCGGGTTGGTCGACATAACTTCGGTAATCCGCTGATTCATCGTTAGAACCCCTCCTGCCTAATCGGGACCCTCAGTCCATACCCACCGAGCGGCGCACGTATCCGTCA
This sequence comes from Acidimicrobiales bacterium, assembly GCA_044220495.1. GTDB lineage: Bacteria > Actinomycetota > Acidimicrobiia > Acidimicrobiales > JBBSGY01 > JBGAQY01. Next base: position 2,628 of record JBGAQY010000033.1, read on the forward strand.
GCGGATTAAAAGAGGGTGTCAGCCGCCGACGGCGCATTAACAGCCTGACTCACAGCGTTCTCAGGCTGAACTGGCAGGTCTCGCACGGGAACAAAGATCGGAGGACGCCCAACAACGTCGTCTTCTCGCACGATGACCTCTTTGCGATACCCGACGATTGTGAAGACTCGCGCTGTCGGGTTCTCGGCCTGCTGGCGCTCAACGATGGGTGCTGCGTCGACAGGCAGGTCGATGGGTTCAAACGTGCTTGCACCGCGAGCCGGCACGGTGAGCACTCCCCACTGGGGTGGCTTGATACCGGTCGCGCTGATCGCCGCAAGGATCCGATCGTTAAGAGGTCGCGCCGGCGGCACCTCAACGGGCGGAAGGGGCTCGTGCTGCTGAAGGCCGAGAATTTCTTCGGGGGTCATCCTCGTGCCGTCTTCGCGGTTGTGCCAATGAAGTGCGAAGAACCCGTCGGGGTTTTCGCGCATCTTGTCGAGTACGCGCTCGAGACTGCCATAGGTAAATGACTGACCCCATACCGGAACGCCGTCAATTAAGCGACTCAACAACACGAAGCCTGGGTGGTGGTCAATTACGGCTTCGGAGCCATCGGGTAGTTCGTAGGTACCAGGTGCGCTGACGGCGTTGGACATCTAACGACTTCTTTCGGAGTTCGGTGGAGCGTTCAAAGACTTGCAATTGTCGGCGCTCGCCGAAGATCAAAGCCATTCCTGTTGATTTGGTTCCGCCGCAGCCGCAGTGAGACCCTCGGTGGCCGATCGACCCCATCTCCCAGGAGCATTCAATATGGCGTGGCCCAAGAACGAAATCTTTGTCGCCGGCACGATCGTGGGTGAGCCGCAGCAAACCGAATCGGGTCACGACATCACCATCGAAGTGCCGATCGGCCAACGCGTAAGCCGCTTTGTAGTTGGTTTGTCAGCGAGCAAGGCCGAGTTCGTGAAGATCGGCATGTATGCGCCAGGCCGCCAGGCCGTGATGTTCGGCCGCTTAATGGGTGTAGAGCTTCTCAACTCATCTGATGGCACGCCCGAGGCATACGCACGATTGGCAACTGCAATTGTCGATACGCGCAAGCCCGAGGAAGCAATGGGGCCCCGGGTCTCGTTGACGTTCGAAGGCAATGTGGGCAAGAACATCACAGAGTTTCCGAGTAAGACGGGCGGCAAAGATCGCACGTCGTTCGGAGTGTGCAACAACGGGCCCAACGGATTCTCTCTTTGGGTCGAAGTCACATTGTTCTCCGGCGGTATCGGCGACAACATTCGCGCTGGCCTTATTCCCGGCCTCGGGCTTTACGCGTCAGGCCCTGTAATTGCTGAAAAGTTCCAGACCAAGGCGGGAGGCGATGCGGCGAAGCTGCGAATCGCTCCCGACCAAGTCGGCATCACTCTCACCAACCAACGTCTTGTCGCCAACGGCGTTGAAAGAGTCGCACGGACGGCGCGTCAAGAAACGACAATCGCATGAACTCGGAAGCAGCGGACGGTTTGAACGGTGCACATCCCTATGTGTGTCAGGTGCTCAACTCACGAGAAGTAACACTCGTGATTCCGACTTCGGTGCTCATCAATTGGTTGAGCGACCGCCAGCGGCAAGTTACCGACGGCCTACGCGACCTTCACCCCAGCATCCTCGATCGCAAAGAGAAGAACATCGGAGATTTCGAGGCTTACGTCGAGCGGATGATTACCGGCGCCGCCTTCGGTATCACTCCGCAGATCATCCTCTACTCAGAGCGCGCCTTGCAGACCCAAGAGATCGATTTTCACGGCCTACCGTTTGAGCGTGTGCTGATTCCTGTCGACGCCGGATTCGTCGCTGTCGACGGCGCGTCACAAGCCGCTGCTCGCGCTGGCGCCATAGCTCGTGAACCAATTGCTGAAAAGTCGAAGGTGTCGGTGCGCATCCTCCACGGTGTGGGCATCGACGAAGCGCGCCAGGCCCTCCACGATCTCAACGTCTTCGGCGTTCGCGCGTCGGCTTCTGATTTCATCCGTCGCGACAGCGTCAATCCTGCCAACCAGATCGCGCAGCGCCTGTGCGAAGAGTCAGACGTTTTGAAAGATCGCGTAGTTGACAGTCGTTCGATCGGTAGCTCTGATCGCCAACATTCAGTGACGCTGTCGGCGGTCCGCACGGGTATAGCGGCAACGTTCTTCGGTAAGGGCGGTTTCAGCAAGGTCAACGACATTGAAGCCTTCAACGGCATCAACGCTGAGGCTTACGCCGACGAAGTGATCACGCTGTGGAAGGCCATGCTGGATCATCTGAAGGCGGAGTTCGTTCATCCGCGTCGTGTGAATTCAGTGGTTCCGAGCCCGGCCTTCATGGGTGCACTCGGCGCAATGCTCAACCGTTGCATGCCCGAACCCATCTGCACACAAGGCGAATACCTTGGCTTTGACGAAGTAGTCAAACGTCTTGACGGAGTGTCATGGGATAGGTCTTATGACGACGGTGTCGGCAACCGAACATCGGTTTGGGTCGGGGTCGGCGGAAAGGCCCAGCGCGGCGGTTCAGTCTCGCTTGGCGGCCCTAAAGAAGTTGGTCACCGCGTGACCGACGCTCTGCTGTACACAGGCTCATCTGACGGTAAGCAAGTTCGTACGCAACCAATCCTCGAAGAAGACCTCACACTTACGATTGAGCTACCCGGGCGTCAACTCACGCTTGGCTAAACAACAATTAGTGGTTTGCGGCGTTCTTCACGATGCCGAGACTTCCAGCCTTGATTGCCTGCGGCTGTTCTGAGTCGCTGCCACCCGCGAGCGGTTGCGTTTGACTCAACACTGTCAGCACCGCTGATGAGATCGGCGTCACGAATTGCTTGGGCAAGGCAATGCCGTCGCGCAGCGCCTTGTCGACCGGCTTGTCGGCAATGAAGATCGGCCCGATCGATGACTTGTTGTTGTCGTCGTTGCGCAGTAGAGCGGTGAGTGCACTCGTCATCTCTGCTTTCGCCAACGCGCTTTTGGGTGCGCGATTCACGATGGTGAGAATGCGGTTGCCGTCGACGCCTTGATCACGGACGCTTCGCACTGTGCGTGCGAGCGAATGAATGCCCTTCATACTCGCGTTGCCGACTACGACAACGAGATCAGCCTGCCGAACGGTGGCGCGTGCAAACGTATTGCGTTCTTCGACGTCGACCGAACCCCCGTCAGACTCGCCTTCGAAGTCAGCCGTGATGTCGGCTACGACAGCTCTAAAACTGCGCCTAAGGCCCGTAATTGCTGTTTCTACGGCTTTGGGTGGCAAGCTCGACCACGCAGTCGAACGACGCGTACCGAGTAGAAGTTGATAGCCGCGATCAGGAACCGCGAACGTCATTGAGCGGATCTCGTCTGAGGTTGCGCGACGCATGCGATGGGCTTCAACTACTTCTTCGACTCCTGGCATTACGTCGCCGGCGTTGTGCAGCATGGCCTGTTCGCCGTGGCGAGCGAGGTCGGCGAGCAACACGAGCTCGCTGTCGAGAGCGTCTTTCGCCAGGCCTTCGGCAATCGCTATGGCTGTTGACGAAACGCCCGTGCCGCCGGGTCCGCAAACGGCAATTAGTTGACCAGTCCATGCAGTGAACTCGTCAACGGCGGCCATGATCTCGACTTCGCGATTCGGCCCCACGGGTGAAGCGTGAATCGACAACGCAAGCAACAGGTCAGATGGATCGAGTTCGCTCGACAACACCGAGACTGCGCCAAGGTCAATCCAGTGATCGAAGTTTGGCGTGTTGTCGTCGATGATCAGCGTCGGAACGCCAGCGTCAAAGGCCCGCGAGATCAAGTCGCGATCCAGCCCGGCGGCGGTGGCGTCGACCAACAAGGCAGAGAATCGTTGCATCGATGAGAGCCGTTGTGAGAGCTCGGCGGATGAAACACACTTCGAGAAGTCAACGGGGATGATTCCCGATGTTGCCCACTGAGCAACATCGCCCAACCAGCTCGATCGGGCGCGTCCTAGCCCGAGAAGGTGATAGCGGTCGGGGGTCGTCATTGAACCGAGATTGGGTCGCTCGTCGACGCCACGCCGGTGGTGCGAACCAGGGTGACTTGGCCGGTGTCTACTGCTGACGCAATAGCTGCTGCGCTCTCACGACTGTTCACTGAGACCGTGATGGTTACGTCACCGCTGCTGCCAATGACGCTTGATCCTGCCTTCTCAACACGAACGACCTTGGCTCCAGCGACGGCCGTGCGAGCGGCGTTTGTGGAGGCAGATTTGTCGGAGACGAGTATGTCGACTGACTCACCGGGGCGGATTACGCCGCCGAGAGAGCGTGATGACGGCAGTGAAAATGAAACCTCGGGAAGCGCCACGCCATTGGCGCCGGCTGGCGTGTTGACGAGCGAACCGACTTGAAACAGTTCGCCAGCCTTGAGCGGCCCGAGCAGCGTTGTGCCGATGAGGATGTCGGGCTTTGTGATGCTGTGTGCCGAGAGAGCAGGTGACTGTTCGAGCTCGACAGTTGTGAGATCGGCACTTGTGATGCGCGTTCCGGGTGCAAGGTCGTGGCTTGCGACGACGTATTTCGCTGTCGGCGTGCTCGTGAGGCCTGAGGCAGCGGCGAAAGTGCCGACCGCAGCGAGAGCGATGAGTAATCCGCCAGCGATTGCTCGATTGTTCGGCAGAGCCTTGCGGCGGGTGATCGTGCGGGGGGAAGTTCGACTCGACAGGGTCAGCGGGTCGTTCGCTGAATCAGCCGTCGAAGTCGACGAAAGGAACGGAGTGACTTGCACACAGTCCTGCATATCGTACGGCCTGGGTCATTCCAAAACCGCTCGTAGTTAGCACCCTAAGTCGCGCAATACGCGACTTAGGGTGCTAACTACGCGGGGGAAGTGCTGCGTTATGGCGCAGCGGGGATGGGCGGAAGTGTGAACGTCTGCTCGGGGTAGACCAGGTTGGGGTCGGCTGGACGCGACAGCGCGTCGCGGTTGGTCTCGATGAGTTGCTGCCAGTAGCTAGCAACTTCACGGTTTGTTGGTTTGCGTCCCCATGACTTGGTGAGCACCCGCTCAGCAGCAGCCCACATGTTTTCGCCGGGCTTGACCGTCCATTGCTTGGGTGCGTCAGTGGTGGTCGCCGGGGCAACTTCGTCGGGCCCGGCCGTTGGTGTTGGAACCGACGATGTTGTTTTGGGGAGGGTCGTGCGCTGTGGCTCGGTTGATGCAGTGAAGCCCGAAGTAGACGTGACGTTGCGCAGCAGGGGGGTGTCGTCGGTTGTCGTAGCGGCCGCAGCGGTTGTGGCTGGAAGGGCCAGCATGCCGACAACGGTGAGACCGAGGGCGCGTTGTGTTGTGCGTTGCACGCTCGGAATGGTGACGGTTTGCACTACATAGTCGAGCGCCGGATCGGCCACTGAGTGCGCTATGAACGTCAACGTGGTCGTGATCATCAGATAGAGGGCGCCCACCACAGCAACGACACGACCGAGGGCGAAGAAGATGATTGCTGGGTTTGTCGTTTGTAACCACTGCGACCAACCGTCTGCTGTATTGGTCGGAAGCGCCAACATTCCTCGGCCCATCAAGTTGAGGATCACAAGCGCGGCGACCAAGGCGCCGATCCAGCCGATGAAGAGGGTGAAGGAGCGAAGGTTTTTCATTGAGTGGCTTTCGTTATTGGGTTAATAGTCGTGACTTGGTCATTGGTTGATGTGACTTCGATCAAGTCACATCCGTTTTCGCCTGACCGAGCTTGAAGCGATCTTGCGTTTTCGACATTGCGAATGAGCTCAGGCGCAACTTCTTGGCCGATGCCGGGCCAGGAGCTGAAGACGTAGAGATTGCCCGTCGAGGGACGCAACAAGGCAAGCGTGCGCAAGCCGTTGCAAGCCCAGTTGCCAATGGCAAGTTGGTCGTCGGGTTTGCCGACAGCGAAGTGCTCACCGTTGACATCAACGGTTCCGTTGCCCAAAACGACTGTGTCGACGCAACCGTCGCCGTTGACATCGCCCGCCGTGTTGTCGGGTGATGTCGGTGGACAAGTGCGATTTGCTCTCTCGCTAACAGTCGGCACGTTGATACTCGCCGACGGAGGTTCGCTCACTGCGGTGGGGGCAACCGTCATTGTTGGCTCGGGCCCTTGTGTGGTGAGCGAGGCCTGGCCTGTAGTTGCGCTGTCGTTGCCACTGAACGTTCCCGTGGCGACGACGCCAGCAGTTAGGAGCGCAACGACCGCAGTGGCTGCGAGCAACAAGTTGCGCAGCGGAAGTTCGCGACGACGGCGGTAATGGCGCGCTGGTTGTGTGTCTTTGATGGTTGCTGACGCGAGTTGCAGCGTGTCGGCGAACCGACGGGCACTCGGTCGGTAGGCAGGGTTGGGGTCGGTGGCGATCTGCGCGAGTGCCTGCAATGTCGATCGACGCTCAGCTGCTTGCTGCACTTTGGTCGCGTCGACGTTGAGTCGTTCACGCAAGTCGTCGGCGGGCAAGTCGAGTTTGCTCTTGAGCAACAAGCCAAGTGCAGCAACGTCATCGGCCATCTCGATAGAGCCGGGTTCGGCTGGTCGCGCCTCGCGAAAACCACAGATCACGGGGCGACGATCGATGAGCCCGATGAGAACGTGATCGGCCGTGAGGCGACCGTGAGCAAGGCCCATGTCGTGAAGGTGCGCCACCGTTTCTGCCAGTGAGCTCATGCAATCGAAGAGCTGTGACGACGAAAACTGTGCTTCATCGAAAGTGAGGCCCTCGATCAGCGCGAAATGAAGCTCGCCTTCAGATGCGCCGAAGTGCTCTTCGGTTAGATCGACAACACCGGGTTGGGCAACGCGACGGAGAATTGCCGCCTCGCGGTAGAGGCCAGGAATCTCGTCAGCCGATTTAGCGCGCTTGACGTACTCAGCACTAGCCGGTGTAGCCCTCGTAAGATGCAACGAACTTCCAAACCCTTATCGCCAACAGAAAAACGGGCTGATCTTATCCCTCTGCGCGACGGTGTCTGGTGACGCTTTGCATCAAACTTTGCGTGAAGTTCACAGCGGAATCGCAAGCCTAATTCGCGCACAACCTGTTGAACTTTCAACGGTTTTGATTAGGGCTTCGTACGCTTTTTGATCGCCGCGTTGAACAGCAGGTAAACACTCGTGCCTGCAAGTAGTGCAAGCACGAATGACATCAGTTGCCCTTGGCGGCCTGGCTCGTGGCAACTGGGTCGAGACCCGTTGTGCGAAGCAGTGTGACGTTGCCGCTGTCGATGGCGCCTGCAACCGAAGCACCGTCGGATCGGTTCGACAGCGACAGCGTGACCGTCACAACATCACCGACTTGGCTGATCTTGAGGATCTTGGCGTTCGACAAAACAGTTCGGGCCACGCCAGTACTGCTGTTGTCATCAGTGGCCAACACATCGACTGTCTCGCCGCTTTGGAGAGATCCATCAAGTGCGCGAGAGGCGGGGAGGGAAAACGAGATCTGAGCCGGCGCTGATTCGGCGGGACCTTGGAAGAGGCTGCCGGTCTGGAAGAGCTCACCGCGCTTTACCGGGCCAAGCAGGGTGGCGCCGATGGCCTTTGAGCGATCGGTGATTGCCGTGTCGGCTAGCGGAGTAGTTGCACGCAGTTGAACCATGTCGACATCGTCTGCACTGAGGCGAGTGCCGGCGGGCAAGTCGCGCGAGGCAACGGCAAAAGTCTGTTGTTGGGCATTGCCATTGGCGAGGATAAAGGTGCCCACAGCTGCGATGGCGGCCAGCACGACACCAACGGTTGCTTGTTGGCGGCGCGAAAGCGGCCACAGGCCTTTGTTGTCGGGTCGGGTCTTCTTCTTAGAGAAGTGTCGGCCGCTCGTCGAACTCGTGTGCATTGCGTCGTCGAAAGCGGGATTCACAGCCCACGAGTACAGCACGCCCACAACACCCCTCAAAACCGCGAGGCGTGAAGGCATCTCTTTGACTCACGGTCGACTCGCTCTCGGATCACCGACCGCAAAGCGTGACCGCCAAAAAGCCCTCCGAAAAGTCATGAAATTGCATCACAACTTGTATGAATAGGCCTCGATTTGCTTGTTAGACGGCGACCGGTACCTTGAAAGGCATGACGCAACCACTCCGCTGGCTCAGCACAAAAGAAGCCTCGGCCCGCTTAGGCATCACCCTCCGTACTCTTTATCGCTTGATCGACGAAGGCCAAGTACCCGCTTACAAGTTCGGGCGTGTTATTCGCTTGAAGGAATCAGAGGTCGACACTTTCATCGACTCAGCTCGGGTTGTGCCCGGCAACCTTACTCACCTTTACCCCGAGCCTCGCGCCGACAAGGTTGATGCTGACGCCGGCGACGAGTAATCGCCAGTTGCTTTCGCAACAAACTTTCTAGTTTCAGTTTCATATTCAATTTCATCGCCGGTCGTCACTGATCGGCGATTGTTATTTCTCGCAACTGTTCTATTGGAACAAACAGTGTGCGAGTGATCGGATTGTCTAATCCGAATGTCAAAACGTCGTCGCCTGCTGCAATTAACGCACCCGATTGCACGTTGTCAGAACCACCTAAAACAAAACGCACACGCGGTTGTTCGAGTGCGAGTTCGGTTAGTAGTTGCACGAGCGTTTGGTCTTCCGGTAATTCGCGCGATGACGGCGCGCCAATTTCGCGAGGCGTGTTGTGTGTCATCACGCTCGTAATGCTGACGAGAGTGATGAGAGTGGTTGGACGGCCGTCGGGTGTGATGGCAATGAAGTCAGTGCCGACCCAAGTGATGGCTCCACTATGTGATCGCGAAGTGTCGGTTGTGATGGTGGCAACTGCTCGTTGATCCAAGAGGTCGCTGAGCGCTCCGCTGAAGCGAGCCTCTTCGGCGGCGAGCCGTCGGTGCCACTCGCGCTGGGCGCGAGATTCGACCGACTCTGTGTGACTTAGTTCTCTAGCCCATTGGCGCAGGGTGACGAGCAGTTCGTCGTCGTCTGGAGCACTCACGTCCTGGAGGATACGCCTGGGGGCTAGCCTTTGCGCTGTGTCTACCGACTGTTTGTTTTGCCGTATTGCTGCGGGTGAGATCCCATCGACTGAGGTTCTAGCGACCGAGACTGTCTATGCGTTTCGTGACATCGAACCCAAGGCGCCCACGCATGTGTTGGTGGTCCCACGCAAGCACATCACTGACGCCGATCACATCAGCGGTGACGACGCGCCGGTGGTTGCCGACATGCTGAGCGCGGCAAGAGAGATAGCGCGTAAAGAAGGTCTAACGCCGAACGACGGCGGCAACGGCTATCGCCTCGTTTTCAACGTTGGCGACGACGCCGGCAACACAGTTCCGCATTTGCACCTGCACGTAATCGGCGGACGTTCAATGTCATGGCCGCCCGGGTGATTCGCTACATGCGCGGTCGTTGCACCAGCCTTAATCAAACAAACTCAACCGATTGGCGAGATCAAACATCGTGACCGTTTCTTCTGTGAAGTTTTCCGTTCCTGGCAACCACTTGATGGTGGGTTTGTTGGGTCAGCGCGACCAGTTCCTGAAAGTCATCGAGTCTGCCTTTGAAGGAACCAAGATCTTGGTGCGCGGTAACGAGATCTCAATTGATGGTGAAGAGGCCGACCTCGTTGGTCGACTCTTTGGGGAGCTGTTGGTGTTACTCGAACAAGGCCAGACGCTTGATGCTGGCGTTGTGAGGCGGACGGTCGAGATGTTGCGTGCTGATGAGCGCCCGAGTGAAGTGTTGACATCAGAGGTGATGCATGCGTCGCGCGGTCGCACGGTTCGTCCAAAGACGGCGGGGCAGAAGCGTTACGTCGATGCAATCAACGAAAACCTGGTGACGTTTGGCATTGGGCCCGCGGGTACCGGCAAGTCGTATCTTGCCGTTGCACTCGCCGTTGATGCGCTGAACAACAAAAAGGTCGAGCGGATCATCCTTACGCGTCCTGCGGTCGAGGCGGGCGAACGGTTGGGTTTCTTGCCGGGTGACTTGATGGCAAAGGTCGACCCTTATTTACGTCCGCTGTATGACGCGCTTTACGACATGTTGGGTGCCGAGGCGGGGCTCAAGTTGATGGCGCGTGGTGCCATCGAAGTTGCGCCGCTTGCGTTTATGCGTGGTCGCACGCTCAACAACTCGTTCATCATTCTCGACGAGGCTCAAAACACGACGCCTGAGCAGATGAAAATGTTCCTGACGCGTATCGGCTTTGGGTCAAAGGCTGTTGTCACTGGTGATGTAACCCAAATCGACCTAGTTGTCGGCAAGTCTGGGCTTGCCAATGTCGAGGCGATTTTGGATGGGGTGCCTGAGCTTGCTTTTGTGCATCTAGATAGTCGTGATGTTGTTCGCCACCGCATCGTGCAAGAAATTGTCAACGCGTATGAGCGCGCCGATGCGGCCAATGGAAAGAAGAAATGAGCAATCCTCCAATTGTGTTCGTCGGCAACGAGCAAGACGATCAGCCCGTCGATACCGACCAGTGGCTCGATCTTGCTCGCAAAGTGCTGATGGCTGAGAACGTGTCTGACGACATGGAAGTGTCGGTGTTGTTCGTCGACGAGGCCTCGATTGCCGAGTTGAACGAGAAGTTCATGGGCAAGACAGGCTCGACTGATGTGTTGTCGTTCCCGATTGACGAAGGGCCGACCGACACTGGTCGGGTGCCCGACAACGGCGGACGCGGGCCTGGAACGGGCGGCGAACCCGAAGAGAGCGAAGTCGCATCGATCCTTGGTGACGTTGTCATCTGCCCGGCCGTTGCTTATCGCAACGCGCCAGCCCACGCCGGTGAATACGAAGACGAGCTCGCGTTGTTGATGGTGCATGGTCTCTTGCATTTGTTGGGTATGGATCACGCTGAAGACGACGAGGCCGAGGTAATGGAAGCGCGCGAGCGTGAATTGCTGAGCGAGTTTTACAGGCCAATTCGTGACGAAGCATGGCCAACCACCAACTCGGCACCGCCCGGGCTTTGAGCTTGCTGAGCATCGAGTGAAGAGTGGTTTTGTAAGTCTTATTGGCCGGCCCAACGTCGGTAAGTCGACGTTGTTGAACAACATGCTCGGCACAAAAGTGTCGATCGTTTCCGACAAGGTTCAAACAACGCGCACGCAAGTTAGGGGTGTGTTGACTCGGCCCGACGCTCAGATTGTGTTTGTCGACACACCGGGTATCAACAAGCCGCGCACCCTCATGGGTGAACGTTTGAATGACAGCGCCTATTCAGCAACTACCGGTGTCGATGTTGTGGTGTTCATGCTCGACGCGACCCAGTCGTTGGGCAGAGGCGATCGCTTTGTTGCTGATCGTGTGCCCAAGAACGCGATTGTCGTGTTGAACAAGACTGATCGCACGTCGAAAGAGCAATTGCTCAAACAGTTGGCGGCGGCCGGTGAGCTCGAGCTGTCTGATTATTTTCCGGTGTCGGCTGTCACGGGAGAGGGCGTCGATGCGTTAGTTGATGCAATCATCGATCGTCTGCCTGAGGGGCCGCAGTTTTATCCAGACGACATGATTACTGATGTGCCAGAAGCGTTCTGGGTCGCCGAATTAGTTCGCGAGCAGCTGCTGGCGGTTACGCAAGACGAGGTTCCGCATTCGGTGGCAACGCGAGTGACTGAGTGGGAGTGGCCACGCATCCGCGTCGAGATCTTGGTCGAGCGCGACTCACAAAAGGGCATTGTGATTGGCAAGGGTGGGTTGGTGCTGAAAGAGGTCGGCACACGCGTGCGCGAGCAACTGCCCGAAGGGGCGTTCATCGAACTGTTCGTGAAGGTCGACCGCAATTGGCAGGGTCGCGCGAATGCGCTCGACAAGCTCGGTTACTGACTGAGGCGTTATCAGTAGAGGTCGTGCGAGCCGTTGTCGTGCGCTTGCAATTCGGTGAAGCGACGACGAGTTGCTGGTTCAGCGTGTTGCAGGGCTGAGCTGACGAGCGGCCAGTGCGGATATTTCTTCTGCACTTTGAGCAACGCTCGGATTGTTGCGTCACTCAAATAGAACTGGCCGTCAACGATTGCGCCTTGTCTGTCGCGTTCGGTGATGCCGGCAATGCCGACACCGAATTCGAGATCGAGTTCGATCATCGAAGCGAGGCGGTCCCAGTGTTGGCCTTGCACGGTTGTCTTGGGTCGGGGACCAATAAACAGGGCGGCCGTGTCGAGGTAGCGGTTCTCGCTTCGCCCGATCCGATCAACAGTCGCCATGTCATTTCGATCGGCATGTTTGGCTCGCAACTCAAGGGCAACGACGCGTCAAGAAAAAGTTTTGATAGTGCGGCTGGCGGCTGAGCTCTACTCGTTGCTATTTGGCTCGACCGCACCTGCCCGGTCGGCCTCGATGGGCACCTGGCCGGGCACCTTGGGCACTTCGATGTCGACGGTGACCGTGCCGATTGAGTGCTCCCACTTGACCACGTTGAGTGCGCTGGCGTAGACGACTAGTCGTCCGAAGAGCGCAAGAGTCGCCAGGATTGCAAAGACGGCGCCAATCGAGCCGTAAAGAGCGGTTGACCCGCCGATGATCTGCGGCACGAGCTTGACGAGTTGCTTGATGACCTCGAGGCCGACGCCGGCGAAGATCGCACCGGGCAGGTAGGCCTTCCAGTTGAGGCGATGGAAGGCCAGGGCGTTGAACGTCCACAACCAGAAGGCGACGTTGACGACCGTGCCCACCAGGGCGGTGATCAGATTGAGCACGAATCCGTGGGCAAACACGTCGACCAAGGCCGTAAGGGCGATCGACGACCCGAGTAGCACTAGAGCGCCGATGCCCCAGATGAGGCCACGAATTTTGTCTTTTATGCCTCGGCCGGTTGACTGCCAGGTCGAATCGAGGGCGTACTCGATCGCCGCTGCCACCCCAAGGCCCGAATAGAGCAGACCCACAAGACCAATGATCGAAGCGGTCTTCTTGGTATCGGAGGCGCTGTCGAGAGCTTGATTCATTGCATCGGCGCCCTCGCCTGTTAGGCCCAGGTTGGCAATGATGCGGTCGGCGACATCGGTGTTATTGGTGGTGATGAAGCCCACGACGGCGATCGTGACGAGCATCAGCGGAAAGATCGAGATGAATAGGTTGAGCGTTACCGCGGAGGCGAGATAGTTGCCTCGAATTTCTGAGAATCGAGTTTGCACATCGAGTGCAGCGCGCACCCACGGCCAGCGTTTAGCGAGTGGACCGAATATTCGTTCGAGCAAAATTGAATCCTTAGTTGTGCAGCTAGCGAGGGTCGCGCCTTGCCTACGCGGCCCGGGTAACGTCGAGCTCAATGAACGAGGTTGATGTACCCGCCGAACGCCCAAGTCATGGCATCGATCTAAACAACATACCGACGCACGTTGCCTGTGTGATGGACGGCAACGGTAGATGGGCAGCTCAGCGCAATCTTCCTCGTAGTGACGGACACAAAGCGGGTGAGAAAGCACTTTCTGAGGTCGTCAAAGGTGCGATCGAAGTTGGCGTGCAGTGGCTGACCGTTTACGCGTTCTCGACTGAAAACTGGAGTCGTCCGTCTGACGAAGTCGACTTCTTGATGCGCTTCAACGAAGAGGTCATCGAGCCCCGCTCGCGCGAGTTGCACGAGCAAGGCGTGCGCATAATCGTCGCCGGCCGCCGCGGTTGGCCGGTGCCCGAGACGCTCGCGCAGAAGATGGATGCAGCGATGGATCTCACCAAGTCAAATGATCGACTCACGCTGGTTGTTGGTTTCAATTACGGCGGCCGGGCCGAAATCGTTGATGCTGTGCGAGATCTGATTTCGGCAGGCGTGAATGTCGACGACATCGACGAGGCTGCAATCACAAATCGTCTGTATGTGCCCAACATGCCTGATGTGGATCTGTTGGTGAGAACGTCTCACGAGTTTCGTATCTCGAACTTCTTGCTTTGGCAGTTGGCGTATTCAGAGTTGTATTTCACCGACACGCTGTGGCCAGACTTTGGGCGTGAAGGTTTGTTTGACGCCATCCGTGAATACCAAGGCAGACATCGCCGTTTCGGCGGCTTGAGTTAGCCGACTGATGCTGTATCGCGGGCAAGGTGTCGTTCTCAAGACCATCAAGCTTGGTGAGTCAGACCGCATTGTGACTATTTGCAGCAAAGAGCGCGGCAAAGTGCGCGCGGTTGCCAAAGGTGTACGCAAAACCAAGAGCAAGTTTGGCGGACGGCTTGAACCCACTAGCCACATAGCGTTTCAGTGTTACGAAGGTCGTGAGCTCGATATCGTCACTCAGGTCGAAACCATCGACGCATTTCGCGAAGTGCGAGAAGACTTTGATCGTTTGCGTCGCGCGGTATCGATGCTCGAAGCCGTTGACAACATCGCGCAGGAAGGCGAGACCAATGTCAGGCTCTATCAAATGTTGGTTGGCGCGCTGCGTTCGTTGAATGAGGCTGATTCGTCGTCAATCGTCGCTGCCTTTTACTTGAAGCTGCTTGCGCTCGAAGGTGTGCAACCGGTGCTCGACCAATGTGTGTCATGTGGTGAGAAAGACGGGCTTGTTGCATTCGACATGAACGAAGGTGGCGTGTTGTGTCGTGCGTGTCGGCGAGGCATGTCGGTGAGTAGCGAAGCCTTGGCCCTTGCTCGTCGTGTGCTTGGTGGCGACATGGCCAGCGTGCTGCGAGAGGGCGAGAGCTCGGCCAGCTTTGAGTTCAGTCACCTTGCCGATGAGGCCATGGAACACCACTTAGAACGACGTTTGCGCTCTCGTCACGTGCTCGATCGCGCCTAGAAGAGGCGCCGGCCCTGTGGCATCGCCTCTTAGGGCCGCGGCTGATAAGTCGTCAACTACGATCGTTCGATGGCCACCGATCGAATGGAAGAAATCGTTAATCTCACGAAGCGCCGCGGCTTCGTCTTTCCGTCCGATGAGATTTATGGCGGACTGCGCTCCAACTACGACTACGGGCCGCTCGGCGTCTTGTTGTTGCGCAACGTCAAAGACGCTTGGTGGCGTGCCATGGTGCAGACCCGCGACGACGTTGTTGGTCTTGATGCCGCGATTCTCACAAACCCGAGAGTGTTTGAAGCGTCGGGTCACTTGGCGAACTTCACAGATCCGTTAGTCGAGTGCAAGAACTGTCACGAGCGTTATCGCGAAGATCAACTCGTTGACCCGACGACATGTCCGAACTGTGGCAAGTCGAACACATTTACTGAAGCCAAGAACTTCAACTTGATGTTCAAGACCAACGCTGGGCCGATCGAGAGTGACAAGAACGTCGTCTATTTGCGGCCCGAAACTGCGCAGGGCATTTTTGTGAACTTCAAGAACGTGCTCGAAACTTCGCGCAAGCGTCCGCCGTTTGGTATCGCGCAGATTGGTAAGTCGTTCCGCAACGAAATCACGCCAGGCAACTTTGTGTTCCGCACGCGTGAGTTCGAGCAGATGGAGATGGAGTTTTTCGTTCCGCCCGCCGAGGGGCCCAAGTGGTTTGAGTACTGGGTAAACGAGCGGCTCAACTGGTACACCTCGTTGGGTATTCCGGCCGACATGCTGCAATTGCGTCCGCACGAAGCCGATGAGCTGAGCCACTACTCAGCGGGCACTACTGACGTTGAGTTCAAGTTTCCGTGGGGTTGGGGTGAGCTAGAAGGCATTGCCCAACGCACTGACTTCGACCTAAAGCAGCACGCCACACATTCGGGCGAGAAGCTTGACTACTTCGACCCGGCCACCAATGAGCGTTACGTTCCTTACGTAATCGAGCCCGCGGCTGGTGCCACTCGCACAGCGATGGCGTTCCTGATTGCCGCTTACGACGAAGACGAAGTCAATGGCGAGAAGCGCACGGTGTTGCGTCTGCACCCTCGCATTGCTCCTTACAAGATTGCTGTGCTGCCGCTGTCGAAAAAGGAAGAGCTGACGCCGGTTGCGAAGGAGATCTTGCGCACGCTGCAAGAGAAGTGGAGCGTCGATTACGACGAGACCCAGGCCATTGGTAAGCGTTACCGACGCCAAGACGAAATTGGTACGCCTTACGCAGTCACGGTCGACTTCGAGACGCTAGAAGATCGCGCGGTAACAGTTCGAGAGCGTGACTCAATGGAGCAAGTGCGCGTGCCTATCGACAATCTTGTTGCTCACTTCAGCACGCTATTGCCGTAGTCGGCGTCAGCACTAGACGTCGATGTAGTCGCCCAGACGTAAGGCCCTTACAAGGTTTGATCGCATGAGAATCTTGCGAGCGAGTGCTGGTTCTTTCAGGCGCAGCAATACGCCGCGAACTTCAGTTTCTTCAGACGGTGGACGCACGGGATTGCCGCGCACCGCAGTTGGAGAGAACGCAACGTTCGAGAGTGCTGCATTTGGGTTGCTGACGGTGTGCGGCTCGTGAAAGAGAAGTGCGACGTTGGGCCCCTGTGGGCGTTTTGCTATGAGGGCGAGGTCGGGGCGGGGGTCGCCGTCGGTTGCAAACAGGTATGTGCGGCCGCCTTTGACTGACGGCATGGGAAATCGGCGCTGTTGACGCTTCTTGTCGTGGCGGGCCCCAGAGTCGAGGGTGATCACGCGAATCTCATGCCAACGAACGCGTAAATCTTCATTGAGAACGCTGGGGTGGCGGATAACGACTCCGGCGCGACC
Organism: Acidimicrobiales bacterium; assembly: GCA_044220495.1. GTDB lineage: Bacteria > Actinomycetota > Acidimicrobiia > Acidimicrobiales > JBBSGY01 > JBGAQY01. The sequence goes on from JBGAQY010000033.1 coordinate 19,151, forward strand.
GACAAACAGTGAACCGTGCCCAGGTAGGCGCGCCCAGGCAAGTGTGTCTTTGAGACGCCGGCGAAAGTAAAGTGCCACGCCCCCGAGCAAGATTCCACCGGCGATCAAAACGACGCGCGATGCAAGAGAGACGGGGTTGGCTCGGTTTGTCAGCTCACCCAAGACCGACGACGGCAGTGCAGAGAGCGCGAGTAACGCAATTGCTGAGATCCAAAGCGCCCAGGCAATAGTTGCGCTTGCGTAACCCAGAACGACATCGACGCGTTGACTGCCTTCACTCACATCGTCGAGGGCAAGCTCAACACTTGTTCCGCTTGGAAGATGCGAACCGCTACGCGACCGACGGTGTTGCGACTGGCTTGACCTGTCGGAGGAGTTGTCGGATGACCTCTCGGGAATTGGTCGACGCTGTGATGCTGATGTGGCGCGATCGCGCTCAGAAGTTCTGGCGTGCGAACCGATCATGCGTTCAGTATCGCAAAGCTACGCGCCCTATCTAGCGAGATTCGACGACGCTTTGGTTGCGATCTACGCGGAACCAAACGTTTTTGCCTGAACCATTTGGTTCGACACCCCACTCACTAGCAACTGCATCAACAATCTGTAACCCGCGCCCCGACGTAGCTTCATCTCCGCGTCGTTGCACAACAGGCATACGTTCACTTTGGTCGAGTACTTCAACACGTACGTAGGCTTCTGATAGTTCAAGGATGATTTCTATGTCGGTCGCTGTGTGGATTAGCGCGTTTGTAACGAGTTCGCTAACGCAAAGGCCAACAGCATCGACGACATCATTCGCACCCCAGTCGGTAAACACGTCGGACGCGAAACGACGGGCGTCACCTGCACTCTCTGGTGTTGAGGGAAGCGAGCGACGGATGGAACGCACTGAGCTTTTGCCAACTGCACCGATCGGTTCGTAGCGCAGCACGAGCAACGCGAGGTCATCTTCCTGCGAGTCGGGGTCGGTGACATTCAACAAGCTGTCAATCAATGTTTCAGCATCTTCGGAGCTGTGCATCGTCGCCGCTTCTGAAAGTCGTGCGAGACCTTTGGTCACCGGCAGATGGCGCGACTCGATTAGGCCGTCGGTGTACAGAACGATTGTGTTTCCCGATTCGAGGAACAGCGACGTTTGGTCATAACGAAAGTCGGGGCTAGTGCCTAGGGGTGGGTCGGCGGCAATCTCCATGAAAGATGCAGTCTCGTGTTCACGCACAACTAGGGGCGGTGGGTGTCCGGCGAGAGCGACCGACGCAATGCCGTCGTCAAGATTCAGTTCGACGTAACAACACGTTGCAAACACGCCAGGTTCGAGGCCGCACAGCAAACGGTTGGTTGCTTCAACGACCTTGCCCGCCGGGTGCCCTTCCCACGCGTATGAACGAATTGCGTTGCGTAGTTGCCCCATGACGGCTGCGGCATCGATGTCGTGCCCGCCGACATCGCCGATGACGAGTGCGACGCGGTTGTCGGGCAGGCGAATCACGTCGTACCAGTCGCCGCCCACTTCGACGCCAACGGCACTTGGTTGATAGCGCTGTGCTGTTGTTGCCCCATTGAGATCGGGCAGATTTTGTGGAAGCAGCGTGCGTTGTAAGGCCGTGGAGATAAAGCGTTCGCGTTCGTAAAGGCGAGCGCGCTCGACCGCCTGGGCGCTTTGCGAGGCAAGCGTGAGCAAGATGATGAGCTCACCCTCTTCGAAGTCGCGACGCTCGGGCCACGTGAACACCCACGCTCCCAAGGCTCTTCCACTGACGATGAGGGGAAAGATCGCAACGGCGGCGGTGCCGGTTGTTTTGATGAACTCGCCGATCGCTGGGTAGTCCTTTATCAAGGTCTCGGCATCGTTGACCAACACTGGTCGGCCCGTGCGCACTGCTTCGCTCATTGGCAGTCCGGCGGTGCTGAGTTCGATGTGATTCCATCCGCGCATCTGATCGTCGGTGTAGCCGAGGTAGTGCTTGGTATCGAGTGATTGACCATCTTCTGACACGAGTGCGATCGCGCAGCGAGGGTGACCGATGACAACTGCGCTGCCTTCGTGGATCACGACCTCACAGACCTCAGAGACGGTTACGGCCTCAGACAGTTTTGATGTGACGCGCTGCATGCGGATTGCTTGCTCACCAGCGCGCAATTGCCGCAGCGCCAGACGTTCTTCTTCGTCTTGATTCAAGCGTCGTTCGGTTGCGTCGAGAGCGATGCCAGTCATGCCAATGATTGCATCGTTGCTCTGTTGCGCTTGACCCTTGAGGAGAATCCAGTGAATGGTGCCGTCGGGCCATACGACTCGGAACTCTTGATCGAACGGCGCCCCCGTTGACATCGTCACGTCAATCGCGGCGAGCAAGTTGTCGCGATCTTCCTCGTGCACGGTGTTGATGAAGATGTCGAATGATGTGGGTTCAAGAGGATCGACACCAATCAATATCGATGCTGACTCTGACCAACGAGTAGTGCCCTCTGGTGGATTCCATTGCCAAAGGCCCATTCGCGAAGCTTCGAGGGCAAGGCGCAATTGTGATTCGCTGCGTTCGCGTGCGAGCTCGGCCTCTTTGCGTTCCGTGATGTCGATGACAATCAAGCCGACGCCAATGGCCTCTTGTTGTTGGTCGCGAACTAGGTAGACGTGCGCGCGCCAGCTCTGCAAGAAGTCAGGCTCGCGAAATGAACGTCCGGAAAGCTCGACTTCTTGGGCAAGCTGTACGCCGGCTGCAACACGCTGCAAGACAGGCAACAACGTGTCGGCAAATAGAGGGAGCACCTGCGGAATTGTGCGACCGACGGGCATCACGGTTTTGGGTCCGCCGACTGAGGCGAGTTCATCGTTAAGAAAGCGGAAGCGCAAGTTCATGTCGAGGAAGGCCATGCCGATTTCGCCGCCGCCAACGATTGATTCGAGCAGGGCGAGTGAATCTTCGCGTTCTTGTACGACCTTTTGGGCTTCGCCGAAACGCGTTGCATTCTCGATTGCGAGCTCGCACTGGCGACCAAGTTCTTCAACTGTGTTGCGATCGTCTTCGTTGTAGGCGCGGCCCGACTCAGCCATGGCGAGCGACATGAACGCGTAGATACCGTCGTCGCTCGAGAGCGGTATCTGCAGTACGGATCGGGCGCCGATAGCGGCGAGCGCATCAAGGTACTCATTGCTCGCGCCGGTGGGGCGGAACATGTCAGGCGGAACCTCAGGGATCAGCACGCTGTGCCCGGCAAAGAGTTCTGGGCTGTAGAGCTGTTCGCTGGGTTCTTTGGCCGCGCCGTGTTCCATTTGGCGGGCAAGTTCTGCTTGCTCAGCGTGGCGGTGGGCCACTGACACGTGCCTGATGTCGGGCCGATCGGGATGAAAATCGAGGCTGCACCAGTCGGCCATGGTGGGCACGACGAATTCGATGATGTTGGTGAGCAGAACGTCGAGATCCAACGATGAAGACAGCATTTTGCTGGCTTCTACGAGGAAAGCGCTGCGCTCCTCGGCCGTCGCCAACTCCTGAGGGTGGTCGTTGAATTTGTATGTCAGCGCTCAACCCCCAAGATCAGCCGCCTAGCCTCCAATAACGCGAAGGCGCTCCGATCATACGATTCGTGGCTGCCCGACGCGAGCCGTTTCTCGCGGTACGTTCCTGGTCGTGGCAATACTCCAAGACGATGTAGAACAGGTACGGCGTTTGGCCGACCTGGTGAGCATTGCTGGCGAGCACATTGCGTTGAAAAAGGTGGGCCGTCGCTGGATGGGCATTTGCCCGTTCCACGCCGAGAGCTCGCCGTCATTCTCAATTAACGGTGAAGAGGGTCTCTACTACTGCTTCGGCTGTCAGCAGTCGGGCGACGTAATCACCTTTGTGCGCGAAGTCGAACACCTCGACTTTGTGGGCGCTGTTGAGCTGTTGGCCGCGAAGACGGGCACCGAGCTTCACTACGACAACACCGCTGTTTCAAACGACCGAAAACATCGATCGGTCTTGACCGAAGCAATGGTGCGCGCTGTTGATTGGTACCACGAGCGTTTGCTAACGGCTCCTGATGCAAAGGCGGCGCGTTCGTACTTGCGTGAGCGTGGATACGACGGCGCATTGGTTCGTCAATTCAAGTTGGGTTGGGCGCCGACTGACTGGGATGAGTTGTCGCGCTCTCTGAAGCTGCCCGAAGCAGTGTTGAAAGAAACTGGTCTTGGGTTTGTCAACAAACGAGGGCGTCAACAAGATGCCTTTCGTGGACGCGTGTTGTTTCCGATCTTTGATCCGGCGAATGCTCCAGTTGCTTTGGGCGGACGCATATTGCCGGGGAGCGACGGGCCGAAATACAAGAACTCATCTGAGACTCCGCTCTATTCGAAGAGTCGTACGCTCTACGCACTCAACTGGGCCAAGGCAGACATCGTCAGCTCTGGCGAAGTGATTGTGTGTGAGGGCTACACAGACGTAATCGGCTTCTTTCAAGCTGGCGTGCCGCGAGCCGTCGCAACTTGTGGCACGGCGCTTACTGAAGAGCACGTCCGTCAGTTGAAGAATTTTGCGCCGCGCGTCGTATTGGCCTACGACGCAGATGGCGCTGGTCAAGCAGCGGCCGCTCGCTTCTACGAGTGGGAGCGCAAGTTGGGCATAGACATCGCCGTTGCTGTGTTTCCCAGCGGAACTGATCCGGCCGATGCTGCGCGCAAAAACCCCGAGCTGTTGCGAGAGGCGGTTGCCAAGGCTCGTCCGTTCTTGGAGTTTCGTCTCGAACGTCTATTTGAGTCATCTAACTTGCGGACGGTCGAGGGCCGAGCGCGTGCAGCAGAGCAGAGTGTCGAAATGATTCGCGAGCATCCTCGCGACTTCGTGCGCGATCAGTACCTGATGTTGGTCGCCGACCGCTGTCGCTTGCCTGTTGAGCAATTGCGTCAGGCAATGGCGTCGCCCGGCGGGCGAGTCGAGCGGGCGCGTCCACGAGAATCAATCGATGTTCGCAGTCGTGCTCGTTCGGCTGATGCGCCTCAGCGTGTCGAGTGGCAAGCGTTGCGTGTGGCGGTACATCAACCCGAAGACGTTGCTCGATTCTTGGAGCGCGTTGCGCCCGCTGAAGGTGGAGTGCCCCTCGAAGACGTGTTGTTCGACGATCAGCGCGCTCGTTCTGCTTTTGTGGCGCTTGTCGAATCGGCAACATTGCGTGAAGCGATCGACACCGCCGAACCAGAAGCGTCTGAGTTGCTGGCTCGTTTGTCAGTTGAAGATGTTGAAGGCAACGCACAAGAAGAGTTCATTCGCCTCATCGATCGCGCAGCAAATAGAGCGCTGCGTGAGCTTGAACGTGAGGCACGAGTCAAGCCCGATCGCTTTGCCGAGGTCGGGCCGTCAATCGCGTGGCTGAAGCTCACGATCGAGCAGTTGCGTGAGTTCAATACAACCGTTGATGCGGCAACGGCATTACTCGGATGGTTGGTTTCGCAGATTGAGTTGGTCGAATGAGTGCGTCTGATCCGGCAGGTGTCGTCCCGCCGCAAGTGTTTGATGCACTTGTTGAAATAGCGCACAGCACCGGGCGCGTTCCTGCTGAAGCTCTAACCAAGGCAATCGAACACGTTGAGCTGACGCCCGAGCTAATTGAGTCGCTGGTCGAGCGCTTGCGTGCTGAGGGCATTCAAGTCGACGAAGAAGTCGCTGCCCACGAGGTCAATGAGGATTATCTGACAGCGGGCTCGCCGAGTGGCTTCAGTGGTTCGTTGGCCGACCCTGTGCGCACGTACTTGTCGGCGATCGGCGCGGTGCCTTTGCTGACTCCAGAACAAGAACAACACCTCGGCGAGCTCATGCACCTCGGTGCAATGGCGACCGTTGCGTTGGAGAAGGCCGAGGCTGACGATGTACTGCTTGGGTCAGAAGAGTTCGCTGCGCATGAGAAGGCCGTCGCCAAAGGACTCGATGCTCGACGCAAGCTGGTTGAAGCAAACCTGCGCCTCGTCGTGTCGGTAGCCAAGCGCTATCGCCATCGCGGGCTTTCGTTTCTTGATTTGATTCAAGAAGGTAATGCCGGATTGATGCGCGCCGTCGAAAAGTTTGACTACTCGCGGGGCTTCAAGTTGTCGACTTATGCAACGTGGTGGATCCGCCAAGCCATGAGTCGCGCCATTGCCGACCAGGTGCGTACTATTCGCATTCCCGTGCATATGTTTGAGACGCTCAATCGCGTGTTGCGTACTCAGCGAGCGTTACTTCAAGAGCATGGTGTTGAGCCAACAGTTGAAGAAGTTGCGGCCCGCGTGCAACTCACTCCCGAGAAAGTACGCGAGGTGTTGGCGCTTGATCTCTCGGTCGTATCGCTCGAACCAACGGGTGACGAGGCTGGGCTGGGTGAAACACTTGCCGACGCTCGCGTTGACATGCCTGATGAAGTAGTGAATCGCCACGCTTTGTCGGTGAGTCTGCGTGAAGCACTTGCTGGGTTGGGCGAGCGAGAGCAAGAACTCATGCGTTTGCGTTTTGGGCTCGACGATGGTCAGCCGAGGAGCCTCGAAGAGGTCGGCAAGGCCTTTGGTGTGAGCCGTGAGCGTGTGCGTCAAATCGAGACGCGCACGCTCACGAAGCTGCGCACTCCGCTCGCGGCCCACCAGACACAAGATTTCTTGCAGGACTAAGCGGTCACGCTCTCGTAGTCGAGCCGTTAGTCGACGATTTCGTGTGGTGCATCTTGTCGATGGCAGCATCTTTGGCGGCCGTTGCTCCGTCTTTGGCTCGATCGGCGGCTACGTCGGCAACGGCCTTTGCCTTGCTTGTTGCCGAACCGACTGCGTCAGACCGCTTGGCTCGCTTGATAAGGCGGTTGAGCTGGTGATACCGGTCGCGGCCAGCCATGGCGCCGAGGTAGTAGCCGATAGCAAAGCCCGTAAAAAGTCCAAAACGAAGTCTCATGCTCCGATTCTTACCCATGACGGCGAAGACCATGCCCGCGAGGGTGTCGACGGACGCCCCGCCGGCGTTGCACGACACGCGAAACACCGAAATCGTCCCCGAGACCGTTGCCGGTTGGCCTACAGTAAAAGCCGATGTCGCCGATTGAGGCGTTACATTCCGAGGTAGCTCAACCGGCAGAGCGGGTGACTGTTAATCACTAGGTTGGGGGTTCGAGTCCCTCCCTCGGAGCTTTTTTGACCGCCATCACCGAGGCACATTTTTTTGGTGCGATGTGGTCGTGTGACTCTTGGCGGGTGGTCAAGGTCGCTGGGCTCACTCGCAGTTTCGACGTTACGCCGGGTCTCATCGACGACCGAGCCATCGGGCTATTCACCGGCGGTCAATGCCATTCGCTTGCGATCGCCATATCTGAGCGAACCGGTTGGCCGCTCTATGGCGTGGGCGCTGACGAATGTGGCTTCCAGATCGACTGCGGCGGATACGACGACATTGACGGGTTGTGCCCCTGTCAGTTCGATCACCTCGTTGTACAAACGCCCGAGGGTGACTTCCTCGACATCGAAGGTGTGCACACGCTTGAGGGTCTCGTCAATCATTACGATTTTTCGCCGTACGAGACGGCAGTACGCCCCGTAACGGCTGGGCACCTCGAACACATCAAGTACGACACTGGCGCGTTGCGATGGGTGCAGCGAGACGAAGCAATCGTTGCCGAGTTTGTCGATGTCGTGTTGTTGCTGCGTATTGGAATCACGCCGTTTCAGATCGCTGAGGTCCATCGCATTCGCGATGAGGTCGTCGCTGCAGGCGAAGTGAATTCCACTGGAGGTCCGTCATGTGGTGTGACATCCGAAGAGGCCGGGGGAGTACTGCACGGCTCGGAGTTTTACGGCGCGTATCTAACCGACGATGGACGCAAGGTCGCACACGCATGGGTGGAGCTGGCCGACGGTGGCATCATCGATTCGACGTCAGATCAATTCGGCGGACCGCGCATCAGCTACATCTCCGCTGAAGACCCGCGCCGAAGCCGATACCTCGACGAGGCAGGCGACGACTGGGTGAGCGGCTCCACAGGTGTTGTTGAATCTGTCGCCAGTGCGGAACTCGGCACCGTGCCCGTGGAGCGCGAGCAGCGTCCGCTGGCACTGTTCGAGCTTTAGCCACTCGCCTGTTCGGGTCGATCTTGCGGGTGGTCAGGGGTGGGGGCGGTCGTTGCCTAAACTCCGCCGGAGCGCTTGTTGGGCTGGCCGTTTGGTCGGGCCTTCACGGTTCTGGGCTCGTAGCTCAGTGGTTAGAGCACGGGACTCATAATCCCTTGGTCGTGGGTTCGATCCCCACCGAGCCCACTGCACAGCAGCGTTAACGGCTGTAAGAGCTCGGTTGATGTGTCCCACATTGGCCTCGGTAGATGTGTCTCACTATCCGGCCCGCATTCGGGTGATAGGCGACAGAGGCTCCGGCACCTGTGTCTCACTCGTTCCATTGATCTGAGCAACGCTTCGAGCAGTTCAGAAGCTCGGAACGGCCGTGTAGACGACACTCGAGCTGTAAGAGCCCGCTGTCGAGGTGGCAGCAATGGCTACGCCGTAACCGACACAGCGACTCTTGCTCGTAGTTCCAGCGGTGCCGATCAAGACAGCTGAGTCGGTGTTGGTGAGCTTCGCCCATGTGTTGGA
>JBGAQY010000034.1:0-27197 GCA_044220495.1 Acidimicrobiales bacterium
CAGGATTTGCAGCAACCAGATCTCGAAGCTCTGCACGCGCGTGCGCGTAATACTGAACCAACCGTTGTCGCTCGACTGTCGTGAGCGTCGTCAACGGCTCTGAAATGTGACGCATTGAATTACCGCCACCGCGGGTGTACGGCGATACCCAAGCCAGCGGCTGAACGAATGACGGCGGGCCAACGAGGCTTTGATGTCCTGCTGTAGTCAGGGTCCGACCAGTCTCCATTACCGACGTCGACATTTGCGCGTCATCGCCGCGCGCGGTGTTGTTGCGCATCAACAACTGCGGAGGAAAGGTCAAGTCAAAGTTACGACCCGCTGCCTGCGTTACCGTGCCGAGCGGTTCATTGACGCTGTAACCACGACCACGGGATCCCCCACCGCGCTTAGTCGTGAGCACTTCGGGCGACAACACCATTCCGTCAGTCTGACTATTGGTGAAGGTCGGTTGAGGTTCCCACATCGGACTGGCCTGCGAACGCCACGTTCCGCCGAAAGGAACGGTAAAACCGGGCGGCGGTTGGGCAACTCCGTCTTCATGACGGGCGGTTAGCGTGCGCATTGCCTCGTACCCCGGCCGAGCCGGATGTTCGCGTCCGCCTGTCGAATAAAGGATGGCCAGCATGTACTTCTCGATACCGGCACGAATTCGTTCAAGAGTGGCTGGAGCGGGGGGTTTCTTTGAGTCGATCCAATCGCCGATGGTGCGCCCGGTGTCGTCGAGCTTTAAGACTGCAGCAGCAGGCTTTTGGTATGGCTCGACCTTCTGGCCACATCCGGAAGTCGTGCATTTGAAGTAGTACTGGCCGCGATCGCCGTAGACACCACTCACCAGCTCTTTGGGCTTGTTCTTGGTTTTCGGTGTTTGCTTCCACACCTTCTTGCCTTCTACAACACTGTCGCAGTTGAAGCAGTAGCAAGGCGGACGAACCTCAAGATCGGGTTTCGGCAAGCCTTTAAGCGTTGCGACGATGTAAACACGGTCGCGACTCTGCGCAACGCCTTCCCATTCGAGATCGCGGCCGTGCGCGTGCGATGAGTTGAGCGACATCACCTCAATGTCGTAACCAATGACGTCGAGACGCCGACGCCACTCGGCAAAATGAATCCAGTCGGTCACCGCCGGCACGTTTTCGATGACCATGTACTTGTAGGGCTTACCGCGATCTTGTGCGTTGTACTCAGCAATTCGCACAACGTCTTCCATCATTGCTCGACTTCGGCGCGCGCGATCTTCTTCGTTCTTCAGCAGCTCCTTGGGATCCATTTCGGCTTCCGCCTCGTCCCACTCTGACTCGTCGAGACGACGACCCCACTCGTCGACGAGCATAAGGTCGCTCGTGCCGCGCTTCTTGCCCTTGGCCGGGCTGTGGTTTTTACATTCAGGCGAAGCCCACAAGACGTCCGCTGGCGGGAAGAAGCTGGGCTCGACCTTCGAAACGTCACTCTGACTGTGGTCGGTATCTGGGTGGTTGACCTGATGACCCTGTACGGCCGTCGACCAATGGTTCGACGCGTGGATGATTGTGTAGCCGGCAAGTTCAAGACCAGTACTTGACCCACCCATGCCCGACATCAAGTCGACAACCGTGTAGCCGTTTTTCTTGACCGCGCTCAGTTCGCGCTTGCGCCAATCAGCCTCCTCACCAAACTCCGATGCCCACTGCTTGAAGTCGCGTGCTTGAACCTCCGGCGGCGGCAACTCACGAGTTACAACGGCGCGAGCGCGCCTTACGGTTTCTTTGACAATGCTCAAAAGAATGCTCCTTGGGCGGGATCGACATAGTTGGTTCGGCGCCGACTACTTACGTGATGACCAAGAGCGACAGTCGACGCCGTAAGCGCGATGTCAGCCTCAGTTGGTCTGGTCTTGTTTGCGTCGGGCTCGATCACAAACGGCTCTCGGCTTGACTCGGTTATTGGTGCCATTTGCAGATGAGAGAAGTCATCGAGCACAGACATGCGCTCCTGCAACTTCACCGTCCATGGCTCGCGGCGATTTGTGGCGTCGTATTCGGTGAAGACTTTGAACTGGATGTAATCGAGATCGCCCGCTTGAGGAATGCGCTTGATGGTGTCGATGTCAACGCGTTGCCATAACAAGACCTGGGTGTCGACCGGACCATCATCAGTTCTGATCTGAACCGTCATGCCAGGTCGCACCAGCCGCGACGACCAGGGCACGAAACGCAGACTTCCATCTGCATTTTCACCTCTTGGTTCAGGCGATGCCACGATGATCGGTTTGCTGTGGGCTGACAACGGGTCGGTCCATCGAAGTTCGCGCAACAACTCTTCATTTGAAGGCCTGCGCCCAGCTTTGTAAGTAAACGACCCGCGAGCGGCAACGGTTGGGCGAATGTCATCGTCGCGATACGCAATCCACCGGACCTGCTCAGGAGACTTCGTCGGTCGCCACCACTCGACATGTGATGCGAGCGTTCGTGCCCCGTCGTGCAAGCCGTAAACGAAGAATGAATTGAGGCGTCCCATCGGAAGTTCGCTTTGCTGAATTGCGTCGTTGCTAACAACGGCAAGGCGAGAGTGCAGATCACGCGGCACTAGTCGATGAACAGCACCGCTCTCCAAAACCAGCCACGGGTTCTCGACGTCGAGGAAAGGGCCAACGAGGCATGCCTCATCAATGGGTTCGCCGACAATGCCGACGTACAAACCTGACTGCGCCCGAAGCGAAGCATCACGAGGAAAGCCCTTCATCGTGAACTTGGCACCCTCCCGATCGGCAACGTCGACCGGCCCTCCGGCGCGAGGGCGCGCTGCTGGGGTCTTCGGAGGCCTCGACGTCATCGGTAAATCGTGACGGAGCTGGTCACACGGGCCAAATCGAGGTGGCGTTATCCTCGTCTGATGTCTCGTACCCAGCTCATCGGTATCTCGATTGCAGCAAAAGTTGCCCTCATCGCAATGCTGCTCGTCGCCCTCCTCACCGACGCCCAACAGTTCGACGGCAAGGCGCTCGGGTCGCGCCTGATCTTCTATCCACTGGGAGCGTGTCTGATCGCACTCGTGTGGCTCGTCATGCGCGCTATCGGCAAGTCAGCCGGTGACTTCCCCCTGCGAGCCGACATTCTGGTCACGCTCCCCTTCCTCGTCGATACGGTCGGCAACTGGCTCGACCTGTTTGACAAGGTGACGTGGTGGGACGATCTCATGCACTTCACGCTTTGGCTCTTGCTGTCACTTGGCCTGGCGCCACTCCTAACCAAAGGTGGCGTCGGCCGACGATGGCAGCAGCTTCTGTTGATTGGTGGCGTGGGCGCGTTGATCGCAGTGTTTTGGGAACTCGGCGAGTACTTCTTGTTTGTACAAGACAATCCGACCGAGCGCGCCACCGCCTATCAAGACACGATCGGCGATCTCGTACTTGGTTCGACTGGCGCGCTAATCGCCGGCGCTATTGACGCGTACTTATTGTGTAAGTGGAAGTCGTCCTCTACACACTCACATCGTGAAGAAGTCCCTTTCCTTCATACTGATTGAGCAACGTTTTGAATTGACTCACGAAGTCATCGACGTCTGACAGCACCAGTTACATCGGCGGCGACGCTTAAGAGCCGGTGGTGTGCCACTGTGAGCAACCTGAGACTCATGGACGAGCACTCACAGGTTCGCGCATAAGTCGCTGTTGAGGCGCTGGGCGGGCGCACCGCCCTGCTTTCAACTACGCAAACTGCCAAACAAGGGCCAGATTCGGCGCCGTTTTCGTCTTTTCGCGTAGGTAAAAGGGCCTCGCCGGATTTTGTTCGGAGGGATGCGTTTGCCACAGTCCGGTGAGTGCCAACCGACGACGACCAACTAGCCGACTATCTCGGACGCGCGTTCGGTCTATCGGGTACCTGTTCACTCACGCGCATCGAGCAGTTCGCACTGCACCGCACGCATTGGATTCTGAGCGACGGTGCCGAATCACTGCTACTCAAACGGCCAGATTGGTTCGAGCGCTCCAAGTACACCGAGACTGCTGGTGAAGTCATTGCTGACTTGTACTTTCATATTCGAGTTCAAGCCCTCGGGGCCGAAACCACTACGCCGCGCCTCACAACTGCGAAACAGGCTTACGTCGGCGTACCGACCGATGGGCCGCTGCCAGACACGCCCCACGGTCCCTATGACTTCGATTTTCACGCCTACACGGCAACCGTGTTAGAGCCGGGCAAGTGCTTAGCGACTGCTGATGTTTCGCCTGATCGCATTGAAGGGATCCTGTGGACTCGCGGTCATTTCGCCGCCTTGTGCGCTCGCGCCAACATCGGCATGGGCCCTCAGTCGACTTTTCCGAACAACTCTCAAGCTTGGTGGAATTCGCAGCTCGAGAAGGCGGCGGCAAACGGCGCAAGTTGGGTAACGCGATTAAGCGATCTAATGCCCTCAATTTCTCGCGCAGTCGATGCGTTGCCACCAGTTGAGGGTCGCTACGTTCGTCCGCTCGACATGTTTCCTAGCGACTTCATGCTGACTGATGACGGGCGTTGCGTATTTACCGATTGGCACGGCATTCACCTGCACCAGCGGGTGAATGAGCAGCAGGAAGAAGACAGCTTGGGTGGGCTCGTAGCTGGTCGCCGCATAGACGATCCCGATGAGTCTGAAAGACAGGTGTGGACCGACTGGGCACGCGCTCGGGGCTTTACCGGCGATGCGACAGCGATAATCAGGCACGCTTACCAAAGCGGTTTGAAGCGGTGGAATCTGCCGACTAGGCCGGCGGTCGACCACAACCTTGAACAACTACGCCGACCTATAGCGTCGATTGCCCACTCGATGACTTCGTTTGTCGGCTACTCCAACGCAACTGGAATACTTCGCAAAATGCTCACAGACGAGCGGCAGATGTTGAGTGCGCTTGATGAGTTCAGCAATGCGCTAGCGGAGGCCCGTCCGCAGTTGCGCGGGCTTGTCGAACTCGGTGCTTAGAGCGACTTCACTTGATAGAGCGACGCTTGTTGAAAGCCTTGTTTTGCGTAGTACGCGCGTGTGCCGATTGCACTGATCACGGCAATGCGTTCGAAGTTCGCACCGCTCGCAATGTCACATGCCTTTGCAATGAGTGCGCGACCAAGGCCGAGATGCTGAGTTGCCTGTGACTCCGCGCCGACTCGCACCGAATCGCCATAGACGTGCACTTCACGAATGATCGCTGAGCCATTGAGGTCTTCTACCGACAAGCGACTGTCGTCGCGCGGCAGTGACAATCGCAAGAATCCGGCAATCTTTCGATCTCTCGTGCGAATGAATTGCAAGAACACTTCATCAGCCGCGCTCGTTGCGTAGTCGACGCGATCAAGCGTCAGATCGTCTCTCGCGACAACCTCATCTTTGATCTCGCGCGCACGAATGTCGTGAAGCCGGGTCGGGTCGATCTCGCCCTCGACTACCTGTCGCAAGTTGCCCTTCTTGTTGCCGGCCAAAATCTCGAAACTCGGAATGTCGCGAATCACACGACTGAGGCGGCAGTACTCCGGCGTATGCGTGAGCACGTGTTCGAGCACACGGTTGAGCTCTGATGGCTCGTACGCATTCCACCGACCCTCGTTGGCAATCGTTTCAAGCTCAGTATCTTGAATGAGCGCGGTGGGATAGACCTTTAACTCGTCGGGGCATATCGACAGATCGCCGAACACTTTGTCGTAGTCAACAATGTCGGCGTCGGGGGTTGATCCGTAGAGGTTTGGCATCCAGTGCGCTTGAATCTTGAAGCCGAATCGACGAAGCAAATCGATTGCGCTACGAGTGCGCTCAACGTTGTGCCCTCGCTTGTTGAGCTTCAACACTTGATCATCGAGACTCTGAATACCGATCTGTATTTTGGTTGCACCGAGACTGCGCAACCGAACGCATTCGGCTTCATCCAAAAGGTCTGGCCGCGTCTCTAGTGACAACCCGACGCAACGACTTGCTGCCGTCTCGTTACGCGTGTGCGCTGCGATGACTTCATCTTCTGTGGCCGACTCGACATGGGCCTCCTTCACATATTGCGACGCATTGATGTGCCCGTTGTATGTCTCACCGTCGGCAATGCGATCTTGCCAATCAGTTGGATACGACTTCACGTCGTCGTCACGCGTCACGCCAAAGTCATTCAGTGCATCAAACAGTCGCTTGATGAACCAGCGTTGATACTCAGGTGGATACGCCGACCACGTTCCGCCGAGCACAATGAGTTCGATCTTCGATGTCGGGTGCCCAAGTCGTGCGTACGCGCTCAGCCGTTCAAATGTTTGCTCGTATGGATCGAAGCCCAATCGTCCGGCGCGCTGAGCACCCGGCTCGGTTGCGATGTAACTCTTTGGCATTCGCACATCGACTGGGCAAAACACACAGCGGCCCGGGCAGGGAAACGGCTTCGTAAGCACAGTGATCGATGTGATGCCCGAGCGCGAGCGCACAGGTTTCTTGCGCAAGATCGAACGCAACCATGCAACCGACTCGTCGTTCTTGTAAACGCTTTCGAATGTCGCCAGCAGGTCTGATTTCGCCCACAACGATGCGCCGGGTTTCTTGTGTTTGCGAATCAATTGCCCGAGCTGTTGCTCAGCATCGGCAGGCCCTGCGGCAATCAGCGCATCAATGACTGCGCGCGCGTTGTCATTGATTAGGTCACGACCAGATACCGACATTGCTTGAAGCTTAGGATCGGCGGGTGGACAAAGCGGCACGTGCGCAACTGCAGCAGCTATCGAGCGAGTTCTACCAACATCATGCGGCTTCCTTCGACGACACCCGTCAGGCCCCCTGGCCCAGTTGGCAAAGGCTCTTATCTAGGGCAATCGATGCCAAGGCGCCAAAGTCAATCCTCGATCTTGGTTGCGGCAATGGCCGCTTTGCCGCCTTTCTCGATGATTCGGGCATCGACGGCGAATACACCGGCGTTGATGCAGAGTTGCAGTTGATCGAGCGAGCAAAAGATCGATATCCAGCCAAACGTTTCGTGCATGCATCAATCGACGACTACCTCGCCGCGGGCGCAAAGCAATTCGATCTAGTAGTTGCCTTCGGACTGTTCCACCACCTGCCCGGCGCTGAGTATCGGGCCGAGGTCTTGGGGCAAATCGCTGACCATTTGTCGCCAGAGGGCGTCGCCTGCGTCAGTTTGTGGCAACCGACGAAGTTGCGGAACTTTGAGGCCAAGGCCTTCACCGGCCCTTCGCCAGTGACCCTCGAGCCGGGCGACCATTTGCTCGGATGGCAAGGAGATTTCGGCGCTCTGCGGTATTGCCACGACTTTTCGGATAACGAAATCGAGACGCTCCTCAGCGACCTGGCACTGCGCTTTTCGCTCGTCATACGGTTCCAGGGATCTGGCAGCGACGCGACTAACCACTACGTAGTGCTTCAAGGCATTACGTAAAATCCGACTAATTCCCGATCTTTGACAGACCGGACGCGCTCCAACCAGACTGGATCGGTGAAATCCGTATTATCATACGCCGACTTAAAATCCCTTGTTCGCCGACGCCGACGCGATGCCGCCATCCTCACCTCTGCGATGTTGCTCGGAACCTTCGCCGCGACTCAGGTAAGTAACGCCGCTAGTGGGGTGATCACCAATCAAGCCGAGACTCTAAAGATTGTCGCGAGCTCCGGTGACCTAGTGAAGACGGCAGCAACTCCTTGCCCCGAGGGCAAATGCGTGATCTACAACTCAAACGCTGTCGGCGATTACGTCACGTTCTCAGTGAACGTACCCGAGGCGCGTCAATATGCAGTCAAGGTCGCCATCAAGAAGTTCCCCGATCGCGGCAGTTTTCAACTAGCAATCAAAGGCGCGCCAAACGCTTCTTACGACGGATCGTTTGTAAATCACGGCGGCCCACAAGACCTCTACACGGGCACCGTCGCATACGAAACGCTCCCGATTGCTTACGTGAGCTTCGGTAGCGCCGGAACCAAACAATTTCGTTTCACCGTTGTCGGCAAGAACTCGCGCAGTAGTGGATACACACTCGGTATCGACTCGATCATTCTCGAACCATCGGGTGCTGCGCCCACCACAACAACGACTAGAGCTCCCACAACGACGACGTCGACCACTGCCAGACCAACAACGACAACAACCAAGGCACCGGCGACCACAACAACTACGAAAGCGCCCCCACCAACACCTACAACTTTCGTACACCCGGGCATAGTCGTCAGCAAACAACAACTCGACGAAGTAAAAGCGCGCATCGCTGCAAAACAAGAGCCGTCGATCTCTGCCCTCAACGCGGCGAAGTCGGCGAGTGCGGCCAGCACCACGCGCGAACCACGCGCTCGCGAAGTTGTCGGGTGCGGTTCGGCAAGCAACCCAGATGAAGGTTGCTCAGATCAGATGAGCGACTGGATTGCTGCTTACGACTCAGCCCTCCTTTGGTATTACACGGGCAACACAGCGAGTCGCGATCAAGCAATCAGAATCCTTAACGACTGGGGTTACACCCTCAAGAGTTACAAGAACGACAGCACGATTTATCGCAACGGTCGACTGCAAGCAGCGTGGGCGGCGGAAGGTTTCACCAAGGCTGCCGAGATCATGCGCTATAGCAACTCAGGTTGGAGCGCAGCTGACATTGCGCAATTCGAAAAGATGCTGCGCTCGACAAGTCTTCCGTTGATCCAAGACGGTGTCACCGGTACGTCGAACATGAACTGGCAGACGTCAATGATCGAAGGGATGATGAACATCGCGATCTTTACGAACGACCGCGCTCTGTTCGACAAGTCCGTGAGCATGTGGCGTGAGCAAATCAAGGCTCTGATCTACATGCCGAGCGACGGCGCGTTGCCCGTCGTGCCCGTCGGCACCGCCGTCCAGACGTCGTTCATTGAGGCGTACTGGCACTCACCTACGACCTTTGCAGCTGGCCTCGAGCAAGAAACGTGTCGCGACATGGGTCACTTGGCGTTGGGGATGGCAGGGGCAGTCAATGCTGCCGAGACGGCGTATATCCAACGCATCGATCTTTACGGCGAGCAAGCAACGCGCATCGCGACAGCGATGGAATACAACGTTCGCTTCCTGAACAACCCTGGCGCCTCGGGCTGGCCATGCTCAGTGCCAATGATCATGGGTGACAACGCGAGCAAGATGACTTGGGAAATTGCGTACAACCACTATCACGGCGTGCGCGGCATGTCGTTGCCGCAGACCAAGCAGTGGATCAGCGCGAACCGTCCGACGAAGTCAGAACTGCACATTGGTTTCGAGACGTTGACGCACGGCGACACGCTTTAACTCTCGAAACGACATTGCGCGAACGTTAACGCGCGTAACAAACGCTTAACCGGCACAAAGCGGTCAGCTTGATGCACACCGTGTTTCTTTGACACCACCGTCTGATGTAATTACGGTGCCCCATCATGATTCACAGCAGCGGATTAATTGGCGGGCGCGCTCGAAGGCGTTTTACGACAGCAGCAGCAATCAGCGGAGTAGTAGCGCTGCTAGCAGTGGCAGAGGGCGTGAGGCTGTTGCCCGCACAAGCCGCTCCCGCGGCAGCTGGATATTCCACGGGCAAGTTGCTAGCCGCTGACAGCTTCAGCCGAACAATTCCGTCGGGTCTCGGTGCGGCGGAAGTTGGTGGCCCTTACGCCACGCGACTCGAAACTGCGAACATCCTGAACGTTCGCGACGGCAAGTTGCGGATGGGGGCTGTGCAACGCGGAAAGTCAGCACAAGCTCTTGTCTCGTCAGTCTCGGCAAGCGATGTCGAAATGCGGTCAACGTTGACGATTCCGTCGATCTCATCAGCACGCATAGGTCTCTACGACTCATTCGTTCTGCGTCGCCAGGCCAATAACGACAGGTACTACGCCAAAGTCAATGTCAATGCGAACGGCAGTGTTCGTCTCGGCGCCAACCGCACCAAGGGGTGGGTAGAAAATCCTTCGCTAGGCACAGCGCGTTCGAAGGCCGTTCTGAAATCGGGGTCGGAGCTCGTCGTGCAGGCGCGCATCGTGGGCACCGACAGCGTCAACATCTTGATGCGCGCTTGGATCAAAGGCACACCCGTACCCGATTGGGAGCTCAACGTCACCGACAAGGGTGCTGGGGTCATCAAGTCCGCTGGCTCCGTTGGCTACATGACATACGAATCAACGACGGGCACACCAACACCGCTCACGCGCGATGACTTGGTCGTGAAACAATTGGTGCAACCAGCAACGGCTCCCCCGGTGGCGCCGACGTCGACGACATCGACGACTTCGCCGCCAACCACATCGACGACACTCGCACCGCCAGCGTCAACTACGTCCACCACTTCGACAACGGCGCTTCAGCCGGCGCCGTTGCCTCAACCAGGTGACGACGCTGATTCGAAGTTCACACTTGCTGTCATGCCCGACACACAACAAGAGGTGC
This sequence comes from Acidimicrobiales bacterium, assembly GCA_044220495.1. GTDB lineage: Bacteria > Actinomycetota > Acidimicrobiia > Acidimicrobiales > JBBSGY01 > JBGAQY01. The sequence continues at coordinate 10,367 of JBGAQY010000034.1, forward strand.
TCAACTCAAGCGACCCGCGCTTCAAAAACCGAACGACATGGCTCGCAAACAACAAAACGGCCCTCGATCTTGCCTTCGTTACGCACTCTGGCGACGTCATGAATTGGGACACACCCGATCACTCGCAATTCAAAGTCGGTAGCAACGCTATGGCCGTGCTCGAAGGTGCAAACATCCCCTACTCGTTGGCCGTCGGCAACCACGACACCAATGCAGTGTGCCCTGGAGGTTCGGCCTGCCCAGGTGCGAGCGCAAGTGTCGAAGTGCGCAACACCAACACGTTCAATAGCTTCTTTACGGCCGATCGATTCGGCGCAGTTGCCGGTCAGTACCAGCCCAACAAGGTCGACAACTCGTACTCGCTTTTCGAGAAAGAAGACCTCAAGTGGATGGTGCTCACTCTCGAACTTTGGCCACGGCCCGAGGTTGTCACGTGGGCAAAGCAGGTCGTTGCCCAACACCCCAACTACAACGTCATCGTCGTCACGCATGACTACCTCGACCCTTCGGGCAACATCGAACAAACAAACGGTGGCTACGGAGCAACGAGTCCGCAATACCTCTACGACAATCTGATCAAGCAGTACGCAAACATCCGGATGGTGTTCTCAGGGCACGTTGGTTCGGTTGCGTATCGCACTGACACGGGCGTTAACGGCAACAAGGTCTATTCGTTGTTGCAATGCATCCACGACAACAAGACCAATCCGGTTCGTCTCGTCGAGATCGACACTAAAGCCAACTCGATAAACACACGGGTGTACTCGCCTTACACGAACCAGAGCTACCCAAGTTGGGATCGTCAGATCACAGGAATCAACTGGGTTCGTTAGCGAACCCAGTTGATCGGTGCCTTGATTAGTCGAGCGTCAGTGTGTCTTCCGTTTTGCGAACCGCAATTGGTCGTTCTACGACAGTCACGAACTGTGAGGGCACCGCGTCGGTTAGCCAAACACCGTTTGATGAACGGTGAATGTCATCACGTTGTTGTCGCGTGATGCCTTCGCTGCGGATGATGGTCGAGAGAGAGATACCGGCCTCACCCGGCTTGTGCCGCAATGCGTATGCAAAAATGCGGCCAAGGCGGTTTGAATCCATCTCGACAACTCTCGCGCCTGCGTCTGCAACGACCCAACCCGCTCGCTTGTGGCCCACGGCCCGCTAGGTATCATGATGAAGAGCCAGACGGGCTCCCACTAGGCAGGACCAGGTAGTTTCGTATGGAAGTACAGATGTTTGGGGTTCGTCGTCGGATATCGAAGCGGGCGATCGCTGTCGGTTTGGCCGCTGTTGCGTTAGTCGCCACCGTCACCCCCGTTGCCTCGGCGGCAGGCGCGGCGCCGAGCGTGCTTTTGGTGTCGAGCAGCGCTGACCGTTCGAACCCGGTGCGACTTTCGAGCGCAACAATCAGGGGCAACGCGTACGTCTTTGTGTCTCGCTCGAACGTGGCGCAGGTGAGTTTCTATCTCGACAGCCCCGCTACCGCTGCACCTCTGAGCGTCGAACAGTACGCGCCATACGACTTGGCTCGCACTGCGCCCGATGGTTCGGCAAATGCACTCGACACCACACGACTTGCAGACGGTTCACACTCAGTTGTTGCCGTCGTGAAAACGACCACAGATCGCACGCGCACATATCGAGCGTCGTTCAATGTGCGCAACACATCGGCAGCGCCAACCACGACAACGCCAAACACGACTGCGCCTGCGACATCGACCACAACGACGCGGCCAACCACCACCAGCACATCGACCGCACCCGCCACGACTACGTCGAGGCCGCCAACCACATCGACGACTACGCCAACAACTACATCGACCACGCGCCCGCCAAGCACAACTACTACTTTGTCGGCGCCCGGAGCATTTCCCGATGCATCAAACACCGGATGGAAGCACACAGGCGCAACTCTCAAGTCAGTGCCATCGCAAACAACAACCGGCGCTGGTTGGCACTGGGAATCAGCGCCGTTCAACTACGTAATGATCACCGACAACAACGCCGTTGTTGACTCCCTCGACATCAATGGATGCGTCTACATAAACGAAGGCGTCACCGCAGCAACGATTCAACGATCACGTATCAATGGCAATTGTGATTACAGCATTCGCACTTCCGACGCGAACACTTCGATTGCGCTCAAGTTGACCGATGTCGAACTTGTCGGTGGTGCCGTGCAATACAAGGGAGCCGGCTTTACTTTCACTCGAGTCGATTCGCACGGCTTCAGCGGTAAAGCAGCAATGCTCGGCAGTAACTCAACGGTGCAAGATTCGTACATACACGACCAGGTGTGTCGTCCACCCGACCACCAGTCGGCAGTAGGCACCAATGGTGGCGCGAGCAACATGGTGATCCGCCACAACACGATCGACCTCACGCCTTCTGAGTGCGTGTCAGGTGGAATTGCCAACTACGACGACTTCGGTGCGTTCCACAACATCGTTATCGATCGCAACCTCGTGAACTCGGGCGGCTACTGCCTAAAGGCCGGCTTCGAAGACAACAACGCAGCGGGCAACAGTGGCATGCAAGTGACAAACAACGTGTTTGGCCAGAAGTACTTCAAGAACTGCGGCTCATACGGCGTTGTTTCGAACTGGATGCCCAACGTCTCAGGAAACGTGTGGAGCGGCAACAGGTTTTCAGACGGCACCGTCGCCAACCCGTAATGCGTACTGTCGACCAGTAAGTCAATTTCGATCGATCGACCCACTGTTCACAAGTCGAACCCGCTACTGAATAAGTGAGCTTGCCACCAGCGGGTCAGGATTGATTCCGGAATTCAACGCATCTTCCACCGTTCGCGCGACCCGTCGTGATCGTCGCAAGCCTCTCACTTTCCATTCGCGACGTTCTCCAGTCGAGCTCGTCGCGACCACGGTCCACGGACGCCGGAACAACATTTTCCCGACGACTCCGAGGACGAACAGCAGCAGCAGAATGGCGATGTCAACCAACGCCAACAACAGTGGGATTGCGACAACCCAAACAATCGCGGCGACTATCACGAGCAAGAACAGCACCGCGAAAACAAGCAAGATTGCGTCAACGATGCCAATGCCCGTTGAGCTGATCGGCATACCGTCGCTGATGCTCATGGCATCGACAATGGCACGCCTATTTCGCCAGCCGTTGAAACGAGCCGCCATCCACTCATGACGAGGCAGCCATGTCACTCGGCCTCGCCACTCGACCGTCGATTTGTCAGCCTTAAGCGGCTCTTTGTTGAAATCAGTCACAGGCCATTGTTGAGGGCCAAGAATCGATCTGGCAAGGGATAAATCTCGCCAATTGGTTTTCGCAACTATGGCCTAGACAGGCGCTGGCGGGTATCCCATACTCGAATAGCGAGGCCCAATTTCGCCGCCTTTGGCGTTGAAGCCCGCTCTCTGTTCTTTTCTTTGTTCTCTGCTCTTTGTTTGGGTTTTTGTTCGTATCCGGGGGGATTCGTGCCGAACTTTTCTATCGACACCGGTGAGGTCGCTGCAGCTGCTTCGGGCATCGGGTCCGTAGCGAGTCAAATGGGCCAGCTCGAATGGGCAACGAGAAGCGTCGCCATGGCGTGCCTCGCAATGCCGGGCGGAAATTTCAGCCTCCACCAACCCGATGTCGAGGGTTGCGTTAGATCCTCAATACGAGACGCACAGGCGTCTATCACTTCCCTCCAAAGCGCCCTTGGCATGGCTGTCACCAACTACCAGCAAGCTGATACGCAATCAGCAGGCGGGTGAGCATGTCGCTAACTATCCCCCAGGTGCTCAGTTGGTCACCCGGCCAACTCTCGCAAGCGGCGACAATCTTGAACTCGATGAGTTCCCAAGTTGCATCCCTGTCTACTCAGTTCGTCAACAAGTCAGATCTCGCCGGCGCGTGGACTGGCACAGCGGGCGATGCTGCAAAGGCAGCGGCAACAGAAGTCGCCATCGAAATCGAGTCACTGTCGCGAGCTTGGAACGGCGGGGCACGAGTTCTGTTTTCGACAAGCGGACGCATCTCAGAAATTCAGAGCCAGCTCAAAAGCGCAATAGCCATGGCCGCGCATGCGGGCGCCACCCTCGACGACTCATCAGGTGCATACCGAATCGCTTCGCCCTTAACGGCAACACCAGACCCAACGACGGGCGTTGTTGATCCCGCCGCCCAAGCACGCGTCGATCAACAGAATGCAAGCAACGCAGCTAGCGCGTTGGCTGCAACAAAACTTGCGGGTGATGCCCTGCAACAGGCTTCGAAGATCGACATGTCGCTTTGGAGTCAGCTCGTGGGCGCACTTTCTTTCAACAAGGGCAGTCGCGACTGGGTTATCTACGAGGCCGGATTGCTCTCTGGAAATCTCGACCCCAACCTGGCGAAAGCACTGCGGTATGCGTCGATCTTGTTCGGGCCCGACGGCATCAACTCTGCCAATTACACCAAAGGCGCGCTCTACGTCGTGCCAGGCCAAGGAAACTTTGCAGTCATTGGAAGCACTGATGAGACGCCCTCGATCGACGACCTGTATTCGTTGCTGACAGCGATGAGTCCGGGCGAACTAGCGGTGTTCTTTGAACAGTTGACACCTGAGCAAGCAGAGCAGTGGAAAACGCTCGTAGCGCGAACGATCGACGCAGACCCAAGCGACGACACGCTTGCGCCTCCGCCTGACGGTCTCTTGAATCTGCTCAGCTACAGCGCGAAAACGTTGACACGTGACGAGTGGGCAGAGCTCACAGCGAAACTCCCATTCTTCGAACCGGCATTCACAAAAGACTCATGGCCGTTGACTTGGCACAGCGTGTCATCGATACACGACCCAAACTTTGACCCCAGCAAGGATGTCAACCAGGGCACTCTCGGCGACTGCACTGTGCTTTCAACATTGATCGCGTATGGCATTCAGAATCCCGATTTGTTGGAGCGAAACATCACATACAACGCCAACGGTTCAGTGACTGTCACGCTCTACCGCGACGGTCAGCCTATTGAAGTTACGGTGGCGGGAACCTTGCCAGGCAATGTCGCTGACAACAGCCTCGACTACGCACGCACCCTTCACGGCGACGCCGACTCGAACCGCACGGCGATCTATTACGAAAAGGCGATCGCGCAACTCGCTGGCGGATACGAAGCACTCGACCACGGTGAATACCCCCAAAGTCTGCCGAGCCTGATTGCCGGAGTTGAGTCGGGTTATACGCCTGAGTTCACTCCTGGATCAGCAGCAAACACTGGCACCGACATTGCTTCGGCGTTTGATTCCCGAGCAGACAGGATCGGTCAATTCTTCGTACCTGACTCGCTGATATTGATGTCTGACGAGACTAAGCAGTTGAGCACGTCACGTGTCGATGTCTCGGATGTCATTACGAGTTTCCAACTCGGACGCGTACTGCTCATGTCAACACCAGGCGACGCTGCTGACGGTGCGCTTTACGTCAACCCCGAAAAGACCCTTGTCGGCCCACATGCATATGCGGTCGTTGCCGTTAACGAACAAACACAGACGATTACCGTGCAAAATCCTTGGGGAGCGGAGGGCAGCGCGCCCCAGTTCGTGGAGATCAACAACCAGCAATTTCACGACTACTTCGAAAGCGTCACGTCGGCACCAAATGGAAAGTGATGCCAATGTCTGATCCAGCACCGCATGAGTCTGAGGCGAGTCGGACCCGTTCTATAACTGCCTTGATTGCGAGCGGATCGTTGGCAGTATTGTCAGTCTTTGGGTTCTCGCGTTCGCACAATACTGGTGCTGCCCTGCAGCCCGATCTGCCCATACGCGTAGACACATCGACATCACAGCACGCCGAACTTCCGCAACCGAATAGCGCGACGCATCTTCAAGTGAGTGTGCAACCGGGCGTAACACGGGGTGCTCAAGCTTTTGTCGACATTCGAGACCAGCTAATGGTGGTGACGGTCACGAACATTGCTGCGTGGAACAACACCGAGCTCACCGTGACCGACTCCACAACTGGTGCAGCGCTGCCGATGGGTAGCGGACCCGCTCCTGCGGTTCAGTTGCCGACGCAGCCACCGCGGCCTGGTCCACCGACGCGCACTCTGTCGTCGGGACCGTTACAAACCTCAGATCAGCCGTTCAACATCTCGTTTGCAACTTCCGACCGAGCAACTGTGAACATTGAAGTCATCCCCGGCGAGATACTGAGCTCGGTAACGACAATCAATATTGATTCCAGCCTCGACTCGACACTGACCGAACCCACTCGCTGATCTTCGAAGGGCACCCAACGACTGACGGCGGGGGCTTGAGGAGTTTCCAAACGTAGTTGTTCCATACGCCAGCCGACGCTCCAGGGAAAAGGTCGGCTGACGGTTTGGAAGCGCACGAGCCGATCGATACTTTCCCAGAATGATCGACGTCCGAACACAAAGAACATCCCGCACCCAATGACTTATCGCATACAGCCCAAGTCATCGATCAGTCGGCTCGCTTCTGATTTTCCGGCGGCGGCATACAAACGATCTTTTGCCGTCAACGTCGTGGCGCCGATCGTGGGCATGAGCTACCACCTAATCGGCGACGCCCTCGGTCACTCCGCTCGCCGAGAGACTGTCACTTTCACTGAGTTACTTGAGCTACTCAACTCGGATGCGTACAGCGAGACCTTTGTGCCGCGCCACAAAATTCCGGAGTACTTGCTCAGTCAGTCGACCTACTCAGGCGCTCGACTACATCCAAGCAGTGAAGTCGAACTGCTTCACGGCAGTGCCTCCGACCTGATCCCGGCACTACAGCCTCAGTCGATTGATTGCGTTGTCACATCCTCCCCCTACTGGGGCATGCGCGTCTACGACACGAACTTGACGGTCGCGTGGGCAGACGGTGAACGGTGTCCGTACGGCCTCGAACAAACGCCGGAAGGATTTGTTCGTCATACCGTCGAGCTTCTCTATCGACTCGAGCCGGCTATCGCCGACACGGGGTCGGTCTGGTGGAACATCGGAGACACATACAACACGCGCACGGTTGTCCGTCGCAGCTCGAGCGAGAAACTACAGGCGATGAAAGGAGACCGAATCGCCGAGACATGGGCTGATGGCAAAGTGCTGAGATCGAGCGCAGGACATGCGTACTTAAAAGACGGTGAGATGTGCCTCATTCCGCACCAAATCTCGCAACGCGCGTCACGAGTGGGCTACTGCAACGCACACACATTCGTCTGGGCGCGCAGCACAACACCCGAGTCGGTAAGCAGTCGCGTTTCCCACGTGACCGAGTACGTGCTGCATCTAACCGTCTCTACTAAGTCACATTGGAATGGGGCGGGAATAGATGGACTGCCACGTCACCTCGGCGGCCGTCAAAAAGGGGAAGCTAGCTTTGGAGTGCCCGACCTTTGGCGATTGCCCACGGCGACCGGCAGACACGGTCATGGTGCCGCATTCTCAACAAGCCTTCCTGGGCGATGCATAGCACTGGCGACCGAACGAGGACATCGCATACTCGACCCCTTTATAGGTTCTGGCAGCACGGCTCTTGCCGCAGTTGAACTCGAACGATCGGTTACGGGCTTTGACGTCAGTGAGAGCTATCTCGCTATTGCCGAAAAGCGGATCGCTGAGAAGCAAGCCGCTCTTAGTCACCAACGACTACAAGGCGAACTGTTCAGCACCGGATCTCTATTTGGCCCGTAAAGCTTGCGCCAAGCGGTCGATATGAAGGTCGACGTGATGCTGCAGTTGTGGTGAGTGCTGAGCATTTACATTGCTCCATACAGCGACTGTCCAGCTGCGCACGAGCTTGAGGTGACGCCAGAGAGTCTCGTCGTATGGGCCGTAACCTTCGACAACATCCGACGCCGCAAGATCCCATTCTTTCGGTCCAATCGATGCAGTCTCGAAGTCGAACCACTTCAGCCCTTCGGCCGTTCTCATAACCTGACCACTCCACGCGTCACCGTGAAGCACTTGCACAGGCCCGGTGTATCCAAGCGCGGGCAACACGAATTGCTCCAAGGCATCTTTCGCCGTCTGCTCCGCGTCGCCTGTGAATGGGTTCGACTTCCACACGTCAATCGTCCTCGAAAGTTGCTTGTCCCAACGAACTAAATCAGGCACTAGGCCAGACAGCGCGTGGTGAAGCCGACGCAAGCTCTTGTGCATCTCGCTTGTGGTGACTACCGGCGAAACCTCGCGGAGCCGCGACAGCAGGATGACCGTCCATCCGTCGACATCAATCGCCTCATTAGTCATTGGCGCAAGGGTGACCGACTCGGCAAAGTCGTGCAGATCTACCAGGATGCTTGCCTCTTTACGCAACGCGTTGCCTCGAGAGGATTCAATCGCCTTTGCAACGATCGAATCATTGACGATGGCAACAACGTTGTTCTCCGAACGAATCACTCTTGGCTGACCAACCTCTGGGCCTAGGGCTCGCATTACTGACACCATTGCGCCGACTGCTCTGGCCTCCCGCAACGTGCTGTCGGGCGCAGTTACCACGTGACAAGTCCACACAAAGTGTCTAACGGCAGTTCGACACGCAAATCGTGAATGAAGTCACCGTCCTCATTCGTCGCGATGTCGTTCGTCCAGACACGCTTCGGTGTTGCACGATAGATCTTGCGCACTCCCCCTTCGAGGAATGCTTCAGGCGGATCAATCGGCGCCTTATTGATCCGCGACGATGTGTGTCGCCGCGCTTCGGCAATCTCATCGAGCGAGTCAAGCGCAACAACGTCGGCCTCTATGTAAACGCCGCCCATCACGCCCGTGCCTTCGGGGATCGTTGAGTCGTAGATGACAAGAAACGCGCGCCCATTCGCAGCGATGTTCAGTGAGTGCTGATTCGCGTGGGCTGACGCCCAGAAGAAGTTGCCGTTGTCGTCATACGAGACGTAGACAGGACTGTTCCACGGATTGCCGTCAGCAGAGACTGTGGCAACAGTTGCGTATTGAATACGCTGCACCAGCGCCCGCACCGCAGTTTGATGTTGTTGTGTGGTCACGCTTCGCAACACTACGTCGCAATGACTGCCCGGGCCGTGCGTGGAACGCTTGCTATTTCACTGACAAGACGTGTGTAGTTGCTGGTGCCGTGCGGGCTTGGTGTCAAGCCAGACGTTGACCATGCGGATAGTCAACCTCTGGCTTGACCCTGACTCCGCACAGACAAACTCTCGAGGACTCAACAAAACACATTGTCGGCTACGAGCAAGATCGACAATTAGCAGCCCGGCCCGTTGAACGACAGGATCTCTCGGAGTGACATGCCGCTCGACGACAGCCGGCACGCTTCACGACGTTTCCATCGAAACGTCATTCCGGTTGGATAGCTAAGACGTGCAGCGCTGGCCCAGGGGGACTGCCATCGTGATACCGCGATATCATTAAGTCACGGCACCAGAATGCCGATAGCGAACCCAAAGGAGGTTTGTGATGGCAAAAGCGATGACAGTTCGACTCGACGACGACCAAGCCGAAGAACTCGAGAAGGTGGCTGAGATCGATGGCGTTGCAGTCGCTGAAGCAGTGCGTGAGGCAATTGCCAAGCACGTTGCCCAACGCTCAGCTGACCCAGAATTCCGTAAGCGGCTTCGGGCTTCCATCAAACGCAATCAGGCAATCCTCGACCGCCTAGCCAAGTAATGGCTATCGAATATCTGGACGTTGCTGACTACGTGATCATCGCGTCAGAGATTCTGGAATGCAGCGAAGCAGATGTACTTCGCGTAGTCAAAGTTGCCGGCGCGAACTCAGCAATCGCGGCACCAGCGACTGACTACTTCGGCGTCGAGCTATTTCCAGACTTCAACGTAAAGGTCGCAGTACTTGGCTATCGGCTGTTGCGAAACCACCCACTCCCCGATGGCAACAAGCGATGCGCGTTCTTGGCCATGATTGAAATGGTTGAGCGCAACGGCAAGCAATGGTCAGTGCTAGACGAGGACGACACCGTAAAGGCAATCGAGTCAGCCGCCGCTGGAGCCTTAGACGAAGCGTCGTTCATTGACTGGGTAAGTCGACAAATCGTCTAGCTGCCCGCTCAACGTGGGCGCAGAGGGACTCGAACCCCCGACATCTGCCACGTGCGCCAGAGGCGCACTAGAGAAGTGGAGGGCAACGCCCTTACAAGGCAGATGTACGAAAATCAGGGTGGGCGCAGAGGGACTCGAACCCCCGACATCTGCCTTGTAAGGGCAGCGCTCTAGCCAACTGAGCTATGCGCCCGCAGGCCTGCACTCTACAGGTTCGAATAGCGACGTACGGCCAAGCGACAAGCGACCCAGAAGGGTCCAGCAATGTCCTCGATAGTCAGTAACCTGCTCGGGTGGCTGTAATAGACGTCGCTGGATACGTAACCGAGCTCAAAGATCATGCCGTCGACCACGGCTTTCACGTTCACGACGAAAGACACTTTGTCGAGACGTATTCGCTGCGACAAGCGTGGGAAGTCGACATCCATCCCGAAGAGGGTTGCGGCGGCCCCATCGACGTTCATCTCTCATTAGAAGTTGACCCGCGCGTGCTGCTCACCTTTGAAGACGCCGTGATGGTTTTGCCCGACGACACAAACCTGCCTGAGGGCTTCGACTTTCCACTCTTGTTTACGTGGTCATTGCCGCCGCTCCCCAACCCGCCCGACTTGTTGCGCGTCGCGATCGAACTTGCCGGCGTTGGTGGAATGGATCTGCCGCTTGAAGTTTCGGCTTCTGACTCGTTTGCCTCAGCGACCGATGCACCCGAGCGCACCATGACGATCGTTGCTCGTCAGACCATTTCGCTGGCGCGCATCATGCGCGGCGAAGAAATGATGTGCAACGTCTACGACAAGGCGCTTGCCGTCAGTCGCTTCTTGTTAGAAAACGCGGCGGGTTGGCTCGAAGACCGTTCTAACTGAAGCCGTTCTAACTAACGGGCCAACGCTGGCGCTTTATGCGCCGTGATTTGCCGTCAGCGCTTCGACACGCTCGTTGACACCGAGACGCTCGAGGTAATCGGGGTCGAGTTCGCCCTCGTGTTCCCACGCACCATCACCCTGGTCGAGCAGACCACTGACAATCACGTCGGCGATGTGCAACGCGTGAACGCTATCGAGGCCAGTTGTGGGTACGTCAGCAGCATCGTGATGACGAGCAACGGCTTCGACGATCTCGTAAGGCAGGCCCCACAAGTCGAGCAAGTACGCACCGATGTCAGCGTGATGTGCACCGACCACTTCGAGCTCAACCTCGGTGAGAGGCAGGTTCGAACGCATTGCCTGAACGCGCAGCTCCAAGAACTTCTCGGGTGACTGCGTGGCGACAACCAGCAAACCGACATCGTGAAGCAACGCCGATACAAATGCTTCATTGGCCTTCACGCGATCGACAACGAGTTCACGTGCAATGTGAGCCACGGTCAACGAGTGCTCGTGGATCTCGTCGATCGCCGACTGCACAAGCGGCGAGCCGGTCGACAGCGTGTTGAGCAGCTCCATAGCAACCGTAAGGCTGCGCACGGCGTCGAGACCGAGGTATGCAACTGCTTCACGCACTTCGACAATGTGGTGCGTAAGACCAAAGTAGGCCGAGTTGACAACCTGCAACAGCTTGGCGGTCATAGCAACATCAGATCCGATGATTTCTGAGATCTCGTTGATCGAGCTGTCGGGGCGTCCGAGCAAGTCATTGAGCTCGAGAACGATTTGAGGAGGACTGGGCAGTTCTCCGACGCCGTTGATCATTTCTTGCAGATCTGAGTCGTTGAGCTTTTGCTCCAACTCGAAGGCACGCAAGATCGCGATCGACAGCTCTTCGGGACTGCACGGCTTGCGCAAGATGCGGTGAGCAACACGAGCTCCACGCACGACCGACACGTCTTCGCCGGCCTCAGACAAGAGCACGCGCACGATGCGCGGGTGCAGGTACTGAGTAAGCGACAGCAACTCCATACCCGTAATGCCCGGCATCGTGAGATCACTCACCAACACGTCAAAGGGACGCTCGCTCATGATCATCAAAGCCTCTTCAGCCGACGACGCAAAGCGCATATCCCAGTCGCGCTTCATGCTCGTCAGAGCGTGTCGAAGGTTTGCCAGTACGACTGCGTCGTCTTCGACAAACAAGATCTTGATCATGGGTCATTCCCTCCGTAGAACGGCGTTCGTTATTGCTGTCCGATCACCCAATGGGTTCGCACCCGGCACGGCGGATGACCGAACGTCTGGCTAGCTATTGATGATTTGCGGATGTAACTGCGAGCAGACCGGCCACTCGTTCGAGAAGACCAAGTTCGTCAAGGTATGAGGTGTCGAGTGCCGCCTCGTCGCTTTCGCGGAGCCCTAGACCTTGTGAGTGAGAGCTGACGATCGCGTCAGCAATACACACCGCGTGTGTCGGATCCATCTTTCGTTGCGACAAGTTCACGGCGTCGTGGTGACGGGCAACCGCTTCGACAACGCCATACGGAAGACCCCACAAGTTGAGCAAGTAGGCACCAAGATCGGCGTGCTTTGCGCCAACGATGTCGACTTCGAGTTCTGAAATCGGCAAGTTGCTTAGTTCAGCTGCTTGATGCAATTCAGAGAACTGGTCGGGCAAATACGACACGAGCGCGAGCAGCCCAATGTCATGCAACAAGCCTGCGACATAAGCTTCGTTTGCCTGTTCACGAACGAGAACGAGCTGACGTGCCGTGCCAGCAACGAGCGTTGCATGAGTTTGCAGGTTCTGAACGAACTCCGCATGTTGGGCAGGCACCGTTGCCATTGAACGGAACACTTCGACCGACACAGCAAGATTGCGCACGGTGTTCATGCCCAAGTAAGAAACGGCGTCGCGCACTTCCTGGATTGTGCGCGACAAACCGTACGATGCCGAGTTAACCAACTGGAAAAGTTTCACAGTCAGCGCCATATCGCTCTCGACAACTTCTACAACCTCGTCAATGTCAGCATCGGCACTGTCGAGCAGCGCATTGAGACGCAAAACACTTTGCGGCGGGCGAGGCAGTGCCGTGATGTTTCCCAACACTGACTTGAGGTTTGGGTCGGCTAGACGTTGGCCCAACTCCCACGAGCGCTCGACAACTGACTTGACGAGGCTGGGTTGGCAGGGCTTGTGCAAGAACTGGTGCGCCTGTGGAACAAGGCGTGAAGTGAAACTGATGTCGGTGTTCCCCGACATCAAGATGCGCATCGTCTCGGGATAAGTGTCACGGACAATCGCGAGCAACTCGGCCCCGTCAATGCCTGGCATCTTCATGTCAGCAACGACGACATCAAAGATTGATTCTTCGAGGTACTTCAAGGCCTCTTCGCCGCTTCCGGCAATCTCGATATCCCAGTCAGTACCCATCATGAGCAGCATGTTTCGAAGGTCTACGAGGAGATTCATGTCGTCATCGACGAACAGCACGCGAATCACTCAAAACCTCCCATCAGTTCAGGCACGCCACCTCCCGGTCATCCGGGACTTCTATCATCATCGGCGTCACTTAGCGTGAGATTGAGCGCTGTCTGTGGCCGTAGTCGAACTGACACAAACCGGCGCAGGATTGGCCTCGCAGAGCAGGAGCACGAGACACTGAACAACCACTAAACCGAGCTTGAGGAGCCCTTTCGGTGCCCGTTGGTGATGTTCATCTCGAAAAGTCTGATCATGGGATCACAGCCACCTGGTTCATTCGTGAGATCGATCAGCAAACGAACCAATACACGCGGCTCTCGATTCACTTCGACCGAGGGCGAGGCCTTCTCATAGCGGCGCTCCACGACTTCAAAACCATTGCCCCCGACGGGCCTGGCCCACAGCGCGTCCGGCTCGTGCGCGGCGACAACGCATCCGAAACGGTTCTCGAGAAGCCGACGCGGTGTGCCGAGAGACGACACTTTGATCGCTTCTTGCTTGACACCGTGAGGTACATGCTCCGAAACGACAACGATCCGAGAATTGCCCGATTCTTCGCCTACGACGACTGCCCGCAAGCGTTCGACGCCGCTCGCCCTAGTGCCGACTGGCGAGCAACGCTCAAGCAGGCCTTTGTCCCGACCGGAGATCTTGCAGCGATTTGACGCCAGCAGCGTCGAGTCGTGCGGCGACTCCCTCATTCAACTTGCGGAACAAACGCGGACCCTTCAAGACAAGACCCGTGTAACCACCGACGAGATCGGCGTAGCGCAACATTTCGTATGCACGATCGACGGTGTCGATCCCACCTGTTGCAACAAGCACCTTTGAACGCGGCAAACGCTTGGCCGCCATGCGCACAACGTTGGCCGAGCGATCGTAAAGAGCCGAACCACTAAAGCCACCCGGACGGTCGTTGTAACGACTCTCGATTGGTCGGGTCGTTGTTGTATTTGTCGTTATCAAGCCGCCAATGTCGGCATCAATCACCAACCCAACAGCAGAATCAACATCGGCTTCTTCAATGTCGGCGCCGAGCTTGATCAACAAACGATGGCGTAGCTGGAAACCGTCGCCACCCAATTGGTCGAGCTCTGTAACAACAGCCCGAACAATGGCCGATAGCGGTTCGATCTTCTGCAGCGACGTGAGGCCGGGCGTGTTCGGTGATGAGACATTGACCACGTAGTAATCAGGCAGGTTTCGTGACGCCCGAAGCTTTGCGGTTGCCGCCGTCAGAGATGCGTACTCGCCGATCGCATCTTCGTCGCTCGTCTCTTTCATCTTTCCAACGTTCAACCCGAGCGGAACTGACAACGTCGGCGTATTCATCAGGCGCTGAAGAGCAACGTCAATTCCCTCATTCGGGAAACCCATTGCATTGATGAGGTTGCTCTTGTCGGCCCGAACGATGCGCGGGCGCGGGTTGCCGATTTGCGGATGCGGCGTCAGAGTGCCGATCTCAATAAACCCGGGATTCATCAATGCCTCGAGCGCGTGCATCATCGACGCGTTCTTGTCGAGACCAGCAGCTATGCCGAACGGGGTCGGGAACGTCAGCCCGTCTAGCAAAACCTGTGAGAGCAGCGCAGGGGGCTCGTAACGAGACGAAAGTACGGCCTGAGCAGCTCGATTCTTCTCGACAAAGCGCATCACCGAAAGGAACCATTCGTGTGCCGTCTCAGCGTCGTCACGTGTGAAGCGACGAACGGGCGGTAAGAGCAGCTTGCTGTAGAAGTTATCGAGCACGCCAAAAATCTACCGGTCATTTCTAGAACCGAATCACCCGTCAAGAGCGGGTCCAAACTGGTCGATCTAGCTCTCATGGAGAACTATCGGCGGGCTGTAGCGACCCTCGGCGCATTGGCGTTGTTTGTCGCGGCCCTCGTGATAGTTCCAGCCCGCCCTGCATTCGCCCTTGCGGCAACGAGCGCCATCGGTGTCGGCGGAGATTGGAGCTGTGTACTGGAGAGCAGTGGCGCTGCCTACTGCTGGGGCCAGAACGATCACGGCAAGCTCGGCAACGGCACCAGCACCACGTCACTTACGCCCACGCCTGTGGCAGGCGGCCGCACGTTCACGAGTCTGAGCGTCGGCCCCGACCACACCTGCGGCATCATCACCAACGGCGACGCATACTGCTGGGGTCGCAACAGTTACGGCCAACTGGGCGACAACACGACAACTGACAGCAACACGCCCGTTCTCGTATCGGGAGGCGTGAACTTCGCGTCGATCGCTTCCGGCGACGCATTCACATGCGGCATTAGTACAGGCGGAACCGCCTATTGCTGGGGGTCCAACTTTTACGGCGAACTCGGCGACAGCACCAACAGCGATCACCACGCGCCCGCAGCTATTTCCGGCGGCGGTACCTATACCGCAATAGCAGCGGGCCGCGGTCACGTATGCGCAGTCGCAACTGGCGGCGCCGCCAAATGCTGGGGGTACAACAGCAATGGCCAACTAGGCGACAACACCAAAACCGATCGCAATAGCCCGACCACAGTTTTGGGTGGACTCACCTATTCGTCCATTTCCGGCGGCAACAACCACACATGTGCCGTGCGCACCAACGGAGCCGGCTACTGCTGGGGATTCAACGGCCAGGGACAGTTAGGGCTCGGCAACTGGAATGAATCACTCACTCCCGCTGCGATCTCAGGCGGGCTCACTCTGTCGTCAATCTCTGCCGGATTGATTACCTCGTGCGGCGTGACCACAACTGGACTTGGTTACTGCTGGGGCAACAACACCTACGGCGGACTCGGCGACGGAACCAACACCAGCCAGACCATTCCGGTGGCAACGGCCGGCGGCTATCGCTGGACCAACATCATGACCACCAACGCATCACCGTCGATCTGCGGAACGACTGACGGTGGAGGTGTGTATTGCTGGGGGTACAACGCAGGCGGAACGGTTGGCAACAACACCACCACCGACGTCAACTCACCAACAGCTGCATGGTTATTCGTCGGGACTGGATCAGTGACAATCACCGGCATCGTCGATCCTTCACTCACATTCACCGTTGCCGGTCGTGGAACTGTTTGCAATGGACAGTCAGGTACTGGCTTTCAAACTGGTTCAACATCGACTGCTGTAAGTCTTGGACATCTGACTTCAGCAGCAGTTGCTGGTGCTGCTCAAGATTTAACCCTCGCCGCTAACGCGGCAAACGGATTCACGGTTTACATCCGTACGAGCGGCACAACACCTAACTCGTTCCGTACATCTGGTGGTGCAACAGTTGCCGATGTTTCAGGAACCAACGCGTCGCCTGGTGCTGCACCAGTTGCTGGCACTGCTGGCTTTGGCTACACGTCTAGTGACGCATCTACCGCGTTTACTTCCAACACATGGGCGAAGCTCACCAACACCGACTCAGCTGTCTTGATCGGCACCGCTGGAACTACGAGCAAGAGTCGCTGTGTCGGTTACGGCGTAGCCATTGCTGCCACCTCGACAGCGGGCTCTTACAGCTCGAGTGT
>JBGAQY010000089.1:0-3146 GCA_044220495.1 Acidimicrobiales bacterium
TACGGCCCGTTAGCGATCGGGATTCGGTATCCGTCCATCCACCAACGCTCACTCTGAAAGAGAAAGTCGTCTTCGGTGTTGGCGATCGCATTAGTGACGCTGTGTTGCGCACCGCGAACGGCTTGGTAGTACTCGTCGGCACGCCAAACCTTGCCCGCCCTATCGGTGTAAGCCGGACCTCCGGCGTTCATGCGGTAAACGCTGGTTAGCGTCGCTGCGTTCGCATCGCTGTTGACGACCAACGTCGTCAAACTCGTCAAGACAAGTGCAACGGATAAAACAATTGCTATTGCCAGTCGAGAACGATCAACCGACTTCTGTATGAAAGCTACGCCCATGCCTCGATGGAATCATAATGCGGAGGCTCCCCACTACGAACAGCATGGTTCTTCACGCAGCTGCAACAAATCAGCATCTATTAAGGCCCCTTAGTGGTGTTTAGCGCTCGCAGTGTGCACAGCCGGGGTATCCACACCCACGAAGAGTGGTGAGAATGGCGAAGCGAGAAAAGTGGCACGACGTGACGAAGTGCGCACCGGCCGAGGATCCTGAGCGCTTTCCCCGCGTCTGAGCCAACCAGCAATCGCCGCGACTCGAGGCGGGCCGACCAGGGCCAATCCTCGACCGCCTAGCAATGGATGACACGCATCGACGTTTAACTCAACGACAGATCATCTGATCTGTCAGCCGCCCAGCCTCTGGCAGGCACTCGAAGGCGGCTCAACATCGGCACCTCAAAAGTTGTCCCTGAAAAAGAGCTTAAGGCCTGACGAATACGATCCGATGCACGAGATACCGAACATGGAATGCTCGGATCATCTGCCATGGATGTGGCCGACCCTCCCTCGGAGGATCACAATGCCTTTCCCATCAGCCGTTTCAAACGCTGCTCGAAGTTCGAACGAACGCCTGTCGGCAGTCGTTCATGACCTGCGGAGTCCGCTTGCCAGCATTGTTGGATATGCCGAAATACTCCAGAGTGGCGACGTCGGAGCCTTAACCGAGCAGCAAACATCGATGCTCAAGGTTGTCGAACGCAACGCCCTTCGCATCCTCGAACTAAGCGAGCAGCTAGTTGGTGAAGCTAAGCATGTTGAGGAACGTGTCGAACTCTGGGATCTCTTCGAAGGTATCGCCAGGAGCCTTCTCCCCGTCGCTGCTGATGCCGGCGTATCAATCGCCATCGACATCGAAGACGGGCTAACAGAAATCGTCGGCGACTCAGCGGGCTTGGAGCGAGCCATCCTGAACCTAATGAACAATGCGATCAAGTTCTCGCCGTCGGGCGCTCGCGTCGATGTCAGCATCATGCGCTTCGGCGATCGTGTCCGCGTAAGTGTTTCGGACAAGGGCATCGGAATACCGTTTGAGGACCAAGAGAACGTGTTCAAGCCGTTTCATCGGGCAAGCAATGCCGGGCGCATTGAAGGAACCGGACTCGGTCTAAGCATTGTGAAGGAAATTGCTAGAAGCCACGACGGCTACGTCTCGCTGTTCTTGCTACCGAATTCGGGGACGACCGTCATCATCGACCTGCCCGGGTGACGTTCTCGGTGAGCACGTGAGCACAAGCAGGTTCAGTCGAGCTTGCGTACCCAAGTGGCGCGGTACGCCCAGCTGTCCTGTTGAGCTGCCTCGTACGTAAACTCCACTCTGTCACCGGCTTCAAGCGCTCGATAACCGGTGCCAGCGATGTCCGAATAGTGAACCCAAACGTCGCCCGGCGCCAACGGCGACGTAATGCCGCCCCAGCCTTTCTCTGCCTTAAAGAACTTCACAGTCCCCTCAAGAACTGGCCCTTCGACTTCGTTCCCAAAATTGTCAGTAGGCATATCGACGTATCCTGCCAGCCGCAATGGGATCGCTGCGTTGCAAAGGTCACGGCAGAGGTTCATCTCTGGATTCGATTCGACCCACAAATCCCATTAGGCCTTAGTAGCCAGGCCGTCGGCGATCAACCAGTCACCCACGTGGTAGGCGCTCACAAAGAAGGCGTAGATGTCGTGCCACCCCTCCAGGCCCGTGCCACTTCTGGTCCCGGCAACGAGTGTTCGCTGAGTTCGCTCGTGCCAGCGCCCGACACGTCGAAGCTGATCTTTCCAGTCACTATTTTTGTGCCAGCTCCGAGAATCGTCGATCGAAGTCATTTGCTGGTTATCGCCGCCGAACCGACGGTGTGCGGCACGATCGTTCGCGGCAGGAAGGCATCGAAGATTGCCCCCCACATGAAAGTAAAGTGTTACTTTACTTTCATGACCATCCATGCCGACGCGATCTATGAGCTTGCCGAAGGCCAGTCTGGCTACTTCACGACTACGCAAGCCGCAGCGAAGGGTATTTCACGACAGCTGCTTCGTCATCACATCGCTGCCGGGACGATTCAACGGGTCGCCCATGGCATCTACAGATTGGCGAGATTCCCAAGCCAACCGTTTGAGGACATCGTCATTGCGGCATTGTGGGCAGGCCCTGACTCAGTAGCGAGTCACGAAACGGCATTAACAATCCATCGCCTTAGTGATGCGATGCCGAATCAAATTCATTTGACGCTTCCCTACCGCTTTCGAGGACAACGCGCCGGTGTAGTCATTCACAATGCACCAATCAACAACACTGAGCGCACGCGTCGAGACAACGTCGCAGTAACAACGGCAGAACGCACACTTATCGACGTAGCGCTGCGTTCTGATCCGACAGTCTTTCGCTCAGCACTCCGCGACGCATTAGAGCAAGGCATGACGACTGATCGACGCCTACAACTCGCGATCGCGAATCACCCTGACGCCGAAATAATTAACAAGCTCATCAAACAAGTTCGATGACTGCATACAAATCTGCAGCCGCTTTTCGCCGATCTCTCGAAGACCGGTTACGTGCACGCGCTGCCGAGGCATCAACACCGTTGGATCGACTTCGCAAGGAAGCCGCCGGACAGCGATTGTTAGCCCGCATCCAACAATACGCACCGCCAGGTAGCTGGGCGCTAAAAGGCGGACTTGCTCTCATTGCGCGAATGAACGACAAGGCTCGTGCCACGAAAGATATCGACGCAACATGGCGGGAAGAAACCGACAATCTTCACGACCTACTGACTGAAGCAGTTGCGTTGAATCTCGACGACTACTTCGAATTCGCCCTTGGGCTAC
>JBGAQY010000090.1:0-3131 GCA_044220495.1 Acidimicrobiales bacterium
TTTCTGTTGGTTGTCGTGCCGTCGCCCACGGTTCCGTATGCATTCCATCCCCAGCAGTAGACGAGGCCGAGCGTCGTGGAGCCGCAGGCGCCGCCCCCACCAGAATCGATTGTCGCCCACTGCAAACTGCCCGATACCAACACAGGACTGCTTGACGACCCGAAACTTCCGTTGCCCAAAGTTCCGAATGCGCCAGCGCCCCAGCAGTAAAGGTCCTTGGCCGCCGTGATTCCGCATGTACCACCCCAGCCGGCCGCTAAGGAGACGTAGGTATTGCCTCCGCCAGCGGGCGTTGGGGTGGAGGAGTCGGTTGTCGAACCATCACCAAATTGACCATCGATGTTCTTGCCCCAGCAGTAAGCGGCGCCTCCGACTTCGATGGCGCAGCTATAAGTCGCACCGAGATCCAAGGCAGACCATGTGTGACTTCCAGCGACCAAAACGGGGCTCATCTGCCATGTGGTGGTGCCGTCGCCGAGCTTGCCTTCAGCGCCGCTTCCCCAGCAGTAGATGTCGCCCGCTGTTGTCAGCCCGCAGAAGTGAGCGAGTCCCCCGGCCGCTATTGATGACCACGTGTGTCCACCTGTCACCAAAGCGGGCGTGTGTCGGTCGAACGAGGTGCCGTCGCCGTTGAACGCGCCCGTACCCCAGCAATAGCCCACGCCGGCGGTTGTGACGCCACAGGTGTTCAGTTCACTGGCGGCAACGCTTCGCCATGTCTGACCTCCGGCGACGAGCACAGGTGTGCTGCTGTCGGTTGTTGAGTTGTCGCCGAGCTGACCGTAGTTGTTGAGGCCCCAGCAGTAGATGTCGGTAGCAGTAGTCACTCCGCATGCGTGGTTTAAACCCGCACTTATCTGTGAGAACACGTGACCGCCTGATACGGCGACGGGTGTCGAACTGGCTGTGGTGCTTCCGTTACCGAGTTGGCCGAGCTGGTTACGCCCCCAGCAGTAGGCCGCTCCGTTTGATGCGATTGCACATCCGTGGTCGTAGCCGATGGTGACGGATGTCGTGACGACTGTGGCGCTGGCGGGACGCGCAAGGATCGTTAGCGATGCCGCTATCAACATGACCCCTGTTAGGGCGCGCAAGACTCCATGAACCGCCACTCTTTGGTGATCGACCGAATTCGCGCGCGACTCAAGGCCCAATTGGGCAACCTCGCGTGACTCCTAGAAGCTCGGAACGGCCGTGTAGACCACGCTGGAGCTGTAAGAGCCTGCTGTTGAGGTCGCAGCAATGGCTACGCCGTAACCGACACAGCGACTCTTGCTCGTAGTTCCAGCGGTGCCAATCAAGACAGCTGAGTCGGTGTTGGTGAGCTTGGCCCATGTGTTGGAAGTAAACGCGGTAGATGCATCACTTGACGTGTAACCAAAGCCTGCAGTGCCAGCAACTGGTGCAGCACCAGGCGACGCGTTGGTTCCTGAAACATCGGCAACTGTTGCACCACCAGATGTACGGAACGAGTTAGGTGTTGTACCGCTCGTACGGATGTAAACCGTGAATCCGTTTGCCGCGTTAGTGGCGAGGGTTAAATCTTGAGCAGCACCAGCAACTGCTGCTGAAGTCAGATGTCCAAGACTTACAGCAGTCGATGTTGAACCAGTTTGAAAGCCAGTGCCTGACTGTCCATTGCAAACAGTTCCACGTCCAGCAACGGTGAACGTGAGTGACGGGTCAATGATGCCGGTGACAGTTACTGACCCAGTTCCGACAAAGAGCCACACGGCCGTTGGGGCGTTGCGATTAGTTGTGGAGTTGTCGCCAACCTGTCCTTCAGCGTTGTAACCCCAGCAGTAGACGCCTCCACCATCTGTGGTTCCACAAACCGAGGGAGAGATAGGCGACGCATTGATCGCCACCCAACGGTAACCACCGGCCGTCGCTGTTGGAACCAGGTAACCCGAGTTGTCTCCTGAGCCGACTTCGCCATAAGCGTTCGAACCCCAGCAGTAACCAAGGCTTGACGTTGTGATGGCGCATGTGCCGCTGAGTCCGGCCGATATCGATGAAAACGTAAGGCCGCCGTTTACCGCCACGGGGATGTTCGATTGGTTATAGGTGTTGTCACCGCGCTGACCTTGGCCGCCAAAGCCCCAGCAATACGCAGCCCCAGTTGTGCGGATTGCACACGCATGTCGATAGCCAGCTGAGATCGATGTGAATGTGAGACCACCACTGACCGTTACTGGTGTCGATGAGTTGGTCGTGGTGTTGTCGCCGAGCTGTCCGTCGTTGTTGAGGCCCCAACACTTGCTGACGCCGCCGCTCGTAATTGCGCACGCGCTGGCGCGTCCAGTCGTAATTGCTGTGTACGTTCCGCCGCCCGAAACGGCCGTTGGAGTCAAACGGTCTGTAGTTGTGCCGTCGCCGAGTTGTCCGTTTGCGTTGTAACCCCAGCAGTATGCCGTGCCGCCCGTGCTGAGCCCGCAAGTAAAAGATTCGCCGCCTGCGATTGATGCAAACGCAATTCCGCCCAAGACGAGCGTGGGGGCTTTACGCTCGAGCGTCGTGTTGTCGCCAATCTGACCGTTCGTGTTGCTTCCCCAGCAATAGACGTCTCCATTAGCGACGATGCCGCACGTGTGGCCTGAACCCGACGCGAGCTTGGTGAAGCTGCGTCCGCCGGAAACCAGAGTCGGAGTGCTCGAACTTACCGAGGTCGTGTCGCCGAACTGACCGTGATCGTTCTTTCCCCAGCAATAGGTCGGGCCCGATGCCTCAACCACGCACGCCGCGTTGTAACCCGGAACCACCGCTGTCGTGCCGGCAAGAGCAAGGGCAGGACGAGCGGGAACTATCACGAGGGCCGCGACAAAGAACGCAAGTGCGCCCAATGATGCAAAGCCCCGCCGAAAGTTGTCCATGACTGTTAGATCGACCAGTTCAGCGCCGACCTTGATGGGTGTTGGCCCTGATTGAGGGGGCTAAGCCCTTGAATTTGAGCGGGCTGTGAATCAGAAGCTGGGGACGGCGGTGTAGACCACACTCGAGCTGTAAGAGCCCGCTGTCGAGGTGGCAGCAATGGCTACGCCGTAACCGACACAGCGACTCTTGCTCGTAGTTCCAGCGGTGCCGATCAAGACAGCTGAGTCGGTGTTGGTGAGCTTCGCCCATGTGTTGGA
>JBGAQY010000091.1:0-3108 GCA_044220495.1 Acidimicrobiales bacterium
CTTCCCGACAGCTACAACGTGCCCAACAACACACCCCGGACTGCTCGCGACGTAGTTACACGATTCTTGGACAACGTAAATGATGGACTCGAGCCCGAAGAACAAATGACGTTTGTTGAACCGCTAACACGGGCCGAGTTAGACGAACTTCAGACACTCAACGAGAAGTATCCGACTCAAGTCACGCTCGATGCAGCCGTGCGAATCAGTCAAATCAACCCCGACGAGAAGTGGCGCGCCGCAAACATCGAAGCCGGCAAAGCACACCTAACCGCGTTTTATCGCGAACAGGCCGAGGGATTCGTCGCAGCAGGTCGGGGCGGTCAGCTCGACGCCGACGACGGAGTTGCAATATCGCGTGAACGGTTACGTTTGGCGCAACTAACCACACGCTTTCTTGACTCTGGTGGAAGCGTGGCCGATCTGACAAACCCACAAGGGTTGTTCATCGCGTGACCGACCACGCTTCTTATACCGAAGGCAGTTACTGCTTGCGGAGAACTCCGAATACGCCGTCGACTTCTTCTTTGGGCCCGGCTGCGTAATACAACGCGTCGGCGTCGCCAAGACTTGCGCCGTTTCCAAAGATGATGCCCCAAAGGCCTTCGATCGCTTCGGGCTTGCCGTCACCGTCACGCAAGTAGTCAATGAACGTACCGGTCTTGCTGTCGTAAGCAGCAATGTGACCCAGTCCGCCGAAGTTGCCAACCAACAATGCGCCAGCAAACTTGCCCCACGACTGTGGCGCTATGGCAAAGCCCCAAGGTGCATTCAGGCGTGAGTCATCGCTAAACACTCGCGACAGCGAGCCGTCGAGGTTGAACTCAACAACCTTGCCCTTGTTGGGCTTTCCGTCGGCTTTTCTCTCGGCATCAGCGTCGAGCGAATCTTCTTCACCTACGTCGAACTTGGTTGCGTCTTCTTCGCCGGGCTTTGACACGGCGTAAGCAACGTAGGCCTTGCCATTGAGCACTTGGATGTTCCACGGCACTGGGTCGCCTGGCTTCGCTTTCTTGCCGAGAGCGGCATTAGCCGGGTCGATTGGGTCGCCTGTCGCAAACGGATTTACAAAGCCTTGCGTCGGCACGAGATTCCACTTCGAATCGAACTGACGAATTTGTGGATTCTCACCAAAGTCTGCCGCCCACAACGTGTTCCAGTCTTTGTCATTGATGGCAACACCGAAAAAGCCCATGCCTTGGCTGCTGCCGTCGAACATCGTTGCCGCGGGACCATCAACGCGTACGACCTGACCAGTCGTGCTGCGTTCGGTCCAAGCGGAGATCACACCGCTATCAGCGCCGAAAATAAAGCGGGCCGATCCGTCGAAGGCAACGTCAGCGCCATTGTTCTGCGCCGTTTGCGTAGTCACACGAAACTTGTCGGAATTGAGATCGGCGCCGTTGAAAACAACACCGGTTGCTTTGCCCTTTGTTGTTTCAGGGTCGGTAAGGCTGTCGGCACCGGGTACCGCGACTTCTTTCAAGTCGTCTTGGTGAAGCGTCTGCAGCTTGGCGTCGGCGGACTTTCTCACATCACCGACGTACTCAAACGAGTCGCCGCCCGCACCAACCCAGAAGTGCCCACCGGCACCGGCCGGACGAATGGCGATGCCCCACGCGTTCACCATTTCTGGCTCGCGAAACTTACCGCCGTAGCTCTCTTTGTTGGCGACGAGCACTTCGTCAACGAAGTGGTTGGCCGAATCGACCTTGGCCGCCTCTTCGGAGTCGTCGCTTGAGCAGCCGGCCGCCGTCAGAGCCAGCGAAGTCACCACTGCCCCAGCAACTAGCAATCGCGTTGCCTGCCAAGACCCATTTCTAATGCTGCGAGTTTTCATGGACGGGCAACGTAGCACGGTTTGTTAGGTGTCCCTAACATTAACGGGCGCGGCATACACGCAGCTCAGCGGGCATTTGGTTGCCCAACGATGCGGCTTTGCTAACTCAACTCGCCAGCTGAATGAAGAAACACAAGCGATAACAATTGCCTTGCTCGTGCCGATGAGGAACCACCGAATGCGATGAGCGTGGACGGTCCGCAGCTCAGCGGGCATTTGGTTGCCCAACGATGCGGCTTTGCTAACTCAACTCGCCAGCTGAATGAAGAAACACAAGCGATAACAATTGCCTTGCTCGTGCCGATGAGGAACCACCGAATGCGATGAGCGTGGACGGTCCAGTGCGGCTCGCTCGCCTGGCCAGCGAGTGGAGTGCCAGTGACGACAATCGAGACGACCCGCGCCGATCTCGCCCACAACCCGGCGTCAGATGACACGCGCGATCGTCGCTACGCCGAGCTCGTACAACGAGTCAAAGCCGCAGGACTGCTCGCCAAGCGTCCGAAGGTTTACGCGCTGCGCACAGCAATCACGTTTGGGCTTTTCGCCAGCGCGTGGGCCGTGTTCTTTGTTATCGGCAACTCGTGGTGGCAAATAGTCACTGCACTCGCGCTTGCATTCATGTTCACTCAAGTTGGCTTTCTTGCCCACGACGCCGGACATCGCCAAGCGTTCAAGACGCGTCGCTCCAACGATCAACTGTTGCTAACAACGGGCAACTTGATGATCGGCATTGCATCAAGTTGGTGGTTTGGAAATCACAACCGTCATCACGCGCACCCGAACAACGTCGACCTCGACCCCGACATCGGCCTGCGCTACTTTGCGTACCACCACACTCAGACACCGCTGAAGCAAGGCATCGATCGATTCGTCGCACGCTTTCAACACCACTTGTACTTCCCGCTCCTCTGCCTGCTCGGGTTCTCTTTACACCTCGAGAGCGTTGCGATGATCGTTCGCAACAACGTCAGTCGACGCAAGACGGAAGCTGCTTTGCTTGCCACGCACTTTGCGGCGTACGGCGCAGCCGTTGCCTTTACGCTCCCACTCGGTAAGGCAATCGCGTTCGTGCTCGTGCATCAATTGGCATTTGGGCTATACCTCGGCTCAACCTTCGCCCCGAATCACAAAGGCATGGAGATGTTCGACGGGAATGAACCGGGCTTCCTCGATCGTCAAGTGCTGTCATCGCGGAATGTCCGAGGCAATGCAGTGATGAGCTACTTGTTCGGCGGACTCAACCACCAGATCGAACACCATCTGTT
>JBGAQY010000092.1:0-3034 GCA_044220495.1 Acidimicrobiales bacterium
TGTCTCGGTGAAGCACCTCGCCGGCCGTCAGCCAAGTAACTGTTTGCAAGCCCATGTGCGGGTGGGGCCCAATCGCCATTGGGTTCTCAACCAACGCGTTGTCGGGCGTCATCTGATCGAGAAAGCACCACGGACCAACCGTTCGTCGCGCCCGCCGGGGGAGCGTGCGAAGAATTCGCCGACCGCCGAGACTCACTTCGCGCCCTTGAATGAAGTCGACATCGACATCGGCCGTCTCTACTGGAGAGCTTGACGTTTCGACCTCGTCGAGTTTCAGCGGACCGCTCATTGGTCTCCTTCTTAGATCACTCCTACCCGATAACGACTGCTTAGCAAGATCAAATAAAGGTGACGTAAATGTGAACCGTGAGCGGCACTCATCATCTCTACGGTCGTTCGCCGCAAGCGGTTGCCTGCATTTCGATCATTCTCAATGAATCTGCGAAGTTGCGTGCACATTGGCTAATTGGAGCTGAATGAACGGCATCTATACCGACAAAAAACCTTGTTCCTAAAGATCGATTTGGTGGATACGATGCGGCCTGGTTTCCTCTCTTCAACCCCTTTGTCGTGTTCCTCGCTGCTGGCGGTCGCAGTGCGTCTTCGAGCAGCTCGTCTTGTGAAGGAAGCACTTGTTGTTTCGTCTGCTCGCTGCGTTTCGTACTGTGTCGCGTCCGGCCATTCTTGTTGCCGTTCTTGCCCTTGGTCTGACTGCTCTTCCTCAGCTCGCCAAGCCGGCGTCGGCCGGTGTCCCTTCAGGCATGGAGGAGGTGACTGCGTTTAGTGGGCTCGTTGAGCCGACGGTGTTTCGCTTCAGCCCTGACGGGCGAGTATTCGTGGGCGAGAAGAGCGGTTTGATCAAGGTCTTCGACAACCTCAACGACACAACTCCCGACATCTTTGCCGACCTTCGCACGCAGGTACACAACTTTTGGGATCGCGGCCTGCTCGGCATGGCCCTTGCACCCAACTTCCCAACCAACCCGTCGGTTTACGTCGCGTATACCTACGACGCAGCAATCGGCGGCACGGCGCCACGTTGGGGTACTGCAGGCGCAACTTCTGATGGCTGTCCTAACCCGCCCGGCGCAACAACCGACGGTTGTGTCGTTTCTGCACGCGTCGACAAGCTGACCGCATCAGGCAACACATCTGTTGCTCGCACGACGCTTGTTGAAGACTGGTGTCAGCAGTTCCCAAGTCACTCAATTGGCACGGTGACATTTGGCGCTGACGGAATGCTCTACGTAAGTGGTGGCGATGGTGGTTCATTCATCTTTGCTGACTACGGACAAGCAGGTAACCCAGTCAACCCGTGTGGTGACCCGCCCGGCGGTGTTGGTGCAACTCTTACTTCTCCCACGGCTGAAGGTGGCGCACTGCGCGCTCAAGACTTGCGCACGACAGGCGATCCGACTGGTCTGAACGGTTCGATCATTCGCATCGATCCCAACACGGGCGCTGGCGCCCCAGGCAACCCACTTGCGTCGAGCAGTGACGCTAACGCTCGCCGCATCATTGCCTACGGAACGCGCAACCCTTTCCGCATGACGATTCGTCCCGGCACAAACGAAGTGTGGATTGGTGATGTTGGTTGGGGCGACTACGAAGAGATTGATCGCATTGCGAATCCGACCGCAGCGCAACCAATGAACTTTGGTTGGCCTTGCTACGAGGGCCCGAATCGTCAAGGTTCGTTCGACGCAGCCAACCTCAACATTTGCGAAAACCTCTACAACGAAAACTCAGCAGTGACGCCGTACTTCTCGTATCACCAGAGTGAGGTTGTAGGTGGCGCAACAACATGCACCGGCAGTTCGTCGATCTCGGGTGTCGCCTTTGCGCCGACAACGGGTGGTGCTTACCCCGCTGCTTACAACGGCGCATTGTTCTTCTCCGACTACTCGCGCAACTGCATTTGGGTAATGAAGGCCGGTACTAACGGCTTGCCCGATCCGACAAAGATCGAGCCGTTCGTAACGCCAGCAGCGGGTCCGGCAAATCTCGAAATGAGCCCATCTGGCGAGCTTTATTACGCAGACTTCAATGGCGGGCGCATCCAGCGCATCAAGAGCACTACGACACCGCCCGTTACAACGTGCGCAACTGGCTCCTACGTCGCTGAGTACTTCAACAACATGACGCTTTCGGGCTCGCCTGTGTTGAGTCGCTGTGAAACGACCATCAATAACGACTGGGGTGCGGGCGGCCCTGGTAACGGTGTCAACAATGATCAGTTCTCAACACGCTGGTCAGGTCAACACAACTTCGCCGCTGGCACTTATGAGTTCAGCGTCACTGCTGATGACGGCGTTCGTCTCTACGTCGACAACAACTTGGTAATTGACCAGTGGATCGACCAGCCGGCGACGACATACAAAGCTCAACGCATGCTTGCTGCTGGACTTCACACTGTGAAGGTTGAGTACTACGAAAAAGGTGGTGACGCGGTCGCAAAGGCAAGCTGGACCCAAATCGGAACTCCACCGCCTACTTGCGCGAACGACACGTATTCCGCTGAGTACTTCAACAACATGACGCTGTCGGGCGCCGCAGTGCTCACTCGATGTGAGACGACGATCAACAACGATTGGGGTACGGGTGGTCCGGGCAACGGGGTCAACGTTGACGCGTTTTCTACTCGATGGACCGGTCAGCACAACTTTGCTGCGGGCAATTACGAGTTCAGTGTTACTGCTGATGACGGTGTTCGTTTGTATGTAGATAACTCCGTTGTCATCGATCAGTGGAAAGACCAAGCAGCAACGACCTACAAAGCTCAGCGCACTCTGACTGCGGGCTTGCACACGGTGCGAGTCGAGTACTTCGAGAACGGCGGCGAGGCAGTTGCCAAGGCCAGCTGGACTCTTGTCGGGTCACCACCTCCACCTCCCCCGACCTGCACCGACGGAACGTTCTCAGCCCAGTACTTCAACAACGTGACTCTTACCGGTACTCCAGTGCTGAGTAGGTGCGAGTCGACTATCAACAACGACTGGGGTGTTGGTGGTCCTGGCAACGGCGTGAACGTCGA
>JBGAQY010000093.1:0-2844 GCA_044220495.1 Acidimicrobiales bacterium
GTGGGTTCAACCAATGCAAACGTGATCGCAGATCACACGGCGACAGTCGACGGCTCAACCGGCGAGATTGTCTCTGAGAGCTTTACGCTAGGAGTTCGCGCCAAGGCGCAGTCGACTCAAGCCGCAGGCCAATACTCGGCCACGGTCGTGATCACCTGCGTTCCGCAGTTCTGAGTTGGGTTTATGCAACGCGCCCATTGCATCTTGGCGGTCGCTGGTTGAGAATGACGGCCCATGGGGGAGTCGAAGACCTTGCTCACGTTCGATATCGGTGGCACGACAACGCGCTGCGGAATGTATCGAGACGGCGAGCTCGCACAAACGGGCAGGGTTGCGACCCCGCAAACGAAAACATCCGAGCATGACGATGCCGAGCCGTTGCTGCATGTGCTCAAAGAGTTGACTGATGAAGCGCTCGGGGGCAGCGAGATTGATGGCGTAGCAGTCGCAGTGACCGGAATGCTCCGAATTGTCTCAGCGCCGGGCGTCGTCGACTACGGGCCTTTCAAAGACCGTGAGCTTGTGCTCTCCTCGCCGAATATTGCTGGGCTCAAGAATGTACAGTTGTTGCAACTGCTCGAGCGTGTTGGCTGGGGCGTTCCCATTCACGTCGAGAACGACGCCAATGCAGCCTTAAGAGCGGCCGTTGACGTACCCACCGCTCTAGGTGTCAACATGGGCACCGGCATCGCAGCTGCCGTCAAAGTTGACAATCGCATCCAACATTTTGACGGCTACTGGTCTTGTCAAGAGATCGGTCACGGTTGTCGCTGGACCTTTCCAGAAGCGCCGGCCCGACGTTGCGCATGCGGCCTGACGGGATGTCTTGAAGCTGTTGTTGGTTCGCGCTCCCTCGCTGAGCGATACGGCGTCAAGCCCGAAGACGCGCCGGCTGATGTTTATGGGCAGATGCGATCTGATTTGCTGCGTTACGCGGCGCTCGCCGTGCTCGACACAGCGAAACGATTTGATCAAACGCGAGTGCTGTTCTCAGGCCAATCGATTCTCGGTTTCAGCGCTGACGGACTTTTCATGTGGGAGCTCGCTGACGCGATGCGAGAACTAGACCCTTGGGCGAGTCAGATGGTCTTAGACACCGTCGAGCTGCCCGAAATCACAAGCATGTGGGGCACTGTTCTGGCTGGCATCGATCACGGCGTATTTGTATAGAAGCTCTGCTAACAGAATTAGACGGAACCTTTTCGGTGTTCTGCACAAGTAAGTCTTGTTAGCGATCGAGCGTAAGGGCCTCATGCACCAAGACGACCCAGAGTGGATAGTGAAAGCGTTTGATGATCACTATTCGGCCATCTATTCCTTCTTTGCCCGGCGAGTCGGTGTCACTGTTGCGGAAGACCTGTCGTCGGAAACGTTTTCGATAGCGCTCGCTCGCCGCCACACTTTCGACGCTAAGCGAGGCACGCTTGTGGGCTGGCTTTATGGGATTGCCTCGAACCTCATCAGCAATCACCGACGTTCGGAAGACCGGCGTCTACGCGCATTTGCGAAAGAACGGCGAACGTCAGCGACGATCATGCTTGAGATTCCCAATGATCGGCTCGAAACGGCAGATGAGCGACGCGCGTTAGTTGACGCGTTGCGCAAATTGAGACCCATCCATCGAGACGTGTTGTTGATGTCGGCGTGGACCGACCTCTCACAAGACGAGATTGCCGACGCGCTTCACATACCGCTTGGCACGTTCAAGTCGCGCCTATCGCGAGCGCGTGACGAAATGAGAGAGCGGTTGGCGCGATGCCAACCGCTATCGACACCGGCCGAAAGAGAGACACAAACATGGATCAGCTGATAGAAGATCTACGTTCAATCGCGGGGCCCGACATTCAGCCGACCGAAAGCGCTCGCGCGGCCGCCCGTGAGCGTTTGCTGCGTGAGGTCGATCAGCAACCGCGACCGGCTGGTCGTAGCCGCAAGCGCGTCTTGCTCACCGCGCTGGTCGCAGCGTCTCTCATTGCAGTGACGATGGTGATGCCGGTTGCAGACCGCAACTCAATTTCTCGCTCCAATCCTTCTAATCACACGGCGCTCGGCGCGCTGTTCGCCTCTGCTGCCGTCGCTAGTGAATCGCAGACTGAGTCAGCGCACGTCTATAACTACTGGTATCGCCTCACACGCAACGAACGTTTTTGGGAAGATGACGGATCCAAATACGGAGCTTGGACGGGTGAGTCAACGGTAGAAATGTCAGCACTGTGGCTGGGTAGCGATGGCTCGTCGAAAGTAAACGACCGACCAGCGCTCAAGGTGGGTGACATCGGTTCTGAAGGGCCCTATACGCCTGATCATCAACAGCAGTCGATCGACGAATGGAACTCTATGGTGAATTTGCCTAGCTCGCTCGACACATTGCGAGAGTACGTTCAGGCCCAAGCGCGCTCTGACTTCAACTCGTTGGAAGGCGATGTGTCTACGGTTGATCAGCGTTCCTACGAGCTGACATCGCAAGCCCTCAGCGTTATTGGCAAGTTGCAACGAGGGCCCATCACTCCCGCTGTGCGAACAAACTTGTATCTCATCCTTGGCGAACTAGCCGACCAAGCTGCGTTGGTTGACAAGGGTCAGATGACTGATGCAACCGGACGCCTTGGTCACGGTTTCTCGATCGCTTCGACCGACGGGCCGGGCGGAATGATTTTCGTGATTGATCCGCTCACCGGAAAGTTTCTTGAGTCGCAAGAGTTTCACGACGGCAAATTGTTTGGGCGCGACACTCAAATCGTCGCAGGATTTGTCTCAAGCGACACAGAGGTTCCCGCCAGCTGATCAGTGTGGTGGTCAGCCGGCGGGAACTCTGACTAGCGGCTTACTCGTAGCGCAGCGCGT
>JBGAQY010000094.1:0-2841 GCA_044220495.1 Acidimicrobiales bacterium
CCACTTGGCATCGCGGTTGCACATGGCCGCACTCAGCTGCGCTACCTTGTCGGCGCCGAGCCAGCGTTCAAGACGGTCGGAGTGGGTGTGTCGCATGTTCAGTCCAGTCCGGTCAGGATGTCAGCGCCAGCCGTGAAGGTGCCGGTCTTGGTGTACTGGGTGGTGGTGCCATCGGTCTTGCGCACGGTGATCGTCGTGCCGCTGATCGTCACGTCGTTGCGCAGCGAGGTCGTCTCCAGCCACTCCGTAGCTGTCACGAGGGCCTCGTAGACGTTGGCTGGCAACACTACGCACTCCACGCGAACCGGCAACGACCCGGTGGGGTGGATGAACAGCACTAGTGATCCAGCGGTGTTGGTGTCGATGGTGTCAAGAAGAACTCGGTAGGCGCCTTGCGAGCCCAAGGACACCGCATTGCTGCTCTCGTTCTTGGTGGCGAAGGAAGCCGCGTTGTTCTTCCAGATTTTGATGTCGGAGGGCGTGATGGTGAGGCTGTTGAGCTCGGTATTGCCATCCGTCGAATCAACGAACGGCCCGACCACAACGTACTGGCTCGCGGTCTGCAGCTTAAGTTTGATGCTCATGAGATCCCCACTTGTCGGCGGTGGTGCATGGCGGCTGGCACGTTGGCGGAAGCGGCTTCGGCGGCCCAATACGCCAGCGTAACGAAGTTCTGCGGGCTCGACGTGGCGGTGAAAGTCGCCGCCACTGCCGAGGTCGAGGTCAATCGCTTGGTCTCGCTGGTCGTGTAAGAGCCATTCGCCGTGTCGACGTTCGAGTAGACCGCGCGGGCGTCAGGTTGGTGGAGGTGAGCCCATCTGCGCCCGTGCCAGGCGCCGTCTGCGCTTGCCCGACAAGGCTTCCACTGCCGGTCAGCCCTGAGAACCGGTGGACCGCAATGCCTCGGAATGCATTAGCCGTTCCGAAGTTGGCCTGAACCGTGAACGTGCCAGCAGCGCAACTCAGACACTCGAAAACCGCCTGAACGTCACCATAGCTTGCGACGACTTGCGAGCCTACCTGCGTGTAGGTGTTGGTGCCGTCCGTGACGGTGATCGTCGTTGCGCCGCCGACCGTGACCCAGACAACCGCCCGCTCGCCACCCGTGTAGGTGCGCGAGACGGTGATCGACGATCCGCTGGCGCTTGCGCCTGCGTTCGCTGCGGAGTCAAGTTCTGCAAACGGCATGTCAGCTCACCGTGATCGTCGTGCCCGTGGTAAAACGAAAGTTCGTTGCGTCCCACGTCTGCCCACCGCTGTTTGAGTTCGCCGGCCGCACCGTGAACGGGTTTGCCTGCGTGGTGCTGAATGCGCTCGGCATCTTCAGGTGTACCGCATAGGAGCCCGTGGCAGTGCCGCCCGGGATCGCGCAATTCACGCGCACCAGCGTGCTTGAGGTCGCCTGCGGGTCGAGCTCGCGCAGCTGCGTCGACGAGAAGCAGTTGATCGTGGTCCCGCCGTTGACCAGCTGCACGTTGAGCCGGCGCTGGTCGTAGATGCGAGCCCACCCGACGTTGCGCATGTTCACGTCGAAGGTCGCCACGCCACCGCGGCTCACGCTGGTCGGGTGCGTGATGTCGTCGAACTGGAAACGATAGCCCATCATTCGATGGACCGCGTCCAGGCACCCGCCCGCAGCCCAGGCCGCAAGAAACGCCGGGTCGTAGCTGACATTCAGATGCGATACGTGATAACGCGGTCCCTCATTAAGAATGCCACCCGGCAATTCTTGAGAATCAACCAATCCGGTACATGCAGTTCTTGGTTCTTGAATTGCATACGACGGATCAATGCACGTTTCTCCACCAAACATCAAGTACTTAGAAGCCTCCTGAAAATAGGCCGCCTCTTGTGCTTGTGTCATGGTGCTTACAAAGCCCCCCGACCATGTGCCAACCCCACTGTAGAAGTAGGAGTCTCCAGGGCCGCTCATGAAGCAGTCCGAATGAAACCCCACCCTTCCTTTCAGCGTTCCTTTCAAGAAATCATTTTTTGTCGCAGGAACCTTGTCGCCAAACAAAGTTTCTCTTGGGTAGATTCGATTGAATTCAAGCTGAACGCTTGTGGGCGTCATATCAACAATTGCGTTGAATATGTTCGTTTTGTCGGTCACGTTGTCCAACGCGCCACAAGAATCCACCCATTCCCCGTAATTGCAAATGAAACCGTGCTGCACGGCTGCAATTACATCCCTGTTATTCCATAGCGTTGATTTGATTGCCGCCGCTTGGGCAATGACTTGCGAAGCAGTGCCGCTAGACAGGAATCGCAACACAACCATCACCCCGTTTGAGCGAATGGTCGAGAAGCAAGAATTCCATGTCGCCAGTTTGGTGGCGTCAGGCGTCGTGGAGCCAATAGAAGTCAGCAAGAGTCCCAGAGTCGGCGCGGGGCTGACCGGCGTCGGCAAGCCGGCGGCATCGGCGGTCCAGTTCGGGATATCGATGCCGTTGCAGTCGTCCAGCGAGCCGGACTGGAAGTGAAACCCCCGCCCAGGATTCGGGATGATCGTCGTGGTGTCGGCGGTGAAGGTCGCGTTCGGCGCGGCCACCGAGACGGCTGCGATCAGCAGCCCGGCGACGAAGGTGAGGATCTTCTTCATGGTCGTCAGGAAATGGTCACGGACGCAGCCGTGGTGGTGTCCGAGCCGGCGCCGTTGGAGGCCGTCAGCGTGAACGACAGTTGCTGGTACTGATCGCCACTCACTGGCGTGTAGGTGAAACCGGAGACTCCCGAACCAGACTGCACGACGGTGTCGCCGTTGCGCAGCACCTGATAGGAGTAGCCGCTCGGGTTTGGGCTGTTGAGCGCAGCCCCAAAGTCGGCCGTCATCGGCGCTCC
>JBGAQY010000095.1:0-2702 GCA_044220495.1 Acidimicrobiales bacterium
AACGCCTCGGTTCAAGCGACGAGCTTTGATGATCATCGACGTGTTGGAGTAAGAACAACAAGCTCGCGTGCCTCACGGAACCCAGTGAGACCGGTTGGCATCTACTGCGAGTTTGCCGAGTTCCGCAACGCCGAGCAGTCGATGCGAGATGCAGTCAATACTGAGCTTCCAGCGGTTACGCGGCGCGCATTAGCGTTCTATTTAGCCCGCGGACACCGCGTTGTCGCGGCCATGGGAACGGATGCAGACGTAATCGACGGACGCCGCGTGGCACTTCCGGCTGGCATTTCAACAGATGGTGAATGGTTCTGGCGAACCGACCTGGCGCACTACGTACTCAAGTACGGGTTGAACTTGCCTAGTGAGCTTGTCGAATCGGCTGAACGAAACAACTGGTGCCCACCCGCATTGACCCGCGGCGAATTAAGCGCTGCTGGCACCGCGATTGTGAGGCACTGGATTGGGGATGACTAACGCTGCTTCTGGCAAGCAAGTTATTGCCGCTAGCCCTGGAACCGACGGAGGTGCGAAACCGTGATGTCGACCTTCTTGTGGGACTGCGACTGTTTTGAAGTGCCGGGGAATCCCAACGTGAGGTTGCACAGCCCGGACGTCGTGGAAATGGGATTGTCTGACGCGCCCACACGCCTGAGCGTTGCTGGTTTGGGGCGAAGTCCATGGGTTGAACTATGCGCGACCGACCGTTGGGTCTGCATTATTGGAGTGGACTCGCCCGAGGTAGTCATAGCCCGCCCCGAAGATGACTTTCTTGAGGTGGTTGCGCAGATCGATCGTTTGGACTTCGGCGACGGGTACGACCCTGGAGGAATGCAGCGGGTTCGTTTTCATCAACTCGACGGTGACTCGCTGCTGGTCGAGTACGAGTTCGGCATTGCGATGATCCATGTTTTCGATGGCCTGCAATGGAATTGGTCCCACAACGACGTCTCGTGCCGCGTGATTTCGCTAGACGAAACGCTCATTCGCGTTGAGTCTGACTTGCAACGCATGTCGATCCGACTGTCGGACGGTGAACAGCACATTTAGAACTTGCGCGCGGACTGGCTCTCGACAGTCGCCGACCACGCTCACTCGGCAACGTGTTGCGCTCCATCGGTTGCCCTTTCGTGGAAACCGGCGAGCGGTTCAGTCGAAGATGCGACAGGTTCGAGTTCGCGATTTCGCCACAATATCGACGGGATGTCTCAGGAGTTAACGATGGCTACTTACGCAGATTTCAGTGAATACGTGTATCGGCCGACCGACGAGCCAATGGTCAATATCGGCTGGCTTGGTCGAGAGTTGACGTTCCCTCAAGGCCCAGTCGCAGCAGACGTTGTGAAGGGTTTGTTGATTCTCGCGATCAACCAAGAGAACCTCATGCGCGGGGTTCACGACTGTGACTTCTGTGACGAAGTGTCACCTATCGAAATGGCGTCCGAGAGGAGCGACAAACCCATCTGGCTTGGAATGGGTGAGCTTCATGTGACTGGAAGCGATGGAACGAAGTATTCGGCGCCGTCACTTGTAATCCACTACATCGTGGCTCATAACTACCGCCCTCCCGCAGTGTTTCAAGACGCCGTACTCGGCAAGTCGGGATTGCAGTAAGGAAAGTCAGGTATGCAGGCGCCAGCTTGAAGGCAACTTTCGCGCTATTGCGCGCAGCATTCCTGCGTTGCCAGGCGGAGGTTGCGAGTGGACTACGGAATCTAGAATTGACGTGACAGGCGTCAAGTTTCGGCGGTTCTAAGGAGCGCAAGTGGAAGGTCTCGAGGATGGCGAGTTCCTTGTCGGATACGACTACGGAAACGGCGGCCTGTGGGCAATAGTCGCAGCTCCATCGGAACAGGCAATCTTAGATTTGTATCCGGAAGTAGAAATCGCACGGACGCTGCCTAAATGGATTGACGATGCAGACATGGCAAACATTCGGCACACTTCGTACTGTCGGGCGGCCTGTGGGCAATAGTCGCAGCTCCATCGGAACAGGCAATCTTAGATATGTCGACTTGATGACCTGTTGATCACGACCCGCCGACGGAGTTCTTCAAAGCGATAATTGCGAGTCGTATTTATCCGTAAGACGTAGGTTCTGCTGGATGCCACCACCGTTCGGATATACCGCTGAAGCACGATCGATGGCCGCGCTGACGCCTTCGAACTTGCCTGTCCGCATAGGTAGTGCACTGGGGCGGAACGACTTGGTGTACGCGGATCTCGACCGAACATCTGCCTCCGGATGCAGAAGGTGCATTACTGGCCTTGCTGCAGGCCGTTGGGGGATCATGTAGCTGGCGACAACGAGTTCCTTGTTTGTTACGACTACGGCATGGGCGGGCTGTGGAGCGTGGCGAAGCACCGTCTGGAAGCAGCGATCTTGCGTTGTATCCAGGGTTTGAATGTTAATGAACGTCCTGAATGGATGGATGACGAAGACCTCGCAAGAATGCGCGAGATCTTTTTATCGACTTGACGAAGATCCGCCGTTGGGCAGCATCTTCTTTGTGGTTTAGCGACCGCATTTTACGGAAACCGACAGGCGCTGAACAAGTACCTATCAAGTCGTTCTATGCTGAGCGACTTCAGATGCTTCGTGCGGCGGTTGGGCCACTGCGCAAAGGCGTGCCGTGAACCGAGTCAGGGTCGGAAGGCAGCAGCTCTCAGCGGATTGCGCCTTGTGCCGCAGCCAGCTTGACCGT
>JBGAQY010000035.1:0-23915 GCA_044220495.1 Acidimicrobiales bacterium
AATATGGACGTCTTTCAAGCCGAAAAGAGATCGCAGGATTTCGCTAGGTTCATGGTGCACATAGGCACGTGTTTTGTTGCGTTTCACACCTCAACAATGGCGTGCCTATGGGCGCGTCTGGGGGCGTTTGCGTCAGACGCCCTGTATCGGTTCTCCCCACGAATCCCGGAAGAGCCATTTTTACGTAGTCCCCACCCGTTAGCGACGCACGATGTCGCGGCGGAATTCGGTCAGCAGGCTTGGTTCCGCGAGACGCAGGGCTCCGAAATACGTGATGGCGCTGAGCGCTACGACAGCAACTGATGCAGCGCCGTGACTCATGCCGTCAGACAACAGCATGAACGCACCAGCGACGACCGCCATTGCCACCGTTGCGAACGTCACGGGTACCAGCCCTCGCAGTAGTCGTGCAGGTCGGGTGCCCAGCAAGCGATTGACGAGGAACTGATCGACGGGCACGAGTGCGTAGCCGGCAATGGTGTACCCCCAAGCAACACCTTCTATCCCCCAGTTCACCCCTACCAAGAACGCCACGAGGTAGGCGACAAAAGTGATCGACAACATCACGAAGTCCCACTTTGGGCGCCCTGTTGCTTCGTAGACCACTCCGTTCAAACGGCCGATCGCCAGACGCACGCCGTTGACGGCGAGGATCTGTACGACGACAACAGCAGGCGTCCATTTTTCGCCAAACACAGCGGGAACCAACACTGGCGCAGCAATCGCAGTGCCGACAGATACCGGAAAACAAACAAGGCCGATGCGTTGCACTGCTTTGGCAAACGCGTCGGCGACTCGCGCCAAGTCGTGTTGGACACTAGCGAAGGCCGGCATCGTCACTGTTGCCACAACGTCAGCCACTTTGAGAATCGGAAACAACATCAGGCGGTAAGCCAGGTTGTAGAAGCCCAACGCGGTTGAACCCAGCGCCTTACCGACAATGAAGTTGTCGATGTTGGAGGCCCCGTAATACGCGACTCGTGTGCCCGAAACGTACGCGCCGAAGCCACCAATGTCTTGGAGTGCAGACTTGTCGATGCCCCACCCTGGGCTCCACACGCCTCGACGCCAAGCCAATAACACAGCCATGAACGCACCAACGGCCCCTTCGATCAGCACTTGAGCAACCAATG
Source organism: Acidimicrobiales bacterium (assembly GCA_044220495.1). Classification (GTDB taxonomy): domain Bacteria; phylum Actinomycetota; class Acidimicrobiia; order Acidimicrobiales; family JBBSGY01; genus JBGAQY01. The sequence continues at coordinate 1,134 of JBGAQY010000035.1, forward strand.
CCCACACCCCCGCATCCGAAAACGCAAGAACCACACCTACCGCTCCGCTGATCAACACGGCGCTGCCTGACGCAACGACAAAGTCTTGAAATCGCATCGCCCTGCGAAGTAGTTCGCGCGGGATGCCGCCAACACCGCGAAACAAATAGGTGAGGCTCAACACCATCAACACGGGCGTCAAGTCGCTCTCGCCGTAGAGGTGCGCTATCGGCGCCGCAAGGCCAACCAACACCAGTGTCAACGCAAGGCCAACCATGAAGGTGATCGTCGAAGCCGTGACGATGTGACTGCGTTCGATCGTTGGTCGCTGCACGAGAGCCGGGCCAAGGCCGAGATCGCCAATCAAGGCGGCGAGTTGTGTGAACACCAATGCCATGGCAAGAACGCCGAAGTCTTCGGGGGCCACCAATCGCGTAAGCAAAACGGTAATGACGAATCGCATGCCTTGCTGCAGACCGGCGTCGAGCATGCTCCAACGCAATCCACTCGCGACACGACCCCCGAGGCTCTGCCCGGAGGTCGTGTCGTTAGTCACTTGGTTAGTTTGTCTGATCGTCGATCGCCCTGTCGGCGATGCGACGGTCATCAAGCCGCTAATTCGCTAGTACTCGGAACCAGTCGTAACTAGCAACGATCGGGGTAGCCGAACCGGAGTTCGACACGATGATGCCGGCTGCGTTGCTGGTGTTGAACCATCCAGCAGGAACAGCTGTTGGCGTGCCGAGGTTGGTGAATGCTGCGGTATCGGAGGCAACTCGATAAGAGGCCTGAACCGTGCGTGCCGTCGGGTTGCCGTCGAAACGAAGGTCTAACGTCGAAGCCGCCGAGTTTGGCATCGCAATACGTTGAACGATTGCGCCCTGGCCATTGGTTTCGAGCCAAATGGTCAGCGACACCGCTCCGCCAGGAACGTTCTCAACTTCGAACTTGATGTAGTTCTCTTGGTCGGGGCCGAAGAAGATCGCTTCTTGCTGCGAACCAGAGTTCAAGTTCGTGAACGGTCCGATCAGTCGCGCTTCTTGGCGGAATGACTTCGTTGCATCAAACGACAACTGCAACGCATTGCGTTGGTTGTTTGTGGTGTTGGTGTTGCTGCCGGCGGTGCTAGTCACCTTTAGACGACCTGTAGCCGTATCGAGGTTGAGGTTGCTCGCCAGCAATTGATCGCCAGCAGTGTTTGCCTGCACAGAGGTGAACCCAGTGCCTTTGCTTGCACTATCGGCGACGGTTCCACTTACCGCTGCGTTGAAACTCAAGTTCAGCGCAGCTGCACCAGGAGCAGCGGCAATGTCAGGGGCAACGTTGGTTAGCAAGAAGACGTAATCTTGGTAGTCCCAATTCTTGTACTGAGTGCCTGCCGGACCAATGTCGTGAGCGACGATGTAAGAGCCAGGAATCACTGCACCGCTTGCGTTCTTGGCTGGGTAGAAGCGCAGGTTGTGAGTATTGCTGGCGTTCTTGGCGTCGTCGCTGTAGCTACCACCGTCGAACAAACCAAAGCTCGTGGTCGGACTGAACGCAGTCGTACCACCGCCACCAATCTTCGGCGTGAGGCGTTGGTTCTCGCCACCACTGATGTCGGAGCCACCTGGGAAGTACAACAAGTTGTTATTAGTGGTCGAACCCTTTGCGTACCAAGAGAACGGCCCGACCGAACCAGTCGAACGACCCGAGTAGTGCGCCAGTGGGTAAAGGTTGGCAGGCTTGGTGGTGTCGAGGCGCTTCCAGTAAGCCGACGAAACCTCGTCGCCCGCAGGGGCCGCTGTTGTGCCGATCGAGTTGGGGAACGGCGTACCGGTCACACCGATGTTCGAGGTGAAACCAAACGTGTCGGTGATCTGCTGAACGCTGGGCTCGTAGTCGCCTTCATACGTCGCTGGGTTCATTCCACCCAAGGCGACTTTGTAACTCGGGTTGACTGCGTCGTTGCTCGAGATGGTGAGCGTGCCCGTGTTGACGTAAGTCTGAACAGGGATGAAGTTGATTGTCACCGAGGCAGTCGCACCGCCAGCAATCGTGAAGTTCTTCGCTTGGCCGGAGTTGAAGGTAAAGCTGCCGGCCTGCGGACCGCTGACCGCCAGGTTGGTGATGTTCAACGGAGAAGTGCCGGTGTTCTTGATAACAACAGCCTTGCCTGGGCGAACTTCGTAACCGACAGTGCTCAACACAACGAGGTTGCCAAGCCCGAGGTAGTCCTCAGTGCCCGTCACCGAGATGGTGGTCGGGCCAGTAACAGGCGGGGCAATCGTGAACGTCTTGGTGACTTGCGCCGTGTTGCCGGCGTTGTCAGTGATCGTCGCAACAACGGTGTGCGAACCAGTGGTGCTCACCGTGAACGGAGCGTTGTATGGCTTCGAAACATCAGTGTCGAGGATGTAAGTGATGTTTTTGACGCCACTGCCGGTGTCACTTCCAGCAATCGCCACCGAAGCGCTTCCAACAAAGGCGCCCGAGCTGTTGGTCGTACCCGACGGAGTGATCACGCCTGTAGGAGGAGTGGTGTCAGTCGGAGTTGGGTTGCCGTCGAGTGTGTACACATCAACGAAGTCGATCTTGGTGTTGTCACCACCGACTGCGTCGAGCGTCAGGCGGCCGTCGGCAACAGTGACGTTGGCCGTGACGATCTTGTTGGGAGCAGCTGTTGTTGGCGTGTAGCTCAAGAACGGCTGACCCTCGGCGCGAATGACATGCGTGCTGTTGATGAACGACGGATCACCAACGCCAACCGTCACTTTGTAAGTGGCGTTGGGAACAACCACTTCCCAACGACCCGGTGTTGCAACACCGGCAGAACCAGCCGGCAACTGCATGTGGATGAAATTGTCGAGACGCTTGTCACTGAGGACGCCACGCTCACGCGCATTGCCGACGAGCGAGAGCGGTACGCCGTTGAGGTCTTCCCAACCAAAACCACGAGTGGGGTCGAATGCTTGGCCGTAGTCGAGCGTGTACCCAGTAGCAGCCGTCGAGCTTTGCGGAGCAAAGTCAGCAGCAGCAACTAGGCCGCCCGTCGGCGTGGTGGTCGTGCCACTGATGTCGATGTAATCGATCTTGGTGTTCGTTCCACCAGTCGCATCAATCGTGAGCTTGCCGTCAGACACGACTACTTGAGCCGTGGCCACCTTGTTGAAGGTCGTTGTGTCTGGGGTGAAGTCAAGAATGACGTTGCCCTCGGCGCGCAAGACGTTGCGGCTGTCGGTGTTCTTGGGATCGCCGGCACCGACGGTAACGGTGTAAGTGCCGTTGGCAACCTTGATCTCCCAGCGCCCTTCGGTTGTGACACCGGCAGCGCCATTGTTGGGCAGTTGCATGTGGATGAAGCTGTCGAGACGCTTGTCAGCCACTGCGTTGCGCTCACGACCGTTGCCAACCAGTGACAGCGGTGTGCCGGTGGTGGTCTCCCATCCGTAACCGCGAGTGTCGTCGTAAGCCTGGCCGTAGTCAGCGCTGTAGCCCGTCGGCGGAGTGGTCGACTGCGCACCAAAGTTGACTTTGGCAATTGTCGTACCGGTCGGAGGGTTGTTGTCGACAACCGGCGTCAACAGCGTGATCTGTCCGCCGTCGCCAGTTGGGTCGGCACCGAACTCAGCAACGTAGATGCGGCCGCTGGCTGCATCGCTAGCGACACCTAGCGGGTTGTAGAAACCATCGGCAACCTGAGTCGAGCCATTGGGCTTTCCGTTGGCGTCGGTAGTAATCGCGATGAGGTCTTTGCCTTGTGAATACTCAGTCAGAAGAATCTGACCCTTGAGCGTTCCGCCAAAGACGTTGCTCTTGTATTCAAGACCAGCGTTGGCCGAACGGTGCTGACCGAGGTTGAGGTCGGGTGCACGGTAGTTGGCGCCAACCGGCGTACCAACTGGGTATTGAGGCACTTCGAATGGGTCGACGCCAGCAGTTGGGTTGGCGCCATTGAGCGTGTATTGACCACGGCTGGGGTTGGGGTGTCCGTAGTACTTACCGGCAACGAGCTCAGTGAAGTAGTCAGTGCCGGCGGGCAGGTCGGTCAGCGCTGGCGGATTGTTGTTGGGCCCAGCGGGAGCATTGCCGTTAGCCGACTCATTAACCGGTGAATAGAGCTTGCCGTTGCTCGCCGCGATGATGCTGAATGCATTGCGAACACCGCTAGCGAAAATCTTGACCGGTGCATTGGTTGCGTTGGCGTCGTAGCCAGTCGATGTATTGACATTGACCGTGCTTTGGAAGCGCGCATCGCCGTTTACATCAGCAACCAAGATGGCGGCCGACAACGGGTCTTCGGCGCGGTTGCCCCAAATTGCGTCAGGCGCACCAAAACCGTTGTTGGCACCTTGCGCGATGTAGAGCTTGCCGTCGGCACCAAACTCGATGCCGTTGTTCATGTGGTTACCAATTGAACGAGGAAGCCCAGTGATGACGTCGCGACGAGTCGACAGGTTTGTACCGGTGAGAACCGAAACCATTCCGGTGAAATCGGCACAGTCGCCGTCGCAAAGATAACCGTGCGACACCCAGAGCTTCATGTTGGTAGCGGTCGATGACGGGTCGAACTTGATCGACGTAATGATGCGCGAGAAGAGGAAGTTGGAAATGTGAGTCGGGTTGCCGACTTTCTTGCCATCGGCATCAAGGGTGTATTTCAAGATGTCGCCTTTGACGGTTGCGACATACAAAGCACCGTCGGGGCCGATCGTCATTGCCGTTGGGCCGTTCTGCACGTCGAGCACCGACTTGGAGAAGTTGACCGGCGCCTTGGTGACACCGCTAGTGCCCGTCGTGAACGTGCTGCTGAAGGGCGTGTAAGCGTCGCCTTGCGGATCTTTCAACGCCGCCGTCGTCTGCACTCGGTATTGCGTGTTGGCGGAAAGCGGCGACGATGGCACGAAGGTGGCGTTCGAGTACGCGCCGTCGACGTTGTAGAAACCGGTGATCTGGTTGTTGTTCGGGTCGAACAGTTGCAGCGAAGTTGAGTTCACCGATGCCGCCGAGACACCGTCGCTCAATTGCACGGTGACAGCGGCGGAGGTGCTCACATTGCTAGCGCCATTTGCGGGGTCAACAGCTGTGACATGAGGCGTGGTGGCGCTTGCGGCAACGGCCTGCACGTAGTTGATCTTGGTGTTGGTGCCGCCAACCGCGTCGACATTCAAAAAGCCGTCTGTAACGGCAACCGTTACGGTGCCGACTTGCGACTTGGTGGTACCAGTAGGAGTGAAATCGAGGGCCACTTGACCTTCGACGCGCAGCACGTTGTGACTGTTGGTGTAGCTCGGATCACCAGCGGCGACCGTAACGGTGTAGGTGCCATTAGGAACAGCGGCCTTCCAATAGCCGTCGACGTGGTTGCCAGGCGCCTCGGGAAGTAGCTGCATCTGGATGAAGGTGTCGAGGCGCTTGTCGGCGGCGACGTTTCGTTCACGACCGTTGGCTGTGAGATCTAGGGCGGCGCCGGTGGAGTCTGTCCATCCGTAGCCGCGGGTTGCTGAGTAAGCCTGGCCTGAGTCGCCGAGATATCCCGATGGCGTCGTTGTCGACGGCGCCTGGAAATTGACGTTCAGCGGCAGCGACACATTGGTATCGGCATAGGCAGGGGTCGCGGCGTTCCCCACAGCAAGGATCGCCCCAAGAACAACTGTCAGGGCGGCACGGAATTTACGAGAAAACAAGGGGAAAGTACCTCCGGTAAACCAACAGCGCCGCACGTAATACAAATGCAACACGGACGCGAAATCAAGAAACGCCTCGAGTCAGAGTACAGTCAGTGGCAGCAATCCCACAACCCGCATCTAGCTGGCCTTTCTTCGGCCTATGGCGGGCGAACTGGGGTTTAACGAGGTATGAACGCCTCTGCTATTTGAACAGCATTCAGTGCTGCTCCTTTACGCAAATTGTCACCAGAAATGAACATTGCCAGGCGCCGAGGGTTTCCGCCCGATTGACGGAGACGCCCCACGAGACTGACGTCACCGCCTGCCGCAGCAAGCGGGTTTGGCATGTCGTCGAGAACCACGCCCGACGCGCCGGCGAGAACGGTCGATGCTTCGTCAGGCGTAATCGGGTTTTCGAACTCCGCATCGATCGACAACGAATGGCCCGTGAAGACGGGCACCCGAACGCACGTACACGTGACATCAAGATTGGGCAGCGCCATGATCTTGCGGCTCTCGTTGCGGAACTTGTGTTCTTCGTCGGTTTCGGTGTCAACGAGATTGCCGGCAATCGACAACACGTTGTGGGCAATGGTGGCTGGAAACGCCGAGCCGGGGGGCAAGTCAGTTGCTTTGCCCTCGGCAAGCTCGTCGCCCCGACCGCTCAGTTTCGCCAACTGCTCCTCGAGTTCGCGCACACCTTTTACGCCTGCGCCAGACACTGCTTGATACGTACTGGCAACCATCCGGACAAGGCCGGCGCGCTCATGCAACCTAGCCATCACAGGCATTGCGACCATCGTGGTGCAGTTGGGGTTGGCAATGATGCCTTTGGGGCGTTGCGCTATTGCGTATGCGTTCACCTCGGGAACGACAAGGGGAACCTGGTCATCCATGCGCCACGCCGAAGAGTTATCGATGGCAACGGCGCCGTCGGCGGCAATCTTTGGAGCGATTTCACGCGACACAGAACCACCGGCCGACAACAGCACGATGTCGAGGCCAGCGAATGACGCGCCGTCGACATCTTCAATAGTGATTTCGTCGTCACCCCATGGAAGCGTGTTGCCGGCTGAACGTGAGGACGCAAAGAAGCGAATCTGATCAACCGGAAAGTCGCGCTCAGCAAGGATCGATCGCATCATCGAGCCGACCAAGCCGGTGGCGCCGACAATTCCGATGTTCAGGCCACTCATCGCGAAACCTCGTTACTCATAGATAGATCGGGCGATCTGCTCGACATGCCACCAGTCTGACAGCCGGCGAGAAGTGCGCCGACCAACACCCAGAAGGGCTGCGGCAGACCGCTCGAGGTGAAGTACGGGAAGAGCAACTGCATGATCCACAACACAGCAACAAGCGCGATGACGGTCTCGGCGACGGGACGACGCTGAGGGTCGACTCGCTGCCGCTTTGCGGCGCTCGATACCGCCAACATTGATGCAACGAATAGACCGAGCAGGGGCAAACCTCCGCGAAGCAACAGTGTGACGTAGACCGATTCGGTGTGGGCCCACGACACATCGGGCGGCAGATCGGGGCCGTAGCCCGAAGCCCAACGACCAGCAAGACCGGGAATGTATTGATCTGTCCACACATTGAGGCGGTTCTCGATTGTCTGCGGCACAAGTGTGTTGCGACTAGCACCGGTTTCGCCGACGTATTGATTGTGAATGCGCGTGAACACGAACGAGCTGAACAAAGTGATTGCTATCGCGCCACCAACACCCAACCAGAACAATGCTTTGCGAAACTTGCCAGCCCACAAGCCAAGCAACGCCGAGCCGAGAACGACACCGATCATCGACACAAACGTGACTGAGAGCATCAACGCAGAGATGGCAGCGGCAAGAACAAACATCAACCATCGTTTGCTCATCACCTTTTGCTGACCATCGAGCAGCAGCGCAACGCAAAGCAAGATGATCACCGTCAGATAGCCGGCGAGTGGATGCCAGTGTTGAAAAGGACCAGTTGCGCGCGCGTAAACCGAATAGCCGTAACTATCGAGGGCTTCAGAGCCGGTGATGCTCTTCACGAACTCGCGTGACGAACCAATGTCGAGTTGTTGCACGACAGCGAGAACAGCAACGGCAACACTTGAGAACAACAAGAGCTGTAGCGCCATACGCCGATGCATGTCGCTGGGCAATGCCGTTCGTACCGTTCTGTAAAGCAGAAAGAACTGCAATGGCAAGAACATTGACGAGACGTTGGCCAGCGTTACGTCTTGGTTGCGTACGAGTAGATGCGCGACAGGGATGCCAACTGACGCCAACGCGTAGGCGAAGGCAAGCCAGTCAACTGCTGCCCACGGTTGAACCTCACGTCGAAACGCTGGAATCAACACCAGAACGGCAACGAACACAACCAGTGCTTCTGATGGACGCAGACCTGGAACGGGCACTCCCCGCTTGAGACCCGAGAGCACGGGTACGCCGGCAACGAGCATGTACGCGCCGACAACGGGATAGCGAAGCACAACAAGAGCGAGAGCAATTGCAGCAATGGCGCCAAGCCCGGCTGTTATACCGAACGACGCGGCGACGCCGACAATCAGTGTGCTGATGATGCTCGCAACGAACAGCGTTGCGGTACTCAGATCGCGGCGAGGGCCGAGCAAAGTCGACACATTGCTCGAACGCAGTATCGACGCTGGCCCGTCAACGACGAGACCCAGCGAACTCACGGCGTCAATGATGGTGCGGAAGTGCCCACGTCAATCGTCAGTGGCTCACCGGCACCGTGGTGACGTCGGGCGCGACGCAACACTCGATCGCTTGCAAACAATGCCCACGAAGGCTTGGCTCCGAAATCGGCAAGTGACTCGATTGACCGACGCAAACTGTTGACGCGCGTGCCGACAGGCACGACCAACACCGTCACATCAGCGTGCTGAACTACCGATTCGCCGACTTCGAGAGTTGCTGGCGCCCCCGTTGAATGCAGTGTTATGCCTTTGAGTGGGTGACGGCCGTCGCCGTCGAACACTGGCACATCGCCTGACGCTGTCGTCGCGAACACCATTGCGACTTCGGCAGACATCGCGCGCTGATTGGTCTCAGGCGTGACGATGGCGACGTTGACGGGAGACACGTCGACGAAAGAACGCCAACGTTCCAGCAACGCAACAATTGCTTCGGCCGACAAACCTTCGAGCGAAGTGGCAGGGATGTCGACTTCGTATTCGAGGTCTTGCAGGTCATCGATGCGCCCATCTGTTCGCTCCCACGCGATGACAAGAACAATGCCCAAACAGATACCGAGAATGACTCCGATTGGCACAGTCGTGTTTGAGGGCGAGTTCGACGTTGCTGTATCGGGCAAGCGCGACAAACCAACACCACTGAAGTTTGATGATGCCGGCGTCGGCCCAGCTAGCGCGTCAGCGGTTGCGCGTGCTCCGTCGATAGCGGTCTGTGAGTCTGACGTCGTGTAGCGAACGCGCAAGATCGATGTGTTTGCGTCGTTGCTAACAGTGACAGCCTTCTCGACATCGCTGCGGGGAATGCCGAGCGTGCGGCTCACGCGTTCGAGCACTTGCGAATCTTGTGGAATCAACTGCGAATAGGTGACCGCAAGTCGATTGGCTTCATTGGCGCTACCGGGCGTGTTGGTAGTTGCGCCCGAACGCACGATGAGCACGGCTTCGCCCGTGTATGTCGTGGGAGCAGGTTTCGCCAACATCAAAGAAACGGCCGTGACCAGCAATATCGAGCCAGCGATCACCCACCATCTTCGCCGCAACCACCCGAGCCGAAAACCGCCGATTCTCATGACCGAGAGTCTAAAGGGATTCTTTGCCGAGGGCTTCGTGAAGAATCTTTAGTTGATCGTTCCAACGACTCTCTTGCCGTGCCTTGGCAGCGGGCGCCGACTCGCAAAGTTCGTCGTGACGACTGAGTGCACTTTGAATGCCATCTGCTACTGCCACGGCTTCGTTTCTGACGTAAACAGCAAAGGGGAAAGTTTCACGAGCGACCGCCGTGTCTGAAACAACCAGCGGACGTTGCGCGTATACAGCCTCACAAGCGGCCCGCATTACCGATGTGGGTTCGGTCGTAAGGGCCAGCACAATGTCGGCCTGTTCAATCGCAGCGACGTAGTCGTCACCCGACAAGAATCCGGTGAACCGCACATTTGTCGGCGCACCTTCGCGCAAGCCCGGAGGGCAACGCTCAAACGCTCCGGTAATCGACAGGTCAACTTCCGCTATCGATCGCATGGCTTCGACCGCGACGGCGATGGGCTCGTCTGACGCAAAGATGCCCACCAACAGCACTTGTGGACGGACACCGGGTTGGATTGGGTTCGCGGGCGAGACTTTCCACTCGGGCGGGGCCTCGTGAACAACGGCACCGCGCGCACCCCACCTCTCCAGCACGTCGACCCATTGCTGCGTGGTGACAACATTCAGCGCGGCGCGTTTCGCGACGGCGCGAGTAAGCGGCAACATCAGTTGGCCAACGCGATTGTTCTTCGCACCAAACGCGACCGGATGCGCGTCTTGCACAAACGGTGTCTTAGTGAAAAGGCAGTAGAGACCGACCGATAACGCAGCGAACACCGGCGGATTCGTGACCACGACTGCTCGGGGCCGCCTGGCCACGAGACCAGCAAGGGTAAGAATCGCGCTAACGAAATAGCGCACGAGAGTGAGCGGTCGGGCCTTCAGCAGCTTTGGCCAAACAATTAAGGCGTCACCGCCGAGAATTGCCGCCATCTCGTGGGCTCGGCCCGCTCGATATGTCCAAGTAACAAACGTGACCGGCGACCTCTTGAACACGACCAAACTGTAGGCGTGCCAGACGATCAGCCCAGCGACCTCAGCACTGCAAACCTTCCGACCGTCAGTGTGGTGATACCGAGTCACAACCGGCGCGAGGCGTTAGCCCGCACGGTCGAAGCGGTGTTGACCGACCCGGCCACGACAGAGGTCGTTGTGGTGCTCGATGGATGCACCGATGACTCTGACGTCTACCTAAAAGAACTCGCCGCGTTTGACGAGCGCGTTGTTGTAATTGCTCTTGAACACAACAAAGGTCGCAGCGTCGCTCGTCAAGTGGGCCTCAGTCGCGCCGAGTGCGAGGTTGTAGTGCTTCTCGACGACGATGTCACCCCCTCCGACTCGTGCATCTCGGGTCACGCTCTCAATCAACAGCAAACAGCCGCAGACGCAATCGTTGTCGGATACATGCCCGTTGAGTCGCCGCCGAGAGCCAATCGCACCCAGCGTTTGATAGCCCGCCTGTATTCGGAAAAGTACGAGGCGACTTGTGCTCGCTACGAGAAGAGCGCCGACGCGATTCTGCCGTCGCTATGGGGTGGCAACATCTCGTTTCGACGTGCAGTCGGTACGCGTATTGGCTTGTTATCGCCCGGGTTCGAGAACTTGTTTCACGAAGACACAGATTTTGGGCTCCGTTGCCAAGCAGCGGGCGTAAAGGCTGCTTTCGATCGCTCGTTGCGAGCTTCGCATGTCTTTCTACGTACGCCGTCGGCGTTCTACCGCGACGCTCGTGAGAGCGGCATGGGCATGCGCTTGTTGAATGCACGACACGGTGCGTCGGTCGCCGTACCGAAGTTTGAGGGCCCTGCGCTGGTGCGCAAATTGATCAGCAATCAGCGCATTATCGAGCAGCTCAACGCACTCACCGAGCCATTGCTCAACCTGCCATCACCAATTGCCATGCGACTTCTGAAAGCCGTGCGTCGGCTCAATGTATACGCAGGCGCAGAGGTTGAGCAGACATGAAGCTCTCGATCATTGTCGACAACTACAACTACGAGAACTTTGTGAGCACTGCGATCGAGAGTGCGCTCAATCAGACTTGGCCCGACGTCGAAGTGATTGTCGTTGACGATGGATCAACCGACGGGTCGCGCAAGCGAATTGACGACTTCGGTGAGAGCATCACCGCGATCTACAAAGAGAACGGCGGCCAGGGCTCAGCCTTCAACGCTGCTTTCGCACAAGTTACTGGCGACGTAGTCATCTTCTTAGACGCTGATGACGTGATCGATGTCGACACGGGTGAAGTCGCGTTGAAGGCGTTCACAAATGCAGCACACCTAGCGCGTGTGCAATGGCCTCTGCGAACAATCGACACGAACGGTGAGCCCACCGGAGAAATCACACCGCGCCCGACAATGATGCCGAGCGGAGATCTGCGCGAGCACATCATCCGCTATCGCACGCACGTCTGGCCGGCGACCAGCGGGGCGGCTTATCGCAAGGCGGCGCTCGACGCGATCTTCCCCATACCCTCAGAATTTCGCTTTGGCTGCGACCTCTACATGGCCGAACTCACGGCATTGCTCGGAACCGTCTTGTCACTCGATCAGGCCGGCGGTAGCTACCGCCGCCATGGGGCCAACTATTGGAGGGGAGCCAAGTTCGATGTCGCCAACCTTCACCAACGCATCAAGTGGACACTCGACAATCATGCCAACGTCCTCGCTGTAAGCAACCAAGTTGGCATTGCGTGTCCGGCGTCGCCGCTAGAAGCGTTAGACGTTGCCTTTGTCTCTCAACGCCTGGCGTCGTTGCGGCTTGATAAGTCAGCGCATCCGATAAAGAACGATCGACGTTTAGCGCTCACGGTTCGCGGAATTCATGCTGCGCTGCGTCATCCGCATCATTCGCCGAAGCACAAAGCCAAGCGAGTTGTCTGGCTGCTCGGCGTCGGCCTCGGCCCTGACCGTCTTGCGCGCAGATTGATCGAGCGCTTCTACTTCCCGAAATAACCGATTGCGCGAAAAGAGCCGCCCGCCGGCGGCTCTTTCACAAAACTTTGGTGAGTCAGACTCAGCTGTTGACAGTGCGGCGGCGACGGCTGACCAACAAACCTGCGCCAATACCGATCGCAAATGTGCCAACTAGTGCCATGCCGGCAATGTCAGCACCAGTAACAGCGAGACCGTTGTTACTCACAGTCTCGGCCAACACTTGGTCTTTGACAGCTGGCGCCGGAGCAGCCGTGGTTGTCGTTTGCTCGAGCGTCGTGTCGAGCACGGTGTCGGGAACGGTAACTGTGGGACCACTGATCGAAGAAACTTGTGCGGTTGCGGCAACCGGCGCACCAATGGTCAAGCCCACTACGGCGATAGCTGCTGCAGTTACACGGACTCGCCGCTTGATTGACTTTGTTTCGACCATGGGAAGCCCTTTCGAATCATGAAACGGCAGAACACTACCGCATTGGGCGTTCGCCTGCCCGGCTCATCGGGCGTTTAGAACGCTCAATGGCGAATTAGATGCTGATGATCGTCAAGCCACTCGTCGGCGCCATAGGTCCAGCTAGTGGCGGGTATTCGAGCGGCCGATTCGACTTGAGTCACCCGTGCCGTTGCCGGTCTGGTGAAGCGCAGAACAAAAGTTTTGGTCTCGCCGCGCTTGATACGAGCGTCGGCCGCAATGACCTGACTAGGCCCATCTGGACCCAGCGCGACGAGGTGTGGATTGTCATCGAGACGAACGCCGGTGGCGTCGCGAGGAACGCTGAAAGAGAACAGGCCGTAGTACTCGCCGCTAACCAGGTTGGGGTTACCCGGACCAAGGACGTAACGCGGAACGTCGGTCGGCGCGTTGTTGGTCACCGTGACGGTGACTGAGAGATCGATGCCGGAGCGTCCGGTCACTTGAACGACCGACGCTTTCGTTTCGAGAAACTGATCGACCTTGTTGGCACCGACATTTAGCGAGCTGAACATCATCGAGTTGTCGGTCATACGTCCACTGACTCCGGCGCGTTGCCAGTTGTCATTCTGCGTGCCGTCTTTCGCCCATAGGAGAATGTGGCGACCATCGGCTGCTCGCCCTAACTCTCGAGCGAGCACGGCAGGATCCCACCGCCCTTCGTTCAACGCAGCAAATGTTGCACTCGCGACCTGTGACAACCCTTCGCGCCGCTGATTCTGTGTTGCCGCCGTGCTGCCCGACAATGCAATCGATCGATACTGGTCAATGAGCAGTGTTCGAAGCACGTTTGCTTTCGTAATGCCTTGGCCGTTTGCCGTGACTGGACCGGTCGCCGCCAGTATCGCTTGCAGGGTTGCCGGGTCGATTACAAGAACGCCGTCGACATCGCCTTTGCCGGCCTTCTTCCAGATCTCGGCAGCGAGTGGTGCTGATTCGTCGAATCGTGGCGACATCATCAGATTTCGCAGGTCTGACTTGTAGCCAATCCAACCCCATCGATCATCCATGTCTTTGGGCCACGAAACTGAGCCCGTGGGAGCATCGATGTCGCCAACGGTCTCCATGTCACCGAGACTTAGCGACCCGCCGCCGGTCTGCAAAATGCCGGCTGACAAGAACATGCCTGAACCAGAGCGCATCTCACCGTTGTTGGCAGCCAACACCAAGTAGCGCGAGTCGGTCGACAACATTTTGGATACGCCTTCGGCTCCGGCGGAGGCACGCGTGAGCCCATTACGCATCGCCGTAACGCGCAACGACACTTCGTTGCGCGCGTCGGCAAGTTCACTCATCAGCGCGTCGTCGGGCCCAAGGTCGATGTTCTCGATGCGTTTGTTTGCGTCAGCGGCTATCGCGGCAAGTTGCGCAAGCGTTCCTGCGCGGTCGGTCTCGACTTGGTCGGCAAGTACCCGCGACTTGCGCAACGAATCAACAGCAACTTCAGAAACGGTTGCTCCCGTACCGGTTAGCGCTGTTGCCGATGACAGTTGCCGACCAGCGACTGGCACGAGTCGGAAAGGCTTCACCAGCGGGTTGTTCAGATTGTTGTGAGAGCGACGAAACAGTGTTGCCGCCCTCTGTAGTTCAGCGTCAAGCGCGCCCGACGTGAGACCTTCTGACGAAACATTCTGTTGCGCAGCGGTTAAAGCGCTGCGGCCGCGCTTGGCGTCGGCCGCAGCTGTGCCAACCAGCGCAGCCGAAATGATCAGCCACGCCACGACGATGAGAGCAATCAACAGCTTCCATCGACGGCGCACTCTCTTGCTCAATTATCGACGTCGAGTCCATAAGCGGTGTGCAAAGCACGAACCGCTCGTTCGACCTCGTCAGACCGAATGACGCACGAAGTACGAATCGATGAGGTCGAAATCATCTCGATGTTGACCTGCTCTTGCGCAAGAACCTCGAACATCGTTGCCGCAACACCAGGATGGGTCTTCATGCCCGCGCCGATCACCGACACGCGAGCAATGTCACTGTCTGATGTGACTGAACCAGCACCAATGTCTTGAGCGGCAGGCTTGGCAACGGCGAGCGTCTTTTCAAGATCGACGCGCGGCACCGTAAACGAGATGTCTGTTGCACCTTCGCTCGATGTGTTTTGCACGATCATGTCGATAATCAGGCCGCCATCAGCAATGGCACGGAACAGTCGTGCGGCAACACCGGGCTTGTCGGGAACATTGCCGACTGTGACCTTGGCCTCTGACGTGTCGTGAGTAACTGATGAGACGATTGCTTGTTCCATGCTGGGATCCTCCTGTGTTACCCACGTGCCAGGCTCCCAAGTGAAGCTTGAACGAACATGCAGCGGGACGTTGTATCTGCGGGCAAACTCAACCGAACGCAACGCCAACACGCGGCCACCGGTTGCTGCGATGTCGAGCATCTCTTCAAACGAGACCTTTGACAGTCGACGCGCTTTGGGAGCAATGCGCGGGTCAGCGCTGAAGACACCAGTCACATCGGTGTAGATCTCGCAGCCATCGGCTTTGAGTTCGGCGGCAAGGGCAACAGCCGTCGTGTCTGATCCGCCCCGGCCAAGCGTTGTTACATCGTTGCTAGTCGACACGCCTTGGAAGCCGGCAACAACCGGCACCTCGCCGCGATCGAGGGCGGCGCGCAAGCGGTCGCTGCGAATCTCGACGATCTTTGCACTGCCGTGCAAGGTGTCGGTGATGATGCCCGCTTGGCTGCCCGTGTAAGACGCTGCCGAAACGCCGCGATCAGCAAGGGCCATGCAAAGGAGCGCCATCGAAATGCGTTCGCCCGACGTCAACAACATGTCCATCTCGCGACCTGGGCGCTTGGCCGACACCTCTTCTGCCTGACGCACGAGATCGTCGGTCGTCTTGCCCATGGCACTCACGACCGCAACGACCTGATGGCCGTGGCTTTTTGTGAGGGCTATGTGATCAGCGACCGCTTTTATGCGATCGGTGTCGCCAACCGACGTTCCACCGAATTTCTGGACGAGCAATGCCACGGCGCAAGGGTAGTAGCTGCGCCGACGCCCTTGAATCGGACATCGCTGCCCAGGCGCCGACATCACCGGCAAACCCACTACATTTCGCGTCATGGCGAAACCAGGACGTGAAGCAAAGAAGCAACGAACTCAGCAAGCAAAGGCGGCGCGGCTTGCAGCCCAGAGACGCCAGCGACGGGTCAAGGTGATTTCGGTTGCGTCGGTGCTCATCCTCGTGTTTGTGGGTCTGGGTGCGTTCTTGAATACCGGAAATAGCAACGACTCGAGTTCCTCGACGACGACGACGACAACCGTGGCTCCCGAAGCAATCCCCGTCGTGCCAGCCGGCCAGTCGATTACCGGTGACACGCCGTGTCCGCCCGCCGATGGCAGCGCGCCACGCGCCAGCTCATTCGAGAAGGCACCGTCAATGTGCATCAACCCGGCCAAGACATATACGGCTGACTTCGACACGACCGAAGGCCACGTCGTCATTGCGCTCGACGCGGCAAAGATGCCCAATGCAGTCAACAACTTCGTCGTGCTGAGTCGTTACAAGTACTACGACGGCAGTGGAATAGTTCGCACCAACACTGGCATCGACATCATTCAAGGCGGTGCGCCTTCGACGCAGACGAATGCCGACCCCGGCCCTGGTTACACAATTCCCGACGAAGGTGGCCCGTTCACATACAAAGACGGTGACTTGGTGATGGCACGCACGTCACAACCGAATAGCACCGGTGCGCAGTGGTTCTTCGGCGCCGGGCCCAACGTGTCAAACCTTGACGGACAAGGCCCGTACTTAAAGATCGGTTCGGCAACCAGCGGCATTGATGTGCTGCACAAGATCTTGGCGCTCCACCAAGACACAAGCGGCGATCAAGCTGGTGAAGGCAAGCCCAGCAAGAACGTGATCGTCAACAAGGTCACCATCACCGAGAGCTGATCGCCAGAGCCAAACAAACCCGAGCAAACAACAATGGCCACCGCAACCGCGGTGGCCATTGTTGTTTTGCGTTTGCTGCAGAACTATTCGGCTGACTGTGTTGTCTCAGGCGTTGGTTCGGGGATGATCACGGGCCGACGAAGAGCAGAGTTGAGTTCACCCACGCGGGCATCGAGCCACTCACGATCTTCGGGCTTCTCGCCAGCAACGAGAACGTCAACGCGACGAGAGTTGCCGTTAACCATTAGCAACTGTGCTTGACCTGGACGCGTGCCCGGTGCAGGCGCCTCGAAGTGCTCGACTTCTTCGATGTCGATCTTGCTCGTGTTCCAGATATTGCGGATGGTTACGCGCTCAGCACCAACACTCACGTATGCCTTCGACACGCGGATGAGAAACATCCACGCGCAGAATGCGTAATACACGAGCGAACCCAAAATGAGGATCGGATCGCCGGCCGCAAGGCCACCAATAAATGACAACGAACCAACGAACACCAGCACCAACTGCGGAAAGCGGTAAAGGCGCAGATGTCTCGGGTTCCAATGAACGACGACTTCAGGCACGAAATCGAGCCTAGCCCTCGAAGGTGTCGATCAAGCGGCTCTGATGTTGAGATTCGCCTAAAAGCCGGCCCCTCCGAGCGACAGCGATGGCGACGGCGACGGCGACGGCGACGGTGTTGGTGTTGACGACGGTGTTGGCGTTGTCTTTGGTGGCGGCGCAACTTCGACCAATGGCTCCGGCACCGGGGCGTCAGGCGACAAATAGGGCTTGACGAGATTGCTGCCTTGGTGTGGCGGGCGCGGCGTGTAGTCGAGCATCGGCGGCGGCGGTTCGGGTTGCGTACGACGCACGTAGTCAGCAAGTGAGTTAGCGAGCTTGCGGTTTCCGTCAGCCGTCAAATGCATATACGGCCACCCATGCGTGCCGTTTACCCACAACGTCCACGGCGTCACGTCTTGAATCAGCGAACCGTCTTGGCACGCGCGCTCGTTGTCAGTGAACGCTTCGTTTGAGTCGTAAAACTCCGCGCCCGCTGCATTCACAGCGCGCTGCACTTCTCGTCGCAGAGTTTCGTAACTGCGTTTCAAGAACTTCAGATCGCTATCACGCATCGGGTCGCACCAAGACGTCATAGACGTTTCGTTGGGCAGCACGTCGGTGTACCAAACGAAGATGATGCGCGCCGATTGTTTATTGAGCTTCGAACGCACGTTGATGAGCGTGTCGTAGATCTCTTGACCGACTTTGGGTACGCCTTCGTTTACCGCGACCGTGAAAACGCTTTCGCAAGTCGTAAACAAACTTGGGCTCATGCAACTCGACACCGTTTGCAGAAAGCTGAGCTTGCCGTCGCGTCCGTTTGCGCCCCACGCGGCGAACACGATGTCGGTCTCGGGATCAAGCAGCGGAAGCTCTTTCGCTTCGACATAAGGCCCGTCTTCGCCCGAACACGCAAGCATCTGCATGTCAGCGCCAAGCTCTTTGGCAGCGAGTGTGGCCGGGGCTGTGTCAGCCTGAAAACAACCGGGCCCGAACGGCGAAATCACCGACGACGGGTCATATCCCCCGCCAGCACCGGTGCCCGCCATAGTCGAGTCGCCCAAAGCGGCAATCTTCAGCGTTCGACGGGTTGAGATCGGTTCGATCACAAGTTTGTCGCTCTGCTCGGCGTAGTAACCACCACCTAGGCGCAGCATGCGATTGACCTGTTGCACTACCGGCGTTGCTTGCACCACAAGGGCAACCGGCGCAGCAACGGTGAGAGCAACGCGCTTCCATAAACGTGCGCGCCTTTGTTTTGGCGTTCGCTCTTGAACAGCCACCGGACCAGCGTCTAGCCATGGGCTTTGCGTAGCAAGTTGCGGGTTCTCAACAAACCGGGGCATCTACCCCTAGTTCTAGCCCTTACGCGACGTTCGCGACCAGTTTTTTAGCTGAGGTCGACGTGCGCAACTTCAACCTGACCGAGTCCGTGACCGGCAGGCGTTGACGACGCGCGAGTGAGTGCGGCGCGTGCGCGCACGAGAACATCTTTGGCAAACAGTCCGTGAGTTGGATACGCGGCGACACCGGCGACGAGCCTTCGGATGTTTGTCGTGTCATGTGATAGCGCAATCTGCAAACGCTCGGCCGTCCACACACCGCCCTCTTCTGAGGTGTCTTCAAGAATCAAACCGAATGTCTCGTCGTTGAGACGACAAGCAATGTCTGCTTCGCGCAGAGTCAACGACATCATTTCGGCAAACGACTTGACGGAGCGGTTGTGGATTTCAGTGGAGTTGTTTTCGGGATCGAACCCGAGTTGCAACAACACGATGCTTACTGGCCACAAGTGTCGACGAGCGGCAGCGACTCGTCCTTCGACGGCAACCTCGAAGAAACGAGCGTCGGGCAAACCAGTTACCGGGTCGATCACCGACTGATCGCCGTCAGGTGACGACTGAGCCGGGCCATCGTTGAGCGGGTGAGTCATGACAGCCTCGATTCGACTCTGCAGATTGTCGGCTTCTTCAGCTCGGCGCAGTAGAGGAAGAAGAGTGACGCCAGCGATCGAAAAACATCCACCAATGGCGCATCCAGCGGCAAGGAACGTGAAAGCAGTGACCGAGAAGATGACACCGGCTACACCCAGGCAGATTCCGGCAATGCCGAGGGCAAGCCCGAGAATCACACGACCACGCATTAATGAAAGCTTCGGCACGTTTAGGCTTGGGTTGAGCGATTGATTCGCCTTTTCACCATCGCCATCCCCATCTACCTGGCCCATTGCGTGCCCCTCCACGACGTCGATCCCCCTCGCCTACCGTGGCGACATCGCAAGCTTAGGAGGCAACAGTGAGCAGTGTCGGTCCATTGGCTCTCGTCGGGGGATCCGAGTGGCAAGAGGGCTGTTCGTTCGACGCGGCCCTACTCGAAGCCTCGGGTGGATCAGAGGTGCTCGTATTGCCAACGGCCGCCGCCTATGAGTGGCCTGACCGCGCAGTTTCTGCAGCTCAACGCTGGTTCGAAGGCCTCGGCGCAACGGTCACGAGTCTGGCCGTGTTGCAGCGACGAGACGCTTCTGATGCCGAGCAAGCCGACAAAGTGCGCTCAGCCCGTTTCATTTACCTCGCTGATGGTTCACCGCTACATCTTCGATCGGTGTTGAAAGACACGCTTCTGTGGTCAGCAATAGTTCAGGCATGGCAGTCAGGGGCTGTCGTGGCCGGTTCATCGGCAGGGGCCATGGTGTTGGGCGACCCCATGGTCGACCCTCGAGGTGGTGCTTTCACTCTTGGTCTGGGCTTGGTCGAAAAGTTCGCCGTCGTGCCGCAATGGGAACACTGGACGACCGACAAAGCACGACGCATGACACAGCTGATGCCAAACGACACCGTCGTCGCCGAGATCGAAGAGCGAACCGCACTCATTTGCTGGAGCGACGGCCGTTGGGAACAACTTGGTGCTGGCAAGGTTTCTTTGACACTGAACCACGAAGCGATCTCTGTCGAACAGTTGCCAGCGCATCCGACGACGTTGAATCCGCAGCCCGGCTAAGGGCCAGGCGGCAACCCTCGCCCTTGCTAACGACTGGCTGTTCGCGTTACAGCTGCTTTGGGTGATCCGAAGCGAGACACAATCGGGCCAACAATCGCGAGGATCAACACGTAAGTCGCAACTACAGCAGCGAGTTTTGGTTCGCGTCCGGCTGAAACAGCAAGGCCGGCGATAACGATCGAAAACTCTCCACGCGCAATGAGGGCAAGCCCAGCGCGCATACGACCACGCTTACCGATACCGGCGCGACGCGCGGCCCACCATCCTGTTCCGTACTTGGTGGCGCCAGTGACAAGTGCAAGAGATAACGCGACCAAGGCTACGGGCGGAATGGTTGACGGGTCGGTTTGCAATCCGAAAAACACAAAGAACACAGCGGCGAACAGGTCGCGCAACGGCGTGAGGATTTGGCGCGCGCCATGTGCAACCGGGCCCGACACCGCAATGCCTACCAAGAACGCACCAACACCGGCCGATACGTGCAGCTTGTCAGCCACACCGGCAACCAGCAGTGCCATACCGAGGATCAGCAGTAACAACACTTCGTCATTTGGATTACCGATGAGACGACTAAGCGCGCGGCCGTAACGCAGAGCGCTCAACAAAATGATGACGACGGTGAGCACGGCGATGCCAACAAGCGTTGCTGTTTTGAAAAGGCCACCACCGATCAACAAACCAGTAACGATGGGCAGATACAAGGCCATCGCCAGATCTTCCAACACCAAGATCGACAGCACCGTTGGCGTCTCGCGGTTACCCAATCGACCTAGATCTGACAGCGTCTTTGCGACGATGCCAGACGACGACACATAAGTAACACCGCCAAGCACAACAGCGACTATCGGCTCCCAACCGAGTAGCAATCCTGCGATCAGTCCGGGCGTGAAGTTCGCAATGAAATCGACAACACCGGCAGGCGCGTTCGATCGCAAACTGTCAACCAACTCTTCGGCTGAATACTCAAGCCCGAGCAGTAGCAACAGCAGAATGACGCCGATCTCGGCTGCGATCTCGATGAAGTCAGATGCGTTAACGAGCGGAAATACTCCGCCGTGTCCGAATGCGAGACCAGCGATCAAGTAGAGCGGTATCGGTGAAAAGCCGATGCGATTGCCAAGGCGCGCGAGAAGACCGAGCACCAAGATGACTGCTCCGAGCTCGACGAGGACCGTCGAGAGGTCATGCATATGTCAGCTAGCCAGAATCTTCTGGAGTGCCTTAATGCCATCAGGCGTTCCCGCGACGACGATCATGTCGTTTGCGTGGAACTGAAAATCGGGGGTGGGCGACGGGAATGGTTCGTCGCCGCGCACGACGGCAACGATCGACACACCCGTCTTAGTGCGCGCTTGCGTGTCGCCAAGCGGTCGTCCGACAAAAGGCGACTCGGGACGAATGGCGATCCAGTCAATCGCCAAGCCCTCGATGCGTTGCTGCAAATCGTGCAGCGGACCGGTAATTCGCGCAGCGCCTAGAAGCGACGCCAGCGTGTCAGCCTCGTCGTCGGTGAGGCTGACGATGTCACGACACGCGTCAGGATCATCACGGTCATAAACCATCAACTCGCGACGACCGGTGTGGTGCGTCAGGACGCCCATCTGTCGACCATCTTCAGTCTGAAAGTCGTAGCGCATACCAACACCGGGCAGCGGAGTCTGGTGAATCTCCATGTCAGCGAAGCCTAATGGCTCGCTCGTCGTTATGACCGGCCTTGTAAAACAGGTGGTGGGAGTGCCTCTACGCTGCGGGCTATGAATTCGGAGGCACCCGAAGGCATCGAGCTCTCGTTATTTGAACCAGGCCATGGCCTCGAGGCGGCCGGCGACGATGTTTGGCACGTTTTGCAGACGACCGACAACGAGTTTGTGCCACCACTGTCGGCACGCTCGGGCACGACGACGAAGATTCTGTCTGAAGAGAGCATCTGGGGCGGCCCGATCACGTACTACGAGAACGTGATGGATCAATGGGGTGTGTTGGCCACGAAGAACGATCAGCACATTGGTTTGCTGTCGTTCATTCCTCACCACAGCGAAGAGCTACTAGCTGATTGGTCACCGTCGACTTACATCAGCACGATTGCCGTGATGCCTCGCTTTCGCAAGCAAGGCATCGGCACTCTGATGGTGCAGCGCGCACTCGATCTGCCCGACCAGCTGCAGAGCCCATTCACAACACTTCGAACTTGGTCGACAAATCGTTCGAGTCTTGGGTTGTGGGCCAACTTCGGTTTTGAAGAGGTAGTGCGGTTGCCCGATCACCGCGGGCCCGGCGTCGACACGATCTACTTCGCGCGCCGAACTCAGCCTGGCGAGAGTCGGCCTAACTAAAACGAGCGCGGTCGACGGGGTCTTCCGCGTTGCAACACACCAGCGCCTTGCCACCAACGGTTCGCGAACTTCCACACGGCATCGGCAGTTTGAGCAACATCTTCTTCGACCGTTGGCTTAGGCCACGCCTCTTCAATGGCAGCAACAATGGCCGCCATTTCGAG
>JBGAQY010000036.1:0-26272 GCA_044220495.1 Acidimicrobiales bacterium
CGAGCAATTGGAAGCACATCTACAATCACTTCCGACCACACGGCTCACTTCGAGGAGCCACACCCGCAGCGTTTGCTGCAAAGCACATCAACCAACCAAGTCTCTGATTTCGGTCGGTTCAGCTAACGGGTCCCAGCCAGTGTTCAAAGCCCAGCGTCACTTCTTTCTCGCCATCAACAATTACGACTTCACCGTCATGAAACTTCCGATAATTGATTGCATGCTGTTCGTAGAACGCGACCTCGATACTCACATCTGCACTTTCGGGGTGAAGGGATTTGTAGTGCGGTGCAACTGCGTAACTAATGAGCCCTAAACCTTCCCAGATCACATCAGACAAATAGCCATCCGGGATGTCATGAGGATTGTCAACAATTTCAAGCCCTTGCAGGCTTGGAGAAAGAACACAGAAGCCTGCGCTGTAGCCACCATATGCAACAGCACCCGATCGAACCATCGGCGTTACCAATTCATCGAAGCCACTTGCCGCCATCGCACGACGCAACACGAACGTGTTTCCACCACGAACCCACAAAAGGTCAACGCCGGTGAGAACCTCACTTAAAGCATTCGCTTTTCCAAAGAACTCACGCAGGTCAAGTTCTGATGCGTCAAGTCCAATACCTCGAAGGTCGCTGAGTTCGTGTCGAACGGTTGCAGTTCTGTTCGACGGATCAATGCAGTCGGCTGCATTTGCAATAAACAGAGTCTTGGCATTTTTACCACCAGCAAGTCGAACCAATTCCGCTGGATAAAGCCCCAGCCGAAACGATGACAAGTAGAGACGCACCTGCAAAGATTACTTCCAGTGAGGCTGAGACAGTGGGTAATTGTTCAGATACGCCGATCTAAGCGTGGGACAATAAATGAATGTCGATCCGAGCTGTCTTCTTCGATCTCGACGGCACGCTCCTAGATCATGCAGGCGCTGCCATTGCAGCAGCCAAACGACGTATTCGCTCAGAGGTACCCCGCGTCACGCCAGAAGCCTTACGTTCCGCTGTCGCTGAATGGTTCCGCCTCGAAGAGCATTACATGAACCGATTTTTGAGAGGTGCCCTAACGTTCGAGGAGCAACGCCGGTACAGAACGAGCGACATGTTGAACGCACTCGGGAGACATTTGCCAGACAGCATCGAGTCACGCGACGACTGGTTTAATGAGTATCTTGCTTACTATGAAGCCGAATGGAAGTTGTTCCCCGACGCCAAGCAGCTTTTAGTTGACGAACGCAATTCACTCGGATGCGAACGACTCGGAGTGATCACAAATGGCGACAGCGCACAACAACGCAAGAAGCTCACTGCAACTGGGCTAGATCAGTTTCTTTCAATCGTGGTGATCTCAAGCGAGGTTGGCGTGGCGAAGCCAACTCCAGAAATCTTTGCAACTGCCGCCATTCAGTGCGAAATGGCACCATCGGAAATTGCATATGTCGGAGATCGTCAAGACACAGACGCAGAGGCGGCATCAGCTGCAGGTCTCTTCGGCATTTGGCTTGACCGGAACAAAACAGGCGCTCAGCCGTCAACATTGCCAACTATTCATAGCCTCGCTGAATTGCCAGGACTCATAGCGACCAAAGCAGCGTAGGCAGCAAACCCCTGCAGCAGCCACATAACAGCGAGCGTTTCGGCTCAGATGTTGCGATAGTCGGTGCAGTTCACGGGGAACGCCGAATATGTCTGTGCATCGTTAACACGATGCATGGAGGACGCAAGTCCTGTCAGGTCAGGTGACCTTTTGCCAGAGGCGGTGAGGCGCGAGACCTATTGCTTCTTGTTTCGCACCAGACGACAGGCTCATACGCAGTTTCGAAGCGGGATTAGGCACCGCTCTTGACGACGTTGTAACCCGAGTTCATTGCGCCAACAGCTGGACCTTTTAAAGGGTTCCGCTCTCTTGAACTAAGCGACATTTAAGAAAGTGACCATTCTGGTCGATACGTGACTATTATGGTCAGAGTGATTCGGCTCACATCAACGGAGATCGACGAGGCGATCGTCGACATGGCAGCAGGCCTCTTCGCCCGCCACGGAATGGCGCAGACCTCTGTTCAAGCCATTGCTGACGCGACCGGCTATTCAAAAGCAGGGCTGCTTGCCCGCTTTTCGACCAAACAGTCGCTTCGAGACGCGGTGATCCGGCGTTGCGAGGAAGTCGCCGCCGGGGTATCCGCATCCGCATCGGTTCTGCCGAGAGGTGCCAAACGCGACCATTCGGCCATAACGTCGTTGGTTGATCAGGCGCAATCGTCGTCGGGTGTCGCCACTCTCATGCTGAGCGTCATTGGTCCGCAACGAGACCCTGAGACCGCAGATGCATTGCAACCCGTCCGCATCACCTTGTTCGAGGCTTTTGGATTCGATCCCGACGACACGCCTCGGCTCACGCGCATCGGTGCCGCGATCGGCGTCGTTCTGGTTACGACATTGGGTCTCGACGAGGCTCACCCCCGTTCAGCAGAGATGCGAAACGAGATCATCGACGCAGCATGTAACGCAATGGGGCACCCCTTCGGGCGCTCCTCGATCAAACGAAAGAAACGAGACCAACATGGATAAGTGGAAACGGTCACTCGGAATACTTACAATAAGTCTTGTTTTTATGACAGCTTTCGCGTCGTCTTACGTGGGTGCGATGCACGAGCCGTCACCGCATTCCGTTCCCGTCGGAGTAGTGGGCCAGAACACGACAGTTGCGACAGCGGTAGCAAGTCAGCTCGACGCGCTGTCTGGTGATCCGTTCAGCGCTCGGACATACGCAAATATTCAAGATGGCCGCAAGGCAATAGAAGACCATAAGGTCTATGCCGTATACGACGCGACGGACAACAAGCTCTACGTGGCATCAGCAGCGGGACGAAGTGCGAGCCTCATTATTCAGGGCGCTTTCAGCCGCGTGGCGCAAGCTGAGAACAGATCACCGGCAACAGTCGTTGACGTAAAGCCCCTACCGAAATCCGACGCATATGGAACATCGACGTTCTATGTCGCTATTGCATGGATTTTTGGCGGCTACTTCACTGCGGTATTGATTGGCCTCATTGGCGACAAACTGACATCCGACCGGCGCCGGGCGGTGAACCATCTTGTATTGCTCGCCGTGTTCTCCGTGCTTGGCAGCGCAGTGACGCTCGCTGTTATGAAGAACGTTTTCCATGTGCTGGGCGGGGCGACCCTTCCTTCATTGCTAATCGGCGCGTTAACAATCTTCGCCGCAGGTACAACCACCGCTGCGCTCCAACGCGTTGCGGGCATGGCGGGCACCGGTATTGCAATCCTTCTTCTCGTGTTCTTCGGCAACGCGGCATCTGGTGGCGCTTACGCACGCGGTCTGTTGCCTGAGCCGTGGAGGACACTCGGAGGTCTTCTGCCGCCGGGAGCTGCCGTGGATGCACTGCGATCAGTGGTGTTCTTCGACGGGGCTCAAGTCGGAACGCCGCTCGTCGTACTCGGTGTTTGGGCAGCGGCGGGAGTGCTCGTGACCCTAGTGGCCGGGGCTCGCAAGACTGTGGCGTCCGACGCAGAGGTTGAGGTTGAGGTTTCCGGGGCAGCCGCAGGCGCTTGATTGGGCTCGGCCACCCTGCACTTTCCGCGCAGAGATACAGACAGAAGCACAGGCGACCGCCGTTCAACTTTCCAGTTTTAAGGCTGACTGTGCGCCTGGAACCACTTTTGCAGTGACGCCCACGCTAAGTGTCGGCGCAGTTCACGGGGAACGCCGAAGCTTTGCCTTTGTTATTGACACTGTCGTCTGGAGTTACTGGTTACACAACGATTCACGCGGCTTCTGCGCGACAGGCGTTGACACGGTTGCGGTTTATCGCGCAGCTCTCCGACACGTCTTCCGAATTGCCGCTCGCTGCATTGAACAACTTAGTGAGCGAAGCCGTCGACATCGTCGTGCACTGCGCGCGCATCGACGGCCGCGTATTGGTGACAGAGATCGTCGCCGTTGAAGACTTACAAGGCGGCGCAGAGGCAACCAGGCCGCGTATTGGTGACAGAGATCGTCGCCGTTGAAGACTTACAAGGCGGCGCAGAGGCAACCACTTTTACGACGTCAGTGTTGTTCTCACGCACTGCCGACGGCGAGCTGGCGTGGACAGGCAACTTACCGTCGCGTGCAGCACGCGCGCTGGCGAATGTTGGGTACGAGTTGCCGAAAGGCAGTGACTTTTCCACATGAAACACGTGATCTGAGCCAATTCACGTGGAAAACTCCCTAGCTATCGAGGATTCAAGGGCAGCATCAACCAGTTCGGTGTCCACACGCCCCTCCCCCGCAACACCAAGACTGTTGCCATGACCTTCGAGAGGATCTTGATGACTGGCGCAGCGGGACGTATCGGTACGATGCTCCGGACCCCGTCTTGCTGCGCCGGGACGCACGCTGCGGTCGCTCGACATTGCAGACATGGGCGAGGAACGCGACGACGAGGAGCATGTGCGTGCTTCGATCCTAAATCCACGTGACCTGGATGAGGCGTGCACGGGCGCATCCCGCGTCATCCATCTCGCAGGCATTCCAACCGAAGCACCGTGGGAAGACATAAACAATGTGAACATCACGGGCACGCACAATGTTCTGGAGGCGGTGCGGAAGGCCCGAGTAAGCAACTTCGTATATGCGTCGAGCAATCACGCTGTTGGGTTCTTTAGGAAGTCCGCCGGAACGGCGCCGGATTATCAACTACCGCTTCCCGACACTAACTATGGAGTCAGCAAGGCGGCAGGTGAGGCAATGGCGAGCCTGTATTCGTCTCGTTAAACGTTCGGGCCGAGTGCCGACGTCGCCATTGTCGGTGCAGTTCCTGACGGAGTGCCGAAGCTTTGCCTTTGTTATTGACACTGTCGTCTGGAGTTACTGGTTACGCAACTATTCACGCCGCTTCTGCGCGCCAGGCGTTGACCCGGTTGAGGTTCATCGCGCAGCTTGCTGATACGCCTTCCTAATTGCCGCTGGCCGCGCTCAACAACTTGGTGAGCGAAGCCGTCGACATCGTCGTGCACTGCGCGCGCATCGATGGCCGCGTATTGGTGACAGAGATCGTCGCCGTTGAAGACCTACAAGGCGGCGCGGAGGCAACCACTTTTACGACGTCCGCGTTGTTCTCACGCACTGCCGACGGCGAGCTTGCGTCGACGGGCAACCTGCCACTCATCGACTTACGCGATTTGGCCAGGGCCTGATGGGCTGAGACACATTCTTGGCGCACCGTCGGCGACTCGAGTACCGTTTTCAAGCAGCGCAAAGCAAAGAAAGAAGATCCCTATGCGGCAAAAGACAGTTGCTCTTCAACCAACTGATCTTTTCGTCGCACTCACAGGAGCTTCTTCTCGCCATGAAATACCTCAATCTAGGGATACTTGCGCACGTAGACGCCGGTAAAACCAGTCTTACCGAACGCCTCCTTTTCGAAGCTGGCGCTATTGACTTTCTGGGCAGCGTTGATGCCGGTAACACGCAGACGGATTCATTGGATCTCGAACGTCAACGTGGAATCACGATCAAATCAGCGGTGGCTACGTTCTGCGTAAACGACGTCCACGTCAACCTGATTGACACACCTGGACATCCCGATTTCATCGCCGAAGTCGAACGCGTCCTCAACGTGCTTGACGCTGCAATCTTGGTCGTATCCGCCGTCGAAGGCGTTCAAGCACAAACCCGCGTCTTGATGCGAGCGCTTGAGCGCTTGAACATTCGGACGCTGATTTTCGTGAACAAGATCGACCGGATGGGAGCGCGCTACGGCTCCCTTCTCCGAGATATCGCTGAAAAGTTGTCTCCCGCAATTGACACGTCATGCACTGTCGCTGACATCGGCACGCCGTCGGCACGCGTCATTTGCAGCGACGCACCCAGCGCTGACCTCATACATCCAGTGCTCTTTGGATCTGCAAAAACGGGAGCCGGCGTTGACATTCTGATGAGCACGATTACCGCCATTTCGAGTCCGGATGTCGATAACGCCAGTTCTCCATTAGCTCAAGTGTTCAAGATTGAGCGCGGAGCTGCCGGCGAACGGGTGGCGTACGTCCGCATTCATTCTGGAACACTACGGGTTCGAGACCGACTGCCTTGCGGCAGAATTACCGCGATCGACCTCTTCAAAAACGGTCGCATCACATCGAGTTTTCATGCAAGCACGGGTGAGATAGCCAAGCTGCACGGGCTCAACGTACAGATTGGCGACACGATCGGCAACGCAGCGTCAAAGACAACTACGCATTTCTCGCCGCCGACGCTAGAAACGGTGGTCTCCGTTTCCGAGTCATCGAAGCAGCCCGCGCTCTTTGCAGCGCTGACACAACTGGCAGAACAAGACCCGCTCATCAACTTGCGACTGGACGACCAGCGACGAGACATTTCCGTTTCTCTCTATGGCGAGGTACAGAAAGAAGTCATCAAAGACACGCTGCTTCGCGAGTACGAGATCGACGCTCTATTCGGTGAAACATCTGTCGTCTGCATCGAACGCCCACTGGGCGTTGGGGAAGCTGTCGAGTTCAAAACTCCCGTGGGGAGCGACGCGCCGCCATGGGACGGCAGTAGCAACCCGTATTTGGCCACGGTCGGGCTCCGAGTCGAGCAAGGTCAGATCAAGCGTGGCGTCACGTATGCCGTAGCAAAACACGTACTTGGCACAATGCCTTCCGCTTTCTTCGCCGCTATTGAAGAGGCGGTGTATGCATCGTTAGGTCAGGGCCTATACGGATGGACCGTTACAGACTGCAAAGTCACGTTGACACACACGGGCTACTGGCCTCGACAAAGCGCAATGCACGCCACTTTCGACAAAAGCATCTCCAGCACGGCACGCGACTTTCGATTGCTCACGCCAGTGGTACTTCTTAGTGCACTCCGGAATGCAGGCTCTGCCGTTTGCGAGCCGATTCATGGATTTCAGTTGGAACTGCCCTCACACGCGACCGGTGCGGTGTTGGCAGCTTTGGGAAAATTCGGAGCGATTCCGTTTGAAACGCGAACAGCCGAGAACGAACGGCTTTCTGTGATCGTGGGCGAGATTTCGGTTGCGCGACTGAAGGAGTTCCAGCGGCAGATTCCCCGGCTCACTAATGGCGAAGGTTTACTCGAGTCATCGTTCAATCGCTATCAGCCGGTACGAGGCGAAATTCCCGTTCGGCTACGCACCGGCCCCGACCCGCTTAATCGCCAAGACTATTTCCGCAATCGAAGCTGAGCCACGGCCTCTGGCGGCCGAATTTGGGGTTGGATTATAATACGACGGCCCCGTTACCCTGGGGTTATGCCTGGTGAATATCAGATGGCGTACACGGCCCTAAACGGGGGTATCAGCCGTCACCGAGGCATCGACGTCATGGATCGCAACTCGCGTGTAAATAATCACGTGAGTCTTGTCGGCTCTCCGCTGAACCCAGGTGGCAAAGCGCTGTTCGTTAATCGCGAGGGCCAGCATGCGCGTGATTACGACCGCGCATACAAGTCGTTTCTTCGTAGAGCGAGCAATTTGCCGGGCGGATTTCAAAACCCCGCGAACGTTGTGCAGGCGGCCGTCGACGAGATCGCGAGTCGCGTTACTTACAGCAAAGAAAAGGTTGACGAACTGACGGCCAAGATCGCCAAGGAGCGTGGTGAGAATGCCAACGGCATGCGCAACATGGGTCTCGCTTCTGCAACGTTGTTAGAACGTGCCGCTGACGAGGGTTACCTCAACGCGACGGTGAACTATCAACGCGCACTCCAAGTCGACGACAACGGCGTTACGTATGAAGGTCATGCATGGGCTCGGGTTGAAGACGAAAACGGCAGACGTAGCGATCGGCACCTATTCGACGAACTCCCGTCTCTATGGCGTCGGCAACAACACATTGAGCATTGTTGGCGATCTGTCGCAAGACGAGTTCTTCAACACTGCCAACAGCATGGAATCAAGCAAGCGTTAGGAACTAACTGTCGAACCCCCCGGCTTTCCACATACAACACGCGACTCGAGCCGATTCACGTGGAAAAGTCGACACCTTTCGAGCTTTCATCTTTGTGGACACACTAGGTGCGCTGAAGTTTCGGGACTGATTTCTTGGTGTCACACATCCTCGTTACCGTGGATCTATATGGCTGTCAGCACGATCACTCTTGACCGAAGTACTTTTCCCGTCGTCTTCTTTGACGCTGACGACACCCTTTGGATGACCGAGCCCCTCTACGACCAAGCGCGCCAAAACGCTGCCGACATTGTCGCAGCAGCTGGTTTGGATCCCGACCGGTGGAGCGAGCATGAGATGAGGCTAGATGTCCAGAATTTCAAGATATTTGGGTTGTCTTCGAATCGCTTCCCGACTTCATGCCGCCAGTCGTACGAATGGCTTGCGCAAGACTCTGGAGTCCCGGTAGTGGATGGGTCCCCGAAAACTGATCCGCGCCGAATGAGAGACTTGGTCCGACACAAAGGATCAAGCAATGAAGAAGAAGCGCCACACGCCCGAGCAGATCGTCAAGCTGCTTGAACGGGGCGAGCAACTCATCGCCAGCGGCAAGACGGTCGACGTGGTTGCCGGCGAACTCGGCATCTCCGCGCCCACTTGGTATGCATGGAAGAAGCAATACGGTGCAATGAATGCCGAGCAGCTGTCGGAATTGAAACAGCTCAAAGCCGAGAATGCGCGTTTGAAGCAGTTGCTCGCTGATGCACACCTCGAAAAGGCAATCCTGAAGGACATCGCGGAGGGAAACTTCTAGGCCCCTCTCAACGTCGTCGCGCTGTTGCGATGGCGATGGAGAACCACGGGGCCTCCAAGACAATGGCTTGTCGAGTTGCAGGAATCTCGCGCAACTCGCTCACACCACCAACGATTCGCAAGTCATCCGATCCGGTGATTCGCCGGTGGCTACGGCTGTTTGCCCGCAAGCATCCACGTTGGGGTTGGCGGAAAGCGTTCTGGACGTTGCGTCACAAAGACGTCGTGATCAACCATAAGAAGATCCGTCGTTTGTGGCGTGAAGAGGGCCTATGTCGCAAGCGCAAGAGCCGCAAACAGCGTTGCCAAAAGCCACGGGTCAAGGTCGTCGCTGCATTTCCCGACCACGTGTGGGCGCTCGACTTCCAGTTCGACCAAACCACTGAC
The DNA here is from genome assembly GCA_044220495.1 of Acidimicrobiales bacterium. Classification (GTDB taxonomy): domain Bacteria; phylum Actinomycetota; class Acidimicrobiia; order Acidimicrobiales; family JBBSGY01; genus JBGAQY01. The sequence goes on from JBGAQY010000036.1 coordinate 9,114, forward strand.
GGACGGAACCTGAAGTTCTTGAACATCGTCGACGAGTTCACGCGTGAATCGTTGGTCAGCATCGTTGCGCGCTCGATTACGCACGAAGACGTGCAACACGTGCTTGCTGATCTCATCAAAGCGCGTGGTGCTCAACCGCAATTCCTGCGCAGTGACAACGGATCGGAGTTCTCGGCGACAGCGTTGATCGCATGGCTGAAGAACAACGGCGTTACCAACGCGTTCATCGAACCCGCATCACCGTGGCAGAACGGAAAAGCAGAGAGCTACAACGGCATCTTTCGCGACGAACTTCTCAACATGGAGTTGTTCGAATCGGTCGAACACGCCCAGTGGCTCACGAGCAATTGGAAGCACATCTACAATCACTTCCGACCACACGGCTCACTTCGAGGAGCCACACCCGCAGCGTTTGCTGCAAAGCACATCAACCAACCAAGTCTCTGATTTCGGTCGGTTCAGCTAACGGGTCCCAGCCACCCTTCGCATGAGAAAGCCAACCAGGTTTCGCCATCCTGAAACGTGTAGCTCCCCGCCCATTTGATTTCAGCCGTACAAGTACTAGGCCCAGTCTGACCACCGTTTGCGATCGACTTCCAGCAGTGCCCGGCACCGACGTGAAGCCCACCGGCATATTCTTTCGTCACATGCGATCCCTTCGCCCACCCGGTACGTGATCCTGCCTTGTCATCACAATTACCGCCGACACGATCAACCTCAAACACACGGCTTATGGTGCACTTGACGAGGTTCTTCGCAACAATACGACAGTGCCGTGGCTAACGGATTAAGCGAAGTGCAGGAACTTCCGATATCAACGATATGTTCAAGCGGCTAAAGCGACTGTCACTTACGCTGCTTGTCGTCGCGTCTGTACTAATTTCCGATATAGGACCAGCATGGGCAGGCTCGCTTACAGGGACTTCATTTGCGACAAGCACTGACTCTCGTTATGACATTGGCTTCACTACGGCTTCGACATCAAACCTTTCGAGTATCACCATGACCGTGCCGAATGGCACCAAAGCGGCAAACGCATATCTGGCACTCAACGGTTCATCGGGAAATTACGCCTCGACACCCGACTCTGTTGCAAATTCAGTAACTGGCGATATCGACCTACGTGCGCACGTTGCACTTGCAGACTGGACACCCTCTGCACCAAACGTGATCATCGCAAAAGCAGGATCTTGGTACAGCTACCAATTCTACGTAAACAACTCAGGCTCGTTGGTGCTGATGACATCTGCCAACGGAACCAGCTGGATTTCAGCAACATCAACCGCAACACCGTCAATTTCAGATGGACAGGATCTCTGGATTAAAGCAACGCGCGACGTCGACAACGGCAGCAGCGGAAACACGACACAGTTCTTCACTTCTACCGACGGCAGCAGCTGGACCCAGCTTGGCTCGAATGTCGTCAACTCCGGCACGACAAGCATCTACAACAGCACCGACTCAGTAGAAGTCGGCAGCGACTTTGGTGGCTGTTGCAACAACCTAACGGGCAAGGTTTATTACGCAGACATTCGTAACGGGATCGGAAGCGCTGCGAGCGTCACCTTCGATCCACTGCTCGCAAGTTCATCTTCCACAACATGGACGGCTGCGACTGGCGAAGTTTGGACGATCAACCGAAGTGGCTCCACAAGCCCTGCTGACGTCGCTGCGTCACTTACCGTGTCAACATCGGCCGGAGCCCCCACTGGAGGTACGGCAATTGTTCGTCTAGTTGACGCGCTAATCACCTACCAGTTCACCTCAACATCTGTAACTGCAGGCACGTTAGTAACAATCGGGTTTTCTGGCTTCAGCGATACGCCCAACAGCGGCACTTACACAAGCACCATTTCCACCTATAGCGGCGCTTCTCTGGTGGACTCTACTTCTATCCAGCGTCGCATAAATTCAACACTCAGCCTATCGGGTCTCACCGTGAACGTCAATATTCTACCGGAGTTGACGTTCACGATTGCCGGACACAATTCAGGTTCATGTAACGGCGCATCAATTTCAGCAACATCGAGTTCGGCGACTCAGGTGGCCTTTGGCAGTGTATTGCCTGGATCAAATACTGTTGCTGCGCAGACCTCACGGTGACGACGGGCTCTGGTTATTCGATCTACGTCAGCTCTCAAGCTGCGTTCACGAATGGCAGCCATTCAGTTAGTGCCACCTCGGAACTAATTTGTCGCCAGCGCTACGTTCCCGTCTGCTGGCACCGAGGCCATCGGTTACACAACAAACCATGCTTTGACCTCGGCGGGTAACGGCGCACAAAGATTTCAAAACCAGCAAAGTGGGCCCATCTCATCCAATGCAGGTTGCTTACAGCACAATCCCGCGACGGCGGAAGTGACATGCGTTGCCTTTCAGTTCGGAGCCTCAGCAGTAACACCTGCAGGTAACCTCACCAAGCAATCACCTACACGGTCGTGCCTGTCTATTGATCTCAGGACCGCCACTCATGTCCGGTGAGATCGGCGACCGCAGTAATTGAACTGAAGCCAAGCTGGGTTTGTTTGGAATTGCCCCGGTTTCGTGGACACGAGGATCAAGCGCTGGTAAACAGGCTTTGCCGGTGACAAGTGGCCCAGGTCTCTGCGTATAGGTTGTAGAACTGCGCTGACAGTCGAAGATTGCCGTCTTGAGGCACTTGGCGCGAGTAGGCCAGACGGCCACATCGTGGATGTGTTCGAGTTCGCGTTTGAGCGTCGCCCAGAAGCTCTCCATGGCGGCAATCGCCAGTTGAACCAAAAGTGGACTAGGCCGAGGTCTGATAGCCGCTTGGTAAAGCAAGCAGTCTTTGTATTGACGCTACCCGTCTGAGTGATGGATCACTGGGCCTGCAGGTTTTCGTCGTTCAAAACTGCCATAACAACAGCGTCGATGACAAGCTCCAGACCGTTTGTCGTAAACCATTGCCCAACCAGCTATGGCGTTCGGCCCCGAAGATCCCTTGACGACGATAAAGTACAGCGCAGCTGCCAGTTCGGAACTCGGTGATGTCAGCCACCAGCAACTGGTTGATTCCTCGTGGGTGGAATTCTCTATTCACCAGATCGGGGGCGTGAACAACGTTGCGTCTGCTGACGCCATTTCTTGCGAATGCGCTTTGAAAGACCGGCTAGCGCATAAAGCCGTGCCACTCAAAACCCCACTCAGACGCCACCAGGCGCTCTCACCATGAACTCGTGGTGCTCCATAGGTTCGAGAACGAACGTGGATGTCAGAAATCTTCTCGCTGAGGTCTTGATCAACCATTGCGCCAGACGGCGCACGATCACGCGCCAGGTAAAGCCCGTTATAGAGACCTCCATCAGGCGACATAGACGTTCGATTTCCGTATTCACGCTCGTGGTCACCCAGGCGAAGCGCTGGCGTCTGCGCCTGTTCTCCCTTGCCAGGCAGCTGCCTTTCGCGAATGCTCGGCATCTGTTCGCAGACTTCCGTTCTCTTTACGCAGGCGTTTTAGCTCTTCGCAGCTCGTCGTCGTTCAGTTGTTTTTGGACTCCAGGTGTTCGCTCTCGGCGATATAAACGATGACTGCTACAATATAAATAAAGTCGGCGTACCCAAAGCTGGCGAGAAATCGGTCTTCTTGCGCCAGACGTTCGACAAGCGCCACGGCTGACGCTGACTCGTCGGAGATCGGCTGACACCCATTGGTAGTCACCTTTTGCTGGACAGTTGTGTCCGCCAGTTGGGTGTCCACGAAACGGGTCAACTCAATCTGTCCCGGGCTATTACGTCCCTCTTGCAGGATGCGCCCAGTGTGGCGAGGTCACGCTCGACCGACCAGCGTTGTAAACGGTGTACGACGACTTCAGGCTCACAGCCAGGAGCCTGATTTGAACGCTGCGTGCAGATGCGCACCTCAGTGATCTTTGGAAGGGAAGCCGCCGTGCGTAGAGGAAACTGGACCACAAACGGGGACAGGCCGTCAACAGCGTTGAAAACTGACCTTTCGACGGTTGAAAGTTGTTACACTCCGTGTGAAATGGGTCGCTCGTCGGTCAGCAGACTTCTCCCGAGGTCGCGGTATGCGGTAGCTGTCTGCTGAACTTATTACTTCCGCATTGAGCAATCATTGATGTCGCCGCAGCGGTAGTGGCGTCACCAAAGATGTCGCCCCGTCGAACGCCCTGTTCGACGTGACGATGCTGCCCTGCTCGTAGCGCGGGCCAGTTGAAGAACAGGTTGGCTGCTTCGGCTTCGAAGACAGATAGCCGACTTCGTCGATGATCAGCACTGCTGACCGGCGAAACACAGTTCATCGAGTTTGCCGCTGCGGTGTGCAGCGCAGGCGTCACACCACTCCGTTGCAGTTGCCAGGTGACCACCAGGGCTGCCCCTTAATGCCAAGGCCGATTGCCAAATGCTGCGTCTTTATACCGGACCAAAACACCACGTTGCGTTTCTCGACGACGAAGTCGAGTGACGACAGATGCGAAATCAGTTCGCGTTTTAAGCGAGCTGGTGAGTCGAAGTCGAGTTCACCAAGATCGACTTTCGTCCCGGAAACCGAGCGGCACGAATACGCGTCTCAGCGCCCGATGCCTGGCGGCCATTGAGTTCGGTTTCGAGAACAGCGCACAGGAACTGTTCGTAACTCCAGCCATTCGAGCGGGCATTTTCTGCAATGCGCTCAGCGGTGCGAGCAATGTTCGACACGCGAAGGCCGCGGCACAGATAGGCAAGTTCAGACGCCGTCACGACTGATCGGCCAAACGGTCATAGACCCGGAGGTCCCGAACTTCGACCTCTGTTTCTCGTGCGCTCGACCGTCTCGCGTTGCGATGTGCAGCGCGCATCTGGTCACCGATAGCGACATGAGCCGGATCGGTAATAGTGCGATGTCGCGCCCAACTGCGTTCATGTTTGCCGGCCAATTCGCCACCAGGACCTGCAATGTGAACCGACGTGAGATTGGCGCGAATGTGCACTCTGTGCCCGATGAAATGTGGATCGACTGAATAATCACAAGTGTCCACACGCACCCAGTGATCCCGGGCAAGTCGCGTTGTGAACTGCAGTGATGGATCAGGGGGAACGGGCGGAAGTTTCATCATTGCTGCTCGATCGGCCTCGAAACGGTCGACCGGTCGTTCCCGAAGAGTTGCGTGTGTCCTGACGTTCGCTCGGTTGGTGATCCAGTCACCAAACTGCTCGTTGAAATCCTTCGGTGATGAAAACGTTCGCCCTGGCAAGAAGCTCGTTTCGAAGTAGCCGTTGTGTCGCTCGACGACGCCTTTTGCTTCAGGATCATTCGGGCGCAGAATGATCACTCCCATGCCGAGTGTTCCTCGAAACACTTGAAACGCGTCAGTGAGGCGAACCTTGTTTCCCTTGCGGCTCGACAGCGCAGACTCTCCGTCATAGACACCGCTGCGCGGAACGGCGCCGAGACGAACAAGGCAGTTCCAATGACCGCACAAAAGATCATGCGCCGTTCTCGATGGAACCATTTCGCCAACGACATAGCGCGAGTAGCCGCATGTTCCGACTATCACCGGCGGCGAGTCGGTCGTTCCGTCCTCGAGTGGAATATCCACCGGCGGAAACCACAGGTCCCATTGCGCAAGTTCGCCCGGTTCATATGTCGTGCGTCCGGCAGGATCTTGTGGAAGGTATTGCGGTCGTAGTTCTCGCAGGCGTTGATAGAGAACAGTCATGCCGTTCGGCCAATTGATCCGTTCGGCGATCACCGTGCCGGGCATCGTTGGCGTGCTCGACAGGAGCCTGCGAATTTCCGGTTCGAACGCGTCAACGGCCGAACCCGTTGAATCTCTTTCGTATTTCGGAGGTGCAGTCGAGCGGATCGCGTCGCGCACTGTGTTTCGCGCGAACCCGGTTGTTCTGACGATCTCCTTGATAGGCAATTTCTCTGACAAATGAAGGCGGCGAATCTCGGCCCAATGCTCCACGTCTAACAATCTCTTTCTCCCTCGCTCCTTTCGAGCAAGGGTCCGTTGAAGGCCACCGAATGTGGTGGATCAAACGGAAGAGGGGTCAGAATTCAACCGCTGACAAGGGGTCAGTATTGGACCGCCGTCGACAACTTGTTGCCACTGCTGCGCTCGACCCTGAGTGCAAGCTCACACTTCTCGATGGAAAGCAGGTTGAGCTTGCTTGCTGGTCACGCTGCGCACAACACGTTGTCGGGCCAAGCATCGAAGAAGCAATCGAAGTCTTACGACTCTTACGCATCGAGATGGATCAGCGCTATGCGCAACTACTCGAAGCCGGTAAGCGCAAAGTCGAACCCGACATGGACTTGCCGTTGCACGTAGTCGTCTGCGACGAACTTGCGTTCTATCTAACGATGGGTGACAACAAGCAGAACAAAGACTTTGCGAATCTCATGCGTGACTTAGTCGCTCGTGGTCGTGCTGCTGGTGTGATCGTTCTTGCGGCAACACAGAAGCCCTCTCACGACATCATCCCGACATCACTACGTGATCTATTTGCTTTCCGCTGGGCGCTTCGCTGCACAACACCACAAGCATCAGACACGATTCTTGGCCAAGGCTGGTCATCAGAGGGCTTTAGCGCCAAAGAGATCGACGCCGGCCAACGTGGCGTTGGCTACTTACTCAGTGAGGGCGGCGAACCGACACGCATCAAGTCGTTCTGTCTCACCGACGACGATCTCGACGAACTTGCCTCACGAGGCAATGAACTACGAAAGGCAAGCCGTGGTTTGCGTGTCGCCTAGGAGTAACTGACCAACAAACAAAAGAGGCCCCGAAGGAGCAGCAACTCCCCGGGGCCGGTGCAAAGGATGGTGAGTCAATTGCTTAATAACTCTAACCCTGTCGACTCCGTGTCGTCTGTGGTCACAGGTTCAGAACTACAAGGCCTAATCACAGGTCTTCGAGGTGTTGTCGACACCCAGCTAGATCAGTTGATCAACGCCGGAGTCTCAGCTCCTGAAACTGTTCACAGCCTCGCTCGTCTAGAAGGTCTTCTCGACATATTCGGCGCTTACGCCGAATCATGGAGACCCAGCGATGTTCTACGCGCGCTCAACACCGACTTAGAGAAGTTCAACGACCAGACGTCCGCCGCGTTCAACGCCCCCTCCTTGGGCGCGTATTTAAAACCGAGAGCAAGTACAACCGCTCTTGATGAAACCGGCGTTCGTCTTGAGCCGACTCCTGAGCGAAAGCCTCAACCGACGAAAGAACGATCACCGTCTTCTCATGGCATGGCGTTATGACTACAACCGAGCAACTGCACCTCGTTGGTGTCTCAGATCAAGAAGTCGAGATCACTGACACACTGAGACCAGTTGATGGAATCCCCGAAGCCTGGCTGTTCGCAAAACGCGGTTTCATCGGGATCAATAACTCAACACAGGCCAATCTTTGCCCTGCTGGCGGTATTCGCATCTTCAGTGCCAAAGACGCTGAGTACTTGGGTCACCTGCTCGTTTACTGGGCAAAACTCGCAGGCGCGCAGTCGTGACCATCGAGCAGATTCGTCAAGTCAGTGCATGCGAGAGACCAGTTCAACTCTCTGGCCTAGCTCGTCACGTCGACAGCGATGGCGTCATCACCAAGTCTGATCACGTCGCCGCTTACGCATCGTGCAAGACACGACGAGCATCGCAGTGTGAACCGTGCTCGACGCTCTACCGCCATGACGCAAGACATCTGATTGCGGCAGGACTGAGAGGCGGCAAAGGTGTTGATGAAGAGGTAGCCAAAACGCCGGCACACTTCGTCACTTTCACTGCACCGAGCTTCGGACTCGTTCACAGCGTCAACGGACACAAGTGCTTTCCACGTCGCAAAGCCGAAACCTGCGAACACGGCGTGCTGCTCGTGTGCTGGCAGGTTCACACAAAAGGCGACGCGGCAGTCGGTCAACCGTTCTGTGTCGATTGCTACGACTACGAATCAGCCGTGATGTGGAACAACGCAGCACCGGCACTCTGGCGAACGACACGCATCAACATCGACAGAATGTTGTGCTCGATGCTCGGCCTGCGGGTGACGACCAAGGCAACCGATCGGCCATTCACTACGCAATACGTAAAGGTCGCTGAGTTCCAAGCACGAGGTCTGGTGCACTTTCACGTAGCCATCAGGGTCGACGGACTGTCAGACGACGAGAACAAAACGAGACGAGCAGCACAGCGAGCACTAGCGACAGCCGAACCAGATCAACCCGGTTATCTCGCTCATGACCTCTACGAGAAACAACAGTTCGTTGCCTCACTACTTGCCAGTGCGATCACCCAGGCAGCACGACAAGCTCACGTCACAGCTGTAAACGGCCAAGGCGTGCAGTGGGGCGAACAGCTCGACATCAAGTCGATCACCGCGAATGACGACAGCGACGAACAAGACCAGCCCGATGTCAGTCGACAGAAGGTGTCGAACTACCTGAGCAAGTACGCAACCAAAGGTTCGGACACCGATGACAAGTTGGCCAAACGCTTTCGCAACGAGAACGAGTTGCAATTCCTTCAGGTGAACACACACCTAGCTCGCATGGTTCGCACGTCATGGAACCTGAACAACAAACACGCAGACGCTCGGCTCGATGCGTGGTCGCATCAGTTCGGCTATCGAGGTCACTTCCTCACGAAAAGTCGCGGTTGGTCAACGACATTCAAAGCGCTGCGACAAGTTCGCAAGGATCACCAAGAACGGAAACGCAAAGCGTCGTGGCAGGCGCTCAACCCCGATGTTGTGCAACACATCGTCACCAAATGGACGTTCGACGGCTCTGGTTATCGCAACGGCTTTGATGACGCAGTTGCAGAAGCTCTCAGAAACAAACCCCGCTCAAATCGAGCGGCATAACGAAAGGGAACTGTCATGGAGAAAATGTTATTCACTGCAATTGAAGCGGCACAGGTACTCAACATCAGTAAGCGCAAGGTCTACGAGATGATGGCCGCTGGCGAAATCGACTCGGTAAAGATCGGTGGTTGCCGACGCATTCCGCGCGTCGCTCTCGACCGCTTCCTTGAGAGCCTGATGGGAAGTAATACTGCGGCGTGAGCCCTCGTCGTGCGAACCCGTTCGGAACACCTTACTTCGTTGAGTCAACGCAGCTTTGGCGCACGGCGATAACGCTTCCGCCTGGTCCGAACGGAAAACGGCGTCGCAAGTTTGTTAGCGCACGCACCAAAGAAGAAGCGCGCAAGAAAGCGTTAGTACTGCAGAAGCAGCTCGAAGCTGGGCTTGTCATCAATAAACAGATGAAGACGGTCAAACAGTTTCTCGACTGGTGGCAGGCGTCGGTGCTTCCGTCAACAGTGAGTGAAGGAACTATCGAAACTTACGAAGGTGTGCTCAGGCTTTGGGTTGTGCCGTATGTCGGACACATCAAGTTGATCGACCTGACACCGGCGAACGTCACCGAGATGTTGGCGGCGTTGCAGGCGCAAGGGCTGTCGGCCAACTCGCGCAGTTTGGCGCGACGCACACTGGCACGTGCTTTGAAGCGTGCCGAACAAGAGGGCTGGGTCGTTCGCAACGCGGCCCGGCTGGCTGACGGTCCACGCGGTGGAACACACGAGCAACGTCACTTAACAATTGACGAAGCCGAAGCGTTGTTGGTTGCAATAAAAGGTGATCGCCTCGAAGGTCCGATCACTGTGCAGCTCGCACTCGGTCTTAGACGCGGTGAAGTGTTGGGGCTCACGTGGTCGATGGTTGACCTCGACGGCGAGTATCCGCAGCTGCATGTTCGAAAGCAACTGCAACGCCGTAAAGGTCAGGGTCTCGTTCTCGATTCACTGAAGACAAAGAAGAGCCAACGCACTCTTGCCCTGCCGCTTCCGTTGGCGGAGCTGATCAGAGATGAGAAGAAGCGCCAGCGACGCGACCGGTTGAGAGTCGGGGGAGCGTGGGACGACGGGTGGGATCTGGTGTTTGCCACGCCCATCGGAACACCGATCGACCCCGACAACTATCGCCACGGCGTGAGCACACTCGCCAAGAAGGCCGAGATCGGTCATATCGGAACGCACACGCTTAGGCATTCGTCGGGCTCGTTCCTCTATGCGCTCGGTGTGCCGACGAAAACCATCGCCGAGATCCTTGGGCACTCGAGCACCCGGGTGACCGAGGACGTCTACGTGCACGTGCAGCAACAAGCGCGTCGAGAGGCTGCCCAGATCATGCAAGGGGTGCTCTGGAAGTGAGCCAGAAATCGTTTGGCTGCACTTATGGCGGCTCTTCGCGCATTTCCGGGGTTGATCGGTTCAGCTAAGTGATGACAACCGAGCGCAAGAGTCGCCAGTTCGGTTTGCCCGCGTAGAGCAACGCTCGGACCCGGTAGTTGCCGAAGTTGGTGAATCCGAAGCCGATTCTNAGCAACATGGGTCTCGCTTCTGCAACGTTGTTAGAACGTGCCGCTGACGAGGGTTACCTCAACGCGACGGTGAACTATCAACGCGCACTCCAAGTCGACGACAACGGCGTTACGTATGAAGGTCATGCATGGGCTCGGGTTAAAGACGAAAACGGCGGGGTTTGGATTGCAGATGTCACCATTCCGTATGCCGGCCGACTCGAGAATGCGCCGACGCCCGACATCTACCTAACCGACGAGGAACGCCTGCAGCGAAACGCGAAACTCGAGCCGCTTATCGCTTCACAACGAACCGTTTTCTCAGGCATAAATAGCGATGGGCGCGTCGAAGTTGGATATGTGTATTCGACGCCCGACCGACAGTTCGACACCACTGCATTGACTAACAATCAGAAGGACGGCATTAGGTCGTTCGTTGTCGAGACCACGAGCGGTTCAAAATACTTTGTCGGCTATGACCCTTCGCGCCGTCAGGCCTTCACCGTCAAAAGTAACGAACTCGATCGCGGAAAAGCAGCATTTCAATTTCTCTCCGGCGATGTGCCGATTCAGGTCGGAGTCCCGTTGATAACAAGTGACACACGCTATTCATCGCCAGTGCGTCAAATCACTGCAATTCAACGAGGCACCATTCCAAACATCGCCAACGCGGGAGAAATGGTCGACCGCGTTCTCGAGCGGTTTGTTAACGACGTGCGCACTGCGTACCTCACCGACAAGATGCACCTAGGACAAGTGCGTCGACCTCGAGACGTCAATGATTGCGTCAATCGAATGGCCAGCGTCTACACAGAGCAAGGTCACAAGGTAAATCTTGACCAGCTGATGTCTAAGGGTTCTCGAAAGGCCTGGCTTCACACACAAGATGGTGCGACCTTTCAGATCGAAAGAAGTGCTCGCGGATATGAAATGGCGCGTGTCTCGACGCAGGGTGTTGAACTACTGCCTGTTCAAAGATCGTTGGGCTCCGCAGCAATTGGAGACTCTTTCCACTTAACCAATGGACGAATGACCGGGCCTATTGAAAAAGTCAGTGTCGAAGACCCAGTCCTCTGCACAGGCAGAGATGTTGCCGAACGTGGAGGCTTCCGTGCTGACTCGCAGAGCCTGCAAGCCGAGCGGTCGGTGGGAAACTTCTTGCAGCAGCGCGATCTCGGCATCAGCAATCAAGTAACGCAACCGAGCCAAGGCATCGCCTGACGCTGGCGGCGAGCTCAAGTCTATTTTCGCCTGCGGTTGCGGACTTTCCACCGTCGACGATAACAAAGCGATAGCGAACGCCTGGCCGAGGTCAGCTCAATGTCTGTCCTCGCACTATTTCGGAGCCCTACCTAGGCAGGCTTCGTAGGTTCTAACGATAGAGATCGCGGACCGCCTTCGCGGCAGGCTTCTCACCAGTGATTGTGCCGTTGGCGTCGTTTCGGTAGATCCCAAAATACGCCTCGAAGGGATCGGACTGTTTCCGAGATGGAATGTCTTCGTCGGCGTAGATGAATGCGTGAGTGATCCACGGATAGTTGTCTCGAAGATCTTTTAGGTTGCCCACTATCTTGTCGGCTTGCTTCTGCTCGGTCTGGCACCCGAGCGAAGAGCCGGTGACGTTAGGGCAAGTCGTCGCACCGAACTCGGTGAGCCACACCATGGCGTCGAGGTCTTTGTACTGCGTCATCGTCTGCCGGAGAAACGAGTAACGCGCGCCGTCACCGGGAGCGTCGTAGTTGTGGAACGAAACGCCGTCTGAGCACTTAGCGAAGCCACCCTGGTAGACATCAGTGAGCCATGTCTTCCAGTTGGAGGCGTAGACGTTCTCAGAGGCACCGATGAGCTTGTAGTTCGGATCGACGGCCTTCAGCTTCGGATACGCATTGCACGCCGCAGCGGCGTAGGTCGCGCCCGCGATTTTTGTGCCGTTGATCTCGTTCGGAAGTTCAATGACCGGGTTGGTTCCCCCAACGCCCTTACCCTTGTAACGGGCTGCCATTTCCGCCACGAAGTTGCCGTATGCATCTACGTTTACGGGCTGTTGACTGTTGAACTCATTGCCCTTGAACGATGCGCGGAGAAGAACCTTCATCCCCGCTTTTGTGGCGGCGTTGAAACCTTTATCTGCGTTTGCCCGCCAGTCTCCATCCGATGAGTAGCCCAGACGCGCCCAGACCGTGCCCGGCGTGATATCGGCCAGGTTGTTGTAGTGCTCTTGGCTTAGCGGCCCCGACAGGCCCTCACCGTTCAGCGAGAAACCGAGCTCAGGAAGACGATGACTGGGTTGGACGGTGGTCGGAGGACGCGAAGTCGTAGTTGTGGTGCTTGTAGCGGGGGCAGGCGCAATGGTGGTCGGCGGGGCAGCGGCTTTGATGCGGGTCCACCGTTGGTTCGCGCTGTTGTACTTGTCCCACAGTTCGACGACTGAGCCGTCTTGGGTGCCGGCACGTTCGACGTCCAACGTGAAGCTCGAGCCAACCGGGGAAATGTAAGGAGCAGTTAGATCCCATTTCTGTCCAGGGTCGTTGGAGTTACACGCAACTAGTGATGGCCGCGCTTCCTTCAAGATGTTTGTGTCTAAACACCTGTCACCCACGCGCAAGGCGGAGCCATCTACGACGAACCGTGTCGCAACGGAAGACTGAATTGTGCGCCCTTGGTTGTCTAAGGCGAGGAACTTGCCCGAGTGCTGCACCCGAAACGTGCTCGTCGTCGCGGCTGGCCGAACGGTTGTGGTTGTTGCGGACTGTTGTGTGGTCTGCAGCAACTCGATCGCCGCAATGCTTGCTGCATTCGATGTGCTCGTAAACCTCAGGTCGAGAACGCCGCCGGTGACGTCAACTTGAAACTGCTTAACAAGCGCCGCGTAGTTGCCCACTTCTCTTGCGATGTTGAAGTCTGCAAGCAGCGCCCTGTCGCCTTGTCGCACACTGAACACGCGCGTGCCCGACGCTGGACTGATCTCAGCGAACGACAACTTCAGCGTGTATGAGCCGTTCGCAATCGGAATTCGGTACCCGTCCATCCACCAACGTTCACTCTGAAAGAGCGCATCATCGTCGGTGTTGGCGATGGCGTTAGCGACGGTGTGCTGCGCTCCTCGAACTGCTTGAAAGTATTCGTCCGCTCGCCAGACGTTCCCGGCCTTGTCTGTGTACGCAGGCCCACCAGCGTTCATGCGATAGACGCTCGTTGTCGCTGTCGCGGCACTCGCTTGACTGATCGCCGACGCTGCCAAAGTTGTGAGAAGCAACGAGATCGATAAAACAATTGCTAGTAATAGCGGAGGACGACCAGACCACTTCTGCGTTGACACTGCGCTCATCTAGCAAGAGGATCAGAATGGTTTGATGAGCGCCATCGTTCTGAACGTTCTTCACACTCTTGCAACAATCACCCGACTCAGTCGTGCTACGCCAAACCCTTCCACGGCGGGTGCGGCGAAAAGCGACGCGCTCAGAATGTGGGGACGGCGCTATAGATCACGGAGGCCGTGTATCTTCCCGCGTGCGTTGTCGTAGAAATTGCTGCCTGGTACGCGACACATACGGTGTCGTTGCCAGTAAGTGATGAGTTGCTGCTCACTGCCGATGGAACAACGCTCAGTTGCGCCCATTTTGCCGAAGGATTAGTGAAGCGATCAGCAACCGCCCCACCCAAGGTTGAATCTGACGTGGTGTAACCAAATCCCGCAGTACCGGCGGCTGGGAACGCGCCGGGCGACGCGTTGGTGCCCGCGATGGCACTAATCGCGTGCCCGCTGCCGTCGGATAGATCGGTCGGCGCCGAGAGGTACACAACAAATCCGTTCGTCGCGTTTGTTGCGACGGTCAAGTCTTGCGCGGCGACGACATTTGCGGCAGCTGACGCATGCTGCAGATCAACGCTGGTCGCCCCAGAAGTGCTACCCGCTGTTTGAGCGACACCGTTACATGATCCCGAATGAGGGCCCACGGAGAAGGTAAGTGACGGATCTACTTGCGCTGAAACAACCGCAGTCGATGAGGCACTGAACAGCCACACGACCGTCGGAACCGTCCTGTCTGTCAGCGAGTTGTTGCCGAGCTGACCGTATGTGTTTCCGCCCCAGCACTCGACTCCTCCGCCAAGAGTGACCCCGCAGCCGATGTTCTTGCCGTTGGCCACCAATGTGTAACGCCCGCTCCCGTTTACTGCGGCAGGCGCGAAATGTGAGCTAGTTGTTCCGTCACCGAGTCGACCGTTACCGCCGGCGCCCCAGCAATACGCAACCCCGCCTGTCGTGCTGCCACAGGAGTGCGTAAGTGACTGGCTGATCGACGCAAACGTCAGGCCGCCCGAGACGGCAGTTGGCACCGATTGACCGACAGTGGTTCCGTCGCCGATCTCACCGTTGTTGTTCTCACCCCAGCAGTACGCAGTTCCCGCTGCTGTCACTGCACATGTTCCGTCATACCCCGCGCTGATTGTCGCAGCCGTGAAACCGCCGCTAACTGCAGTTGGGGCTGTCTGGTCGGAGGTATTGCCAGTACCCAGGCGACCGTTGGCTCCCCCGCCCCAGCAGTACGCCGCTCCAGAAGTTGCCGTACCACAAGTGTGGAGAGTGCCGGTTGAGATTGTTGCGAACGTGACACCACCAATCACGGCGGTGGGTGAAAGGCGACCACCAGTCGTGCCGTCGCCGAGCTGCCCGCTTGCGTTATATCCCCAACACCACGCAGCCCCGCCCGTGTCGACGGCGCACGTGGAGATGTTTGTCGCGATCGAGCTGAACGTATGACCCGTGATCAATCTCGGAGTCAGTCGTTGCGTAGTGGTGCCGTCGCCGAGTCGCCCATCGAAATTCCTGCCCCAGCAGTAGCCAGCACCAGCGGTTGTGACGCCACAGGTCTGCGTGACACCCGCACTGATCGTTGCGAATGCGAGACCGCCCGACACTGTTACCGGGACCACAGAATCGGTGGTCGTTCCGTCGCCCAATTGACCGTAATTGTTTCGACCCCAACACTTTGCCGTGCCATCAGCATCAATGGCACAGGCGTGATCATCGCCCGCTGTAACTTTGGTCATTCCACTCAGAGCTGTAGCTGGCAGTTGCATGGCAGGAACGGCGGACGCGAGCAGGGCAGCGAGCAGCACCTTTGCCACCATTGGCCTAAGGCGAACAGCGGACAGTGCCACTACGACGCGACGAATCCGAGGCAGGCCCACGTCGTTGATATCGACCTTTAGTGAAGCCGCCTTTAGGCGGCAACTACGATGAATCCCCTCACCTACCAGCCCTGAAGGTGACGTCGAGAATTTGGGCTGCAAGATGCAAATGCGTCAACCTAAACGTCGTGTTGGTCTCCGGCAACAATCGCTTCCTTGCCTACCCAGTTAGTAAAATGGACTCGATTCCGCAGCACCTTCCCCTACCCGAGCCAGATCTGTCGGATCGAGACGTACTAATTGTTGGTGGCTCGATCAGCGGCCTTACCGTGGCTCGAGCACTCGCAATGAACGGCGCTCAGGTGAGGGTTCGCGAACGTGCCAAAGGCGTTCCTGAAGCGCGCGGCGGAGCAATCATGCTCCGTTCGGAGGGTTTTGACATCTACGAGCAGCGCCTCGGCATACGGTTCGAGTCGGGCGCCCACATAAACGACCGGCGTCAATCACAGGACGGTGTTGTAGCGACTCAGAAGTATCTAGGCAGTGAATCGATGACGTGGAGCGGATTCGTACGGGCACTCCACTCTTCGGTCGACCACCTGCCAAACTTCGACTTCCAGAGCGGACGAGAGGCCGTTCGTGTCAACCCTTCTTGGCACAGACCAACTGTGACTTACGCGGACGGCTCGACGGAGTCTGCAGACCTTGTGGTGGTTGCTGACGGCGCCAACTCTCGATGCATGGACGCACTTGGCGCACAGCGGGCCGACGTTTACGCCGGCTATGTAGCGTGGCGCGGTCAACTCCCGGAACCGCCATCGACCGCGCCCGACCGCCTGGAAGAGTATTTGACGTCGGAGGGGACGGCATTCGTCTCGTTTCCGATTTACAACCGCGACGCGCCGGGTGGACCTCAACGGCAGTTGTCGTGGACTCTATTCATTCGTCACGAGGAAGCAGAGTTGATAAACCTCGCCGGGCGCTACGCAAACGCGGGAATCATTCCACCGGGCCGCGTACCAAAAGCCACGGTTGACTTGATCAGGGCCATCGCGACGGAACGTCTGCCAAAAAGAATTGCAGACGTAGTCGCTAGTCCTTTGAATACTTACTTCGGCCGCATTATTAGAGACCTTCCCAGCGACTCGCTGCCCGCGGCAGTTACCTTTCCCGGCGTCGCAGTCGTCGGCGACGCTGCGTACGCGCCACGTCCGTTCACTGCTCGTTCAAGCACAAAAGCTGCAGAGGACGCGCTAGCGCTGAAGAATGCGTTGTTCTTGCGAAGAAGCGTGCGGGCCGCACTGGATCTGTACTCGAAGGCGCAACTATCGAATGCTCAATTTGTGGCGAGCCGCGTTCGTTTGATCGACCTCCGAACCGGCATTGCTTCAGGGGATGAACGAATCATCCCCGTCCAAGACGAGATTCAGCCACCCGTAAAACAGTGGAGCGGCTTGAATCACAACGTAAAGCACCTGGTTGAGCCTTGGTATTTAGACGATCTATGGGATCGCATGCTGCGGCAACCTTCAGGGCCCGTCGACTGGTGCTTCGACGACCATCCTCCTCTGCCGTTTGAAGGCGTTCCTGCGGATGACTACGACTTTCGCATGAAGTACTACCAAGACCTCGAGCCGCCGTTCTAAGGCTTTGATTCGATGCGGTGCTACGGGTCGCGAGTTTGGAGTGGTCGCAAACGGCGTGTTGCC
>JBGAQY010000096.1:0-2705 GCA_044220495.1 Acidimicrobiales bacterium
CGTGCTGTGCCATGCCCCACGGCGTCGACTGTGCATACATGCCCGAGACGTTGAACGACTGAGGCTGTTTAGTGATGATGGGATCGGACGCTGCTTGAGTCATTGAGTGGGCCTTTCGCTGCCGAGTTATCTAGCTCCGCAGCGTTGCCCGGCCCGACAACTGATTCCCAATCACACGCGCTTACATGCGACGCCGATCGGGTAGGTCTCAGTTATGGCCAACAACATTCCTCCACAACAACAAGATCAACCCGGGCAAACCGCAGAGATGACCCCGGCGCCACGCGATGAAATGCAGCACTACGAGGGCCGCAATTTGCTCGCTGGCAAGCGTGCGCTCGTCACCGGCGGTGACTCAGGTATCGGACGTGCAGTGTCAATCGCGTTTGCAAAAGAGGGGGCCGACGTCGTTATCGCGTTTCGAAACGAAGACGATGATGCTCGTCACACGGCAAAGTTGATTGAGCAAGCAGGACGCCGATGCATACAGATACCGTGCGATCTGTCAATCGAAGACGAATGTGATCGCGTTGTTCAACAGACGGTGAACGAGCTCGGCGGCCTCGACATTTTGGTCAACAACATTGCCTATCAAGCCGTAATCGATTCATTGACCGACATCACAACCGAGCAGTGGGACCGTACTTTCAAGACCAACATCTACAGCTACTTCTGGTGCAGTCGCGCCGCGCTTCAACATTTGCCCGACGGTGGTGCGATCATCAACACGTCATCGATTAACGGACTGCGCGGCAACAAAGCGATGATTGATTACTCGGCAACCAAAGGTGCCATTAACGCGTTCACCTATTCGTTGGCTCAATCTTTGATAGAGCGCAAGATTCGTGTCAACGCAGTTGCACCAGGGCCGGTCTGGACACCGTTAATTCCTTCAACAATGCCACCCGGAAAAGTTGAACACTTTGGAGAACAGACGCCCATGGAACGCGCGGCGCACCCCGACGAAATCGCGCCCAGCTTTGTGTTCTTTGCAGCGCCCCAACTATCGAGTTACTACACAGGCGAAATCCTCGCGCCTATCGGCGGAGAAACGTTGCCGGGGTAACAGGCCTCAGCCGAGCCCTATGCCGTCGGTGCGACCCAGGGCGCGCGCAGCGGAATCGCCTAAAGCGGCGCTTCGTGGAGCATTGATGCGAAGGCCCTTGTCGAAGTCGGGCACCATCGACATCACGACGGCCAATCGTGACGCAGCGTTAGGGACGAGAGCAAAGACTGAAGCAGACAGCTCGTCGTCACGTGCAATTAGAGCAACGGCGTCGGCCGAGCCTTTTGCCGCAACTCGTTCATTGACGTTGGTTTCAGCAAGTGTCTCGCCGATCGCCAACGCGCGACCAACTGCACCGATTGGCGTGCGAACAGTTTCGCCGAGCGCTCCGCCGCGTAGCCGGCGTCCAGCGCGCGCCGCTACCTGTGTGGTCAGTGGCGCGTGTTGCGCGAATGACTTGGTCAAGTCGGGAATGAGGTTCATGGCCATAGCCAGTCGTTCGGCTGTGTCGGTCTGCAGATCGGCAATCTCGGCGAACATGCGGTCGTCGGCGGAAGCCAGCGCCGTCAACATCTCGACCATCTCGTTGAGGTCAGGACTGTCTTTCTCTAGTCGGACGATGAGACCAACCATTGCATCGAACGCAGCGAAGCGCGCTTGGGGGACCATCGCCTGAATCATTGACTTGCGGTAAGGCTCTAACACGGTTCTCTTGTTACCACTCGTCCAAGCAGGCTTAAAACGGGTCGGGTCCGACGCTTTCTTTGGAACTGCGGTACTCAGCGGCAGCCCGTTCGTGCGAAGCATCTTGAGCATCGATCAGACGGAGGGTGTCGAACTCGCGCGCCCAGTGTCGCGAAACCTGCTCGAGCTCGGGGTTGTCACGCAAGTACTGCCAATACTCGGCTTCCGCCTCGCCGGCCAGTTTGTCGAGCTTCTCGTAGGCCGCGTTTTCCGCTGGCGTGAACTCGAACTCGCCGTAGATCGTGCCGCCCTCTTCGTCTCTGTCGTAAGGGGGTGTGTTGGCACTTGCATAGAGGCTCGTCATGCGGCGGCTGAGGCGGGTGGCCTCATCAATCACCAGCTTGAGCGGGCTTGGCTCGAGAGGAACACGAACAATTACTTCCGTTGTTGCGTCTTCTGTCTCGAAAGGCGAGGGCGTGTCGAAAGGCGAGGCCGACTCGACGCTTACGGGTTCCGTACTTGGTGAGTTTTGCCGACGGGCTACGAAATCAACGAGCCGCTTGAGCAGTTCTCGTGGCTGCAATTTAGGACCTCCGGATTTGAGATTCCAGGCTCGCACCGGGCGTCGTTCATTCACAATCGCGCGTCACGTCAGTTGAAATCGATCTGCACATGCGAGTCGATTCCAACCGACTTCGACCACTGTCGGGTCGTCAGCGAACCCAATGCTGGTATTTGTTCGAGACACCACCGCATGCGTGTGAATTCGCACCGCCGTTCGCGTTGCTGTCGAGGCATGGGGTCTCGATCAACGAGTGACGTCGGCGTATCGCATGTCGCATATCTCGCACACCGCTCGCGCTGGGTCGAACTGAACGCGCAAACACCGCACGCAACTTTGGCGTGCGGTGTTTGCGAAGCAGACCAGCTAGTTGTTACTGATTACCGTCTTGCCACGGCGGCGCGAGCTGAAAGTAGTTGCCGTCAGGATCAGCGAATGTGCACATCAACATGC
>JBGAQY010000037.1:0-23417 GCA_044220495.1 Acidimicrobiales bacterium
TGGGGGTCCTCCCGTCGGACAGATCGGAAAACGGGCAGACACAACGTCGCCAATGGAAACGAGGGTCACGTCGGGAGGACTAATCCAGCACAGCGATTGTTTCAAAACGCTGCGTGCACATCATCACTATGGGAACGTCGCTCCGTTGCACTGCTGCGTTCGCCTGATTTCTGGCCGAGGCACTGAACACTCTCGCGTGGCGCGGTAGTCATCTGCAGCGCAGCGATTGTTTCAAACGCGCGCGCACATCATCACTGCGGAAACGTCACTCCGGTTAGTCGAGGGATCGGCCAAGCGAAATGTCACGCTGTCGCGTGGACGACCGCCGCTGGGTCTTCGCCATAGCAGCGCGCAAGTCTTTTATTACCGTTGCCGGAGTTGCTGCGTACACGTCGTAGTCCGACATCCCGGGATCGGCCGCCCGGACCGCATCAAAGTTTTGCTGCATAAGTCGGCGCATGGGCACATTTCTTTCATGCACGAGCAAACGCACCGCCACGGAATTTCGGGCAGGCGACGAAGCTACGCCGAACTTGATTAGCGCAGTTGCTACACCGATACGGCGGTGGTTGATTGACACCCCAATGGCGGCAACCTCCCAACGATCATCATGCGCCTGCTCAAGTGCGACGATTCCCGGAAGCTCGCCGCTGTCATCTTCCGCAACGAAGGCCCGTAGGTCGCGACTCTCATCGTGCAAAACATCAATGAGTTCGGTTCTGAGCATTCGATTAACGAGCCGTTGATATGCCGGGTCGCGTTTCGTTGCACAACGAAACGTCGTTAAGCGCTGTTCGTCACTCGGAAGGAATGGCCTGAAGAGCAACTAGTCGTCGTCGTTCTTCGATTGCTCACGCTTCGCGAGCTCTCGCTCCAGCCGCTCGAAAACTTTGCGGCGTGCCGGAGTTACCTCCGTCGCCCCTAATGGCCGCCCCGTAGGGAGGTCGCTAAAGTCGTCATCTTCGTCTTCGTGGTCCGTCGCATCGTCGTGCTGATCAGGATCATGCTCTGGCATCGACAAGAAGCTAGCGAACAAGCAACCCCGCCGTACAGTGCCTTCCCTCGGTGTCACTCATTGGCATGTAAGTGCATGAGCGGGCGTTTCCATGGGAACGTCGGCGTCGCCGCACTGCTGCGTTCGACTGATTTCTGGCCGAGGAAGTGAACACTCTCGCGTGGAGCGGTGGTCATCTCCATCGCTCGCAACCGGACACCGTCATCGATTCGGGCGAACGGTATTTGCCCCTCGACAATCGAACGTTCTCGCCAACAACGACAAATATTTTTGCATCATCAGGAAATCAACAGCCGACGCTCGAAGAACTGCGGTTAGTCGCCAGCGCGCGAAAGCGCCGGCGAACTGACCTGTCGACGCCTATAGGTCGATGACTTGAATCACGCTCCGAGGCTCGTTCGCAATAGACGCAAAGTCCAGTGGAGAGTCGCGCCATTCGAGGATTATCGGAGTCGGCGTTGGGTGACCCACCCCAGGCAAATAGGCAGCTACCCAGACGGGCTTCGACCCACCAGCACCGTTCGTTTCAGGCGACGTGTCAAAACCTCCGAGACCTTGAACGATGTAAATGAAGTCGCCCGGCTTGGCGACACGGATTTCCTGCCCGACAAGTTTCGTGGCCAACGCCTCGGACGTTGTGTCGACAAGCTGGACTCGTGGATTCGGTTCGCCATGCGACAACGAGTACTGGCGCGCCGTATCCCCGTACCATGCGTAGTCAACCATTGCCTCCGGGTGTGCACCGGGATTTAGGAACGCACCGGCAAGCTGTCGGTAACTCGTGTTGGAGCGCAACGGCACCAGCACTGCTGCTACTACAAGCAGCACCATGGCGATCCCAGTGACGGTCGCAAACGAGTTCCTCTTGTTTCGTGTTTCCACGTCTGCAATCGAGGCGCTTGACACCAACGCGCTTTCGCGAAATCTCCTGCCCGCCTCTTCGAGATCACTCATGCGTGCTCCTTTATCTGATGATCTAGTGCCGCCCGCGCTGCATTCAGCGTTGCCGCAACAGTTCCTCGAGTGATGCCCATGACATCCGCGACCGGAATCTTAAGTTCGCTCATTAACTTCAGCTCAGCCTCTACGGGGATGGCTCTCCGCTTTTCAACTACCCAAGAAGCCCAAAAGTCAGCCGTTCTGGGGCGCGTTTTGGGCTTCTTGGGTAGGTGAAAGCGGGTTGGACGAAGAGTCGCGCATTTCCACGGGAACGTCGGCGTCGCTGCATGAGTCGTAGCATCGGCGGATGATCGTTGATGAGACGGTGTCGTACTTGGAGATGACGAGTCGCGACCAGCTGATTCCCGGGCGCGCACCGCAACAACACTTTGAGATGCGGCGGATGAGCGCTGGCGAATGGCGACAACTAGCGGAAACATTCATTCGCATCGGCGACTTCGTCGGCAAAGGATTTCAGACCCGACGCATTCCCCCGTGGACAGAAGCGCAGTGGCGCGAACGTCTGACAACCGCCGGCGTTGTCGCGCACCTCGCATACGTGGGCGATGAAGTCGCCGGATACTTCGAGACTGAATCACAGCCAGATGGCAACGTCGAGATTGCTGTGTTCGGCCTAGTGCCTGAGTTCATCGGCAAAGGCATCGGCGGCCACGCACTGACGATCGGCGTTGAGGCCGCATGGAAGGCCGAACCAATTGACGGCGTCGACATACAACGGGTTTGGCTTCACACAAGCACACGAGACCACCCGGCCGCGTTACCAAACTACGAACGCCGAGGTTTTCAGGTGTTTCGCACCGAGCAACGCCAGCGCGAGGTTTCACTGCGATACGACCCGCCGTCAATCGCCTGAGTAGAACTCAGTCCGTCAGAAAAGCCTGCCCGCAAAGGTTTCGTCAATAGCGGGAAGGGTCACTTCGCGACGGGCACTCACTGACTTGGTTGCGTCGGGCCGATCACCGACGTGATCCCAACGAAAGATCTGATGGAGCTTGCGTGGATCGACGCCTCGATAGTTGTCGGAATCGCCCGCGCTTCGATCAATCTGCATCAACAACGGCGTCACCGAGTCAACCAAGCTTGGCCAACCAAACACGCGCTCAGTTCGACGAGAAAGTGACTTGACGAATGCTCCGTATTTATCTTGCGCGCGCACGCCGTCAATGTCGGGATGCGAAACAAGATGATCGAGACGGTGGCTGCTACTCAACATCGAGAAAAGCAACGCGTGACGCAAGCCAAACGATGCAACGGTTCCTTCAACGAGCGTGTCTCGTGCTGGCGCACCCATCATGTGTGAGGCCTGCATCGCCGCTGCACCCACGCCCGGCCGCCCGACTGCCAAAGTCACTTCGAGCAGAGTGTCTTCCCATGTCGACATGTGCAGCGAAGACCCGACTTCGCCATTTGAGCAGACGAATCTGAAATCGTCGCCAACGCCGCCGAGCAGTCTGTCGAGTCCGCCAGCGCTCGAGGAAACTGCTCGGTAGTACTGATCCTTCAACAATGACGGATCAATGCGGGTCATCTGGTTCTTTATGACACGCTTCGCCGTCGACGCTCCCACAAACACCGCTGCGTTGGAATCTTCCACAGCAGGGACGCTCAGCATCGTCGAACGAACGCCGTCGAATTGTTCGTCGGGCACCACAACCCAATCGCACGTCGGCAATTGGCTCACGCCAAAGAACTCACGCAACGAACCAAAGTGCTCTGCAGTTACGGTCCGCATCGTTGTTCGCAACGCGTGCGATTGCGCCAGTATCGACAACCCATCTAACGATTGACGCTCGAGCTTTGCGCCTGCCCTCCCTTCGAGGATTGCCTTTTGCGCGCGTAACTCACGAACGACTGCCAGACGACTGCCGGCTACGGCAACCCGCGTGTCGCGTTCAATTTGTTCGTCGGAAACTGAACGCACGTTGCCTTTGCCGTAATGGGCACGGAGAAGTTGCTCGACATTGCTATCGATCACATCTACGACTTGAGAACCGTCGCGACCAACAATCAGGGGGCCTGCTGTGCTTGCGAAGCGATACAGCGACTTGGCGCGACCACTCGATGTGTTGTGGTGCCAATCTTCGTAGACGTCAGCCAACGCAGTGAACAAATAGCAGTTGGCTCGACTTTGGAAGAAGGTGTCAGATACTCCGTAGATCTCAGCTAGGCGCTCTGCCACTTGCTGAAGGTCGTCGAGCAATCGTTTAGATGGAGTCTCGCGAACCGCTCGAATCCGAGACGGCTCACTTAATAGGTGAACGAACTGCTCTGGCGACTGGTCGTGCAGTTCTTGAAGGAACTTGTCGATCATGGTGCCCCCGACTCTGCGGCACCATGATCGACAAAACAAAAGCTGTTACGCAGCTACCCCGGCGAACCCACGCCAGCGGTGTTCTTCACCGGAACCTCGGTGCGCAGAATCTTGGCGAGGCCGTGAGGCATCCACCAGTTCCATTCGCCGAACAGCGACACCAACGCCGGCAACAGCAGCGCACGCACGATGGTGGCATCGAGCAAGATGCCGACGCCCCAGCCTGTAGCCATCACCTTGAGATCGGTAAAGCCCGATAACGCGAGTGACGCAAACGACATGAACAAAATGAGCGCGGCGCTGGTGACCAAACGTCCGGTGCGACCAATACCGACGATGACCGCCGAAGATGTCGAGCCCGTGCGGTCGTACTCTTCGCGCATGCGGGCGATGATGAAGACCTCGTAGTCCATCGACAAACCAAACAAGAAGGCGAACACCATCGTGGGGATCCAGAAGGTGATTGCGCCGGTGGCTGGGATGTCAAACACAGACTGCGAACCGTGACCCTCTTGCCAGAACCATGTCAACACACCAAAGATCGCGGCAAGCGAAACAACGTTGAGGATCAACGCCTTGATCGCAAGCACGACCGAGTGGAACGCGCGAGCCAACAAGATGAATGTCAACAACGCAATGATGCCGAACACCAGCGGTGCGTTACCGAAAACTGCTTCGACGTAGTCGAGCTGTATGGCACCGCTACCAGTCAGGCCAACGACACCCGGAATCTTGGCAAGCGCATCACGTGCGTCTTTCACCGGCTGTGTAGTCGCTGAGTTTGTGGTCTCAACGTTGGGGATGGCGAGCAAGATTGTCGTATCGCCCTTGTTGCTGTCGGCTGCGTTTGAAATGAACGCTGCCTTGATACCGTCGACACTGCGCAACGCGTCAGCCGCTTGCGGTGCTGCGGCTTTGGATGTCAGAACCTCGATCGGCGTCAACACACCGCTAGGCACGCCACCCTTTACCAATGTTTGAAACGCGTCGTAGGACGGTCCTGATGACGTCAACGACTCAGAGTTGCTTTGACCAACCTTGATGTTGAAGACGGGGATGATCATGAGCGCGAGAAGAACAGTCGGCACTATCGCTGCGATCACGCGGTGCTTGACAATGGCGCGAGCCCACGCCGTCCATGCGCGACTTGCGTTCTGCTCTTGACGAACGCGAGGCCAGTTGAGCTTGCGACCGAAGCCGCTCATCATTGCGGGCAGCAAGGTAAGTGTCACCGCTGTCGAAACCAACGGGATGAGCATTCCGCCGTAACCCACACTTCTAAGGCTTGGCACCGGAAGCACAACGAGTGCAACAAGACCAATGGCGACCGTCAAGCCCGATAGCAGTACGGCGTGACCAGCCGTCGACATAGCGATTCGAATTGCCTCGTCGTTGTCAGCGCCCTTCGACAATTCTTCGCGCCAACGGGTGACAACGAGAAGCGAGTAGTCGATCGCGACACCGAGTCCGACAAGCGAAACAAGGAAGAGAACAATGAACGACACTTCCGCAAACTGTGTGAGGCCCAACACGATCAACAGCGTCGTCACGATAGAAACTGCGGCGACCATCATCGGAATCAACGCAAGGAACGACGCAAACACAAAGGCAAGAACGGCCAGCGCACCAAGTGCGGCAATCATCGTTTCCACAAACACGCCAGTGTCAGGCGAATCGCTTTGCACAGATAGCTCTTGAACACCCGTTGCCGTAACCGTGTATGACGACAACGTCTGTTGCATCGACTTGGCAATTTCTCCAGACAACGGCAAGTCAGAGAACGAGGTCGGAATAGGGGCGAACAAGAACGCGTAAGTGGTCTTGCCGTCGCTGGTGATCAACGAACTTTCGCCGGTTGATGCGTAATCAAGTATGCGCGCCTGCGGAAATTTCTCACGAGCACTTTGGAATGCGGCAGCGACCTGAGCTTGCGACGACGCAATCGTCTGCCCCGCCGGAGCCGTTACGACAAGCATTGAGGCGTCGCCGTCGTTGCCGTATTGCTCCGTGATTTTCTTACTCACTTCATAACCAGGCTGACCCGGCAATGAGAAGTCGAAGCTCAGTCGCTTTTGAACCGAACCCGAAGCGGCACCGCCGACAATCAACATGATTAGCCAGAAGACCAAAACCACACGCCGATGAGCGAGCACAAAATCTGCGAGCGCTCGCAGCCCGCCGCCACGGTTGTGGCTGTTATGACCCAGATCAGAATCGTTTTGCATCCGCATGTTTTAGCTCAGTCGAGAACCCCTAGAAATCCTGGTCAGAGGGCATGGCACCGAGCATCAGGCGATACGTTGTTTGTGCCTACAAGAGTTCACGATGGATTAATCCTGTGAATCATCTGGTTGCATCTCATGGGCGGCTTCCTCGCTAGAAAATCGGTCATTCGAAGGTCGCTGAGACACCATTTGCCCTGGTATTATGATGTGAAACGCGGATCCGGCGGGAGGTGAGATGAAAGTTACGAACCGAAGCCTCAAAGTTTTCATTGCTCTTGTGGTTTCGATCGCGCCCGTGTTTCTGTTCAGCGATGCCGCCTGGGCCGATGGGCCGATCAAGATCAACGAGACCGGCAAGTGCTACAGCCCAGCACTAGACCCCGGTGGCGGCGTGGGTGAAACACCATGCGACCCCGACGAAGGCAGCAACCTGCATGTCGGTCAAGGCGATGTGCGTCGTGACGGCGCCAACTGCAAGGTTTACGACCCGGCTTTCCCTGTTACCTATTACGTTCCCTGTTCGATCATTCCTGCTAGCACTGGGGGCACCGGCGCCCCGATTGAGCAACCCAAGCCAGACGGCATCGCTCTTCAGCACCTGAGCAATGGTCTGGCCTGGTACGCACTTTCAGCCTCCGTCGTCGGCATTCTCGTTTCCGCATCCCTGTGGGCCCTTGGTTCGAAGGGTCAAAACCCCGGCCAAGAGCTCACTGGCAAACGGGGGCTCGTTGTCTGCTGCACCGCCGCGTTCTTCGTTGGCATCGCTCCAACACTTGTCAATTACCTCAACCAAGCGGCCGAGCACATGGACAATAAAGATCCGGTGGCACCCCAGGCAGCAGCCACGGTTGATCCGCTAACGGGAAGCATCAAGCCGATGGCCAGCACCAAAACCATCCCTCCTGCCAACCCAGGCACTGGCGGCACAGGTGGAAGTAGTGGTGGAACTGGCGGGGCGGCTCCGTGGGGAGGCCACGAAAACGGCAAGATTCCGTCATCTGCGCTGTGCGCGCTCAATGCGGCACCCGGTCTTCAACTCGAATGCGGGGCAGCAGCTGCATACAACGATATGGATGCCGCCTTCGCTGCTCGCTTCGGCCACCCCATCGGCATCACCGACGGCTACCGCTCGTACGAAGAGCAAGTGCAGTGTCGAGCTGAGAAGGGCAACCTTTGTGCTGACCCAGGCACGTCGAATCACGGCTGGGGCAAGGCTGTCGACATTGGCGGATACGGAGTGAACACCGGCGCCGGCGAGGCCTACGACTGGCTCAAGGCAAACGCCGGCAACTACGGCTGGGTGCACCCCGCGTGGGCCGAACCAGGCGGGTCCAAGCCTGAGCCTTGGCACTGGGAATACGGCTCCATCTCCTGAGCACGCACCAGGTGGCGCCACTGCTGCGTTGACGGAACGACTCATTTACCGTTGTAAACCTCGCCGTCCGTCGCCTTGCATTGACGCCACCTGGCGCACGCTCAATCCGTGCGTCGCCGTCCGTCGCCTTGCACTGCTACCCCTGAACGGCTCTTACCCTTGCAACCTCGCCGTGCGTTGCCTTGCTTGCTTCTATTCGGGGGTGCGGAAGGTTAGGGATGCGGTTGCTGAGCCTGAGACGTGGGCTGACTTCTTCGCTCCAGGGACACTGGGGGCGAACAGGTAGTCGACGTCGCCATCTAGCGACACCGTCACCGTGCCCGCTGCTTCGTCGGTAACAACCGAAACGTCTTGCGCACGCAGGTCGACGCCACCAACCGATGCGCCGTCGAGGCGGCGGTGCACGAGCTGATCAACCAGGCTTGCGTCGGGTCGGGCAGCAATACCGAGCTGCAGTTCGTCCGATGAGATTGCCTGCGTCACTGCGTCATTAGCCGCAGCCACCGCCGCGTTTTCGAGTTCACGCTGAGCCGAAAACGCAATGGCCGAGTCGACGGCAATCGCGCCAAGCATCAACAGCACGAGAATGCCCGCCGGCACCAACATGAGCGCGCTACCCCGCTCAGATGCAGAACTGTTTCCGCCGAACCGACCCATGGGCCGAGGGTACAAACCGCCTACAAGCCGACCCAATCAGACGCTCTCGGCACCGAGTCGATTAGCTCAGCTGCTCGTTTAGCTCAGCTGCTGCATCAGGTGTCGAAACGCACGACCGCGATGCGAGATCTCATTCTTCTCTTCGAGCGTCATCTGTGACAACGTGCGGCCGTCGCCTTCGGCTGGAACGAACACCGGGTCGTATCCAAAACCACCACCGGAGCGAGGAGCATCGGTGATGAAGCCCTCAACTGACCCAACGCCAATTACTTCGTGTCGATCTGGATATCGCAACAGCGCAACGGTGCGAAAGCGCGCCGTACGCTTGTCAGCGGGAACTCCCTCGAGCGCGTGCAACAACTTATTGACGTTCTGTTCGAAGGTGACGTTCTCGCCGGCGTATCGCGCTGAATGCACGCCTGGTGCTCCGTCGAGTGCATCGACTTCAAGGCCCGTGTCATCAGCAAGCGCTGGTTGTTGCGTTGCGTCAGCGATGACACGCGCCTTGATGCGGGCGTTGTCTTCGAGCGTGTCGCCGTCTTCTTCGATCTCGCCGATGTCTGACGGGCGCGGCAACAACTCGTAACCAACGAGAATCGCTGCGATTTCGGTGACCTTGTGTGCGTTGGCCGTTGCCAACACCATCGGTTCTGACATCGCAGTCTTACTGTTGCTTTTTGCGTGGCGTTGGCGGAGTTGCCAGCACTTCGGTCTGTAAGTCGAGAATTGATGCGATGCCGTGTTCGGCCAAGCCCAGCAAGTCGTCGAGTTCGCTTCGTGAAAATGGCAAACCTTCGGCAGTACCTTGCACCTCCACGAACTTGCCGCTCGAGGTCATCACGACATTCATGTCAACTTCAGCACGCACGTCTTCGGAGTAGTCGAGATCGAGGTGTCCGACTGCGTCGACAATGCCAACCGAAATAGCTGCACACGCTTCTTTGATCGGGCTCGCTTTGATCAGACCTTGCTGCGTGAGTCGTGTAACCGCGTCGTGCAGCGCTACATAGGCACCAGAGATCGACGCTGTACGCGTTCCGCCGTCGGCTTGCAACACGTCACAGTCGAGAACGATCTGACATTCGGGCAACAATTCGAGGTCAACAACTGATCGCAGCGAGCGGCCAATCAATCGCTGAATCTCTTGCGTGCGGCCTGACTGTTTACCTTTTGCTGCTTCGCGATCACTGCGCGTTCCTGTCGAGCCGGGCAACAAGGAGTATTCAGCAGTCACCCATCCTCGGCCTGCACCGCGCAACCACGGCGGAACACGCTCGTCGACTGATGCGGTGCACAGCACTTTCGTTTTACCGCACGAAACGAGCACCGAGCCGGCTGCAAATTCGGTGTAGTCACGTTCGAAAGTGAATGGTCTGAGTTGTTCAACGGTGCGTCCGTCGGCTCTTGTCATGACCGCCGAACTTAGAGCATGTGGCGCGGACCCAAAGACCCGCGCCATTCACTACTCAGAACGAAGCCATTCCGACAATTGGTTGGTTTAGGCGCGATCCCCCGGCTGAACCGAAGAACGGCAAGCCAGTTGGGAAGCTGAAGATGCCACCGTCAGACGCGACGAGGTGGTAGCCGCCACCAACGCCCGATGAAGCCATACCAACAATCGGTTGATTGAGGTGCATTGCACCAGTCGAGCCGTGGAAGTCAGCGAGGAAGCTGAACATCCCGCCATCGGCTGCGACCAACCAGTAACCAACGCCGTCAGGATCGGCAGCCATGCCAACTATCGGTTGGTTAAGCGGTTGTCCGCCCATCGAACCAGCGAACTCAGTGCCGAAAGCAAAAATGCCTCCGTCGGATGCAACCAGCCAGTAGGCCGAACCCGAAGTGTCGGCCGCCATGTCGACTATCGGCTTGTTGAGTGGTTGTCCGCCCATGGAACCAACGAACGGCGCGTCGAAAGCAAACACTCCACCGTCAGCCGCAACCAACCAGTAGCCGCGTCCGTCAGGATCAAGCGTCATGCCAACAATCGGTGAGTTGAGTTTGATTGCACCGCTCGATCCCAAGAACGGTGCATTTCCGAATCCGAACACGCCACCATCGGCGGCGACAAGGTAGTAACCCGAACCGTCAGGCAACACTGCAATGTCGACGATTGGCGCATTGAGTTTGGTCGCACCCAATGAACCACGGAAGACCGCGTTGCCGAATCCGAACACACCGCCGTCGGCAGCGGCCAGGTAGTAACCGCTCACCGATTCGGAAAGGCGGAACACTTGCAAGTTGACGCCCGTGCGTTGTTGACCGTTAGTGATGGTGAAACGGCCGCCGGTCACCAAGAACTCAGCGCTCGGAGGATTCGCACCCAGCGTGTATGTACCACTGGGCACAGACGGGAACGTGAAGGTTCCGTCGCTTGCCGTTTGGATCGCTTCGTCAACGCGGTCGCCGTTACGGTCAAGCCCGACAAGCGCGCCCGACACGCCCTCGCCGGGATCGAGACGCTTGTTCTTGTTGGCGTCAAACCACTCGGTGCCGCTAACAGAGCCTGAATAGCGAACAGCACCGTCGATGTTGGCGACTTGGACACCGACGATACTCACAGCGTCGTTAGGGTCGACCTTCACCGAACCATCATTCGGCGGAACGATCGCGACATCTTGCACACCGTCAGGCACGCCAACGATTGTGTAGGTGCCGTTAGCTGCCGTCGTTGCACCAATGTCGCCGGAATTGAATGTGCCCGACGCGTCGCGATCGACGTAAACAACGACGCCCGTTGCAGGTGGTTCGCCGGCATTGGCCAACCCGTTGTTATTGACGTCATTGAAGATGGTGCCGGTGATCGAACCACCAAAGACGAGCTTGAAGTTAGAGCCCGCCGTTGGCGCACCGTTTGCAACCGAGATCGATTGCGGAGCAACCGCACCAGCACCGCGCGGCGCGGTAACCGTCACAACAAACACACCATCAGGCACTGACGTCAGCGTGTATTCACCAAGGGCGTTGGGCGTCGAGGTTTCGGCAACGCCGTCGCCATTGCGGTCGATAGAAATGATTGCGCCAGGTACGCCTTCACCGGCGTTAACAGCGTTGTTTGCATTGATGTCGGCAAAAACAACACCTGAGATCGAGCCTGCGTACGTAACGGCACCGTTTATGCCGTTAACAGCGACACCGTTAACCGTCACCGTGTCGCTCGGGTCGACCGACACCACGCCATTGGTTGGTGGCACAACGTTGATAGCACGCACGCCGTTAGGAACATCGGCGATCACGTAGGCGCCGTTGGTTCCTGTTGTTGCCGACAGATCGCCTGTGCTCAACGTTCCACTGCTGTCGAGGTCGGCGTAAACGGTTATGCCGGCCGCACCGGGCTCGCCAGCTGTTGACGTGTCGCGGTTGATGTCGTTGGTAATGATGCCCGACACGTTGGCCTTGGTTGCCAGCGCCGCAACACTTAACGACGTTGTGCCGTAAGTCGGAACCAAAGAAACGCTCGGCACGTCGACTGTCGTCGAAGCAAACGTTCCTGTGGGTAGAGACGTGTAAGACAGTGGTGAAACCGAGTCGCCGCTTGACGGATCGGTTGCGCCCGGCGTCGCCACGGCAAGCGTGCCGCCAAGTGCACTACCTGCACCCACAGTGAGTCGATCGGTCGTTGCGCCAACCCAATCGACGTTCAACGTTGCCGATGCAGACTGCGCGAATGTTCCGCTGACGGCCAAAGTTGCTACGGCCGCGTTTTGAAATCCACCAACCGCAAAGTTGCCGTTGTTGGTGAGGTTGCCAAAGATGGAACCTTCAGCAGAAAGGTCTCCTCCGTTGACAAACCCTTCTGCACCCGCAGCTACCGACGTTGTGAGCGTTGCCGGAGATGCCATGACCAGTGACGCCCCCGACTGAATCTCGAACTGTGCAACCGAGAAATCGCCCGAACGCAGCACCGCTGTTTGTCCGGCCAAAACACACGCAACATCAGTCGGCCCGGGCACAACGCCGGTATTCCAGTTATCAGCCGTAGTGAGATCTCGGTCGGCACCGCCGCCGATGAATGT
Source organism: Acidimicrobiales bacterium (assembly GCA_044220495.1). GTDB lineage: Bacteria > Actinomycetota > Acidimicrobiia > Acidimicrobiales > JBBSGY01 > JBGAQY01. The sequence continues at coordinate 12,560 of JBGAQY010000037.1, forward strand.
TGCTGTCACGACAGACGCGTCGCACGCGGTAGCTGCTGCTGCCGGCGAGCTCGGCAACACAGCAAGCAATCCCGATGTCAACGCCCCGACCACCAACATTGAAGTGCGTCGCCTGAACGTCTGCGCTCGACGCGCACGCGTCAGACGCGTGCTTGTCGAGCGACCCTGCAGAACCACAAACCGTTTACTCATCTACTCTTCTCTTCTCAAGTACTGAGCGGCTCGGCGCCATCAGAGTGCGCCGACATCCCCACCTTTGCCCCCGGAACGCTAGCTCGCTCGCAGGCGGGGCTGACACGAAAAGCGACCAGCCAGATGCCGACCGTGTTACCTGGGATTATCAGGTGCGCAGCGAAGTTGATGCGTCGGTTTAGAAGTAGATGACGCGCTTGGCGCGTTCAGTTACGTCGTCGAGATTGCCCGTCCACGCGCCGGTACTCAAGTACTTCCAGCCGCCGTCGCAAACGATGAACACGATCGTGCCCGAGTCGATGTCGTTTGCGCATTTAGCAGCGGCGGACGCGATGGCACCCGACGAAATGCCGGCAAAGATTCCGACGTCGATCAAACGTCTTACCCATTCGAGAGACTCGCGCGGAGAGACGACCTTCTTACGATCGAGAAGATCGAAACCGTTGTTGTCGGTAAACACAGGCGGAATGAAGCCTTCGTCAAAGTTCTTCAGACCATCGACCATCTCGCCGGCTGGTGGCTCGACCGCCCAGACCTGAATGTCAGGGTTTTGCTCTTTTAGATAGCGACCAACACCCATCAACGTTCCGGCTGTACCAAGGCCGCCAATGAGATGCGTGATTTCAGGAACATCACGCAAGATTTCGGGGCCCGTCGTTTCGTAATGCGCCAGCGGATTGTTTGGGTTTGCGTATTGATAAGGAAAGAACCATCGCGGGTTTTCTTTCGACAACTCTTGGGCGCGACGCATTGCGCCGTTGCTACCTTCGTCGCCAGGCGAAGAGATGATTTCTGCTCCCCACACTTCGAGCAGTTGCCGACGCTCAACCGAAACGTTCTCGGGCAACACAACTTTGAGCGTGTAGCCCTTGACACGCGCAATCATCGCAAGAGCAATGCCCGTGTTGCCCGACGACGATTCGAGGATTGTCTGACCGGGCGAGAGTGATCCGTCTTTCTCAGCCGCTTCGACCATGTATTTAGCAGCGCGATCTTTAACCGATCCGCCGGGGTTTTGACCTTCGAGCTTGGCGAAGATCGACACGCTGGGTTTAGGGCTGAGCGCCGACACATCGACCGTCGGCGTGTTGCCAATCGTGTCGAGAATGTTGGCGTAGCGCGTCAACTCAACCGCCAGCGACAGCCGGAAGAATCGTGACCGAGTCGCCTTCGCGAACCACCGCGTCAAGCTTGCCAACAAAGCGCACGTCGTCGTCGTTTACGTAGACGTTCATGAACTTATGCAGATCACCGTCGTCGCTGCGCAGCTGCACGCCGAGATCGGGGTAACGAACCGAGATGTCGTCAAAGACCTGCGCGAGTGTCGTGCCGTTTGCCTCAATGGATGACAAACCGTCGGCGTGACGCCTCAGCAGGGTTGGCAATCGAACTTTTACTGACACCGGACACTCCAATTGTTGACAAGCTAGGTCAACATTCTAAACCAGGACTACCAGCATTTCTTCCCTTATTTTTCCTTCGACTATGCGAAAAGACCTGGCCGTCGGCTCGGCCTCCTCAAACGAGACCAATATGTAGCGCCATTCGGGCACGAGTGCTTGCGAAACGTCCGTCGGCGATGGATACGCAGCCGTGTGGGTGTGTGAGTGAAAAACCGCATTGAGCTCGAGGCCCTTGGCTTCAGCATCACGATCCGCCAAGAGGTGATCATGCGGATCGACCGTGTAGACCCGAGACGACTCAGCTGCGTTGCGCGCTGGGTAGCAGGCGGTCGCTCGTGGGCTCGCCGGCTCACCGGCCAACAATCCGCACCCTTCATAGGGATAGGCGCCAAGACAGTGAGCGACCATCTGGTCGTATACATCGCTCGTGATCTCGAAGGTCTCGAGCTCGGGCTTTGTCTGGGCGTCGGCGCTTGCTGTGTCCACGAAAACGGAGGCTACGCCTAACCTTGGGTCATGGCGAGAGACGAAGGAATCAAAATCGTGGCGCAAAATCGGCGCGCTCGTCATGACTATGAGATTGTCGACACCTTTGAATGCGGAATGGTGCTCGCCGGTGCCGAGGTCAAGTCTCTGCGAGACGGTAAGGCTCAATTACGCGAGTCGTTCGCTCGCGTAGAAGATGGAGAGGTGTGGGTTTTTGGGCTCCACATCTCGCCCTGGGCCAACGCTACCGGCTGGGGTGCGGTCGACCCCGATCGTCGTCGCAAGTTGCTGCTGCACCTCAAAGAGATCGACGAGTTGATGCGCAAGACAGAACAACAGTCGTTTACCCTGATCCCCCTTTCCCTCTATTTCAAAGACGGGCGCGCCAAACTCGAACTCGCATTGGCCAAGGGACGCAAGAATTACGACAAACGCGCCGCCATTGCCGAGCGCGACTCGCAACGAGATACCGAGCGCGAACTATCGGCCGCACGGCGACACCGCCGATAACCCGGCTCGCTCGTCGGCTCAAGCGGGTAGACTGCAAGTCCCTATATATGGGGGTGATCGGTTTCGACTTCAGTCGTCGAAGCAGGAGAAGCGAGCCGTGGTCTCCGGAACCACGCTAAAGAGCCGGAAACATAAAACAAATGACGAGTCCAACTCGTACGCTCTCGCTGCTTAAAAACCAGTGAAGCCGTTTGGCCGGCCCCAGTCCTGCGGGTCGGATTCCAAGCGTCATCTTGCGGGACTTACCTAGAGGGCATGCCGACGATCTTCTAGGAAAATCAAAGTCGGATAAGGCTTTTGCATCGTGCCGGTGCGCCGCAAACGCTCGAAAATTTCACATCGGATGCGCTCGGAGAAGGCCTGGTGAGAAGCTGAGGGACGTGGGTTCGATTCCCACCACCTCCACTTTTAGTTTTCTGCAGTTTCGCACTGCACTGCGTACTTCCCTCTCGCGTTTGTCGCGTAATGGCCGCTGGAGCGGCCATTACGGCCGCCACAACAGCCATTACGTTCCATTCTGTGGTGAGGAAGTCCCATGTTCCGTCGTCCCTTTACGACTCAGGACGCGCACGCGGTCGGCATTACGCCTTCTGCTTTGAAACACGCCGTTGCAAAGGGCGCGCTACATCGAGTTCATCGCACCGTTTACATCGAGGGGATTGACCCGCCCACTCCAGTAGAGCGCGCAATCGGCACCGTCGTCGCTGTCAACGGAACGGCAAGTGGCACTCTCGCTGCCCTGCTTCATGAATTCGACTCTGTGACCTTGCGCGGCGACATTGCAACAATTCCAAGCCGTCGCAACACACGTCTGGCAAACGTTCGCAGAGCCGATCTCCCCTCGGCGCACATCACAAATATCGACGGCATTGCAAGCACCGACGCGCTTCAAACGCTTGTCGACTTGGCAATGATGGTCGACGATCACCACTGGGAACACGCGCTCGAATCAGCACTGCGGAGATGTCTGGTTACCGTCGAAGCCCTCGACAGCATTCGCGGCGCACGCGGCGCAACACGCATTCGTCGAGTACTCGCATTGCGTCCGCCTGGCGTGCCGCCAACTGAAAGTCTCCTCGAAACCCTTATGGTTCAACTCATCCGCACAGAACCGTGCCTACCCACGCCAGCTCGTCAAGTCGTTGTCCTTAACAAGTGGGAACAGTTCGTGGCACGTGTCGACCTCGCTTGGCCCGAGTACGGCATCTTCTTGGAACTCGACGGCCAGCATCACCAAGGGCAGCCTGTTTATGACGCCAGTCGACAGACCGCCGTCGTGGCAGCAACGGCATGGCTTCCAGCGCGCTTCACATGGCACGAAGTCACGCGAGCGCGAAAGACGACCTTGCGACGGCTGATGGAACTTTTCGAGCAGGCAGCAATGACCCGTCGATCGGCATGATCTGCTCGCCATCCTTCACGCTTGTCGCGTAACAGCCGCTGAATTGCGGATCTCGCCGTTCGCAGCGGCTATTTCGTTCCAACCGCCCGCCCGGAACGGGTTTGAGGGCGTGATCGCAATCGCCCGCACGGCCAAGGCGCCGGCTCGGCTTTAAGCGCGCGATATCGAATTGGGTTGGCGCGTCGGGCCGTCGCTAGCTTGCGGCGCATGGCTACGACGAAACGGTTCACTGCGGATTCTCTGTACAACGACCCCGACGGAATTGCTTGGGGAGAGCGACGGGTGGCTGCGTATATGGCACTAACGCGGGTGACGCTCGAAAGGCTGATGCGCGACGGGGCCGTGACGAGCTGGTACGCGCGCACTCCCAACAAGAAGGATATGGCCGAAGCGCTCATGCGCGACGACTTCGAGACTGAGTTCGAGTTCTCAAAACACAACGCTCTCAAGATGTTCGACGCGTGGCGCGAACGCTTAGAGGTGCTGGCGGCAAAACGAACTCCGACAATCATCCGACTCGACTGGATGCCCAGCGCGCGAGCACTTCTAGAAGGACCCGACGGACGCGCAATACAAGACGCAGTTGAGAAACTCGAATGGCAGCACGTCGACCCGAACTACGACGCAACTCACAATGGTCCGACCGCAGTTCTGGGCGGGAGGTCGCGTGACTCGGCACTACTTTGTCGACACACCCGACGAGTTAATCGGCGTTGCGCTCGAGTACTGGGGTGACGTACCGCTCGACCAGATTCCGTACACTGGCGACGGCACCGACACCCGACCCAAGCACGAGCAGCCGCTGTTTGAGCGGTTGGTACACGGCGCTCCCGAACGCGTCGCGACGCCCCCGCCGGCAGAGCAGCCAGTTAATCCGCGGCGCCGCTCAAGAGGCCGACCCAACCTCCTCGAAACAATGAGGGCACAACTTGCGGGCACTGATGTCGTCGTGTGCATCGAGAACACCAAACGCCCCGAACTAAACGGCTCGCGCCGACGAGTCACCTCGGTTCAGGGCGCCGCCTATACCTGCGTGCCCCTCGAAGGGCCTCATACGGGCCAGCCCTACATTGGCGCCTTGCCCACACGAGTCAGAGACATCGAACAGCTCGACGGGAACGTTTTCAGGTTTCAACTACCGAAGCTGCCGGGCACGTCGGTCACGTTGCAGATCGGCCCTGAGCGCCTCTCTTTCGAGGCCGTTGCCGCTGCGGCCCCGACTCCACTCGCCCGCCCAATGGACCGATCGGGTTTCTAAACCCGCAGCAGAATCGATTCAGCACGTCTAGATGCCTATATTTCCCATTTCAGACAATTTTTCTGAACTTTTACTGGACGAACGCTCAAGTTCCGTCAAGCAATCGCCGAGACAAAGTAAACACATACTCGGGACGCTTGGAGAGCTCTTGTGCCCTACAAACTTGGTGACACGACCGAGGTCGGCGCCAGCACCGTAGAGCTAGCAATTATTGGTCCCCTACTGGCTGTTGTTGCCTTTGCCAGTGTGGAATTCGGACTGCTGTATTCGCACGCTCAAAGTCTCAGTTCGCTGGCCCGCGCCGGTGCTCGTATGGCAAGCGCAACGGGCGCAGCGCCAACCGACGACTACGACATCTTGCGGTCAGTAAAGGTTGGTGGAAAATCGCCCGGGGAAGGCGACGTGCAACGCGTCATCGTCTACAAGGCGAACGGTTCCGACGGCTCGGTTCCGACGCAATGTTTGACAGGCAGCGTTGTCGGCCTCTGCAACGTCTATTCAGCCGCCGACTTAAACCGCACCAAGGCCGAAATAGATGCGCGCCAAACTGCGTGGCCACCGGCATCACGTTCCCCTGGTTCTGACTATGTCGGTGTCTCAGTGACGAGTACACACACTTATCTGACTGGCATCTTCGGCAAAACTCGAACCGTCAGCGATGCAGTCGTCATGCAGATCGAACCGTCAAGCGACTCCGACGATACGACGATCGGCAACATGAACACTGGTTCAGTTTCATTCGCGCCCGACGCGCCAACAGCTAGCGGATACGCCAGTGCAACATCGCAATACGACGTTCCCGGTTTCACTCCGGGCGTCGTCGCTGGATTCACGCCCGGAGTCGTCCCCGGCTTCACGCCAGGCGTTGTTGACGGTTATACACCCGGCGTTGTTGCGGGCTACACACCTGGAGTCGTAGACGGATACACCCCGGGCGTCGTAGATGGATACACACCGGGTGTTGTCGACGGTTATACCCCCGGGGTCGTCGATGGGTTCGTGCCTGGCGTCGATGGCGTGAGACCGCCGGAGACCACGCCGCCAACAACTACCCCGGCGGCACCATCGGTCGCGACACCTCAACTTCCAGCCGCCCCCACTCCGGCAGCACCACCAGCAACTAGCGCGCCAACAACCGCCGCGCCAATACCTGCACCCGTGTTGTCAACGGGGAAACCGGTGGGAGCGACGAGCGCTAGTGGAACCGGGTCATCGGGCGCGGGTGCGCCCACGGTCACTGCTCCGCCCGTCATCAAGCCATATCGAGGTGGGTTCTAAATGCTGACCACGAGGCGCTCACGCGAACGCGGCGCGGCAATGGTTGAAGCCGCGCTCGTCATGCCCATCCTCGCGCTGCTTGTCTTTGCGGCCATTGACGGATCCGTCTTCATGAAGTCGTACATGTCACTCGGTCATGCAACTACGAATGGGGCGCGAGCCGATGTCACAAAGGCAAATCACCCACTTGCCGACTACGACATGCTGCAAGCGGTCGCAAAGACCAAATACGGATTTGACACCAACTCAATCGAGCGCATTGTCGTCTTCAAGGCAACCTCGTTTGACGATGCACCACCAACGCAGTGCATGACCAACAATCCGCACGGCATTCCCAATTTGTGCAACGTGTACGTTCCCGCCGACTTCGCAAGGGCCAGCACTGACTTTGGTGGCGATTCAACTTGGGATTCTGATCAGTCGTGGCCCGCGTGGCTAAGAGAAGCAAGTCGATCAAACAACCCAGACCTAGTCGGCGTTGCGATACGCGGCAAGGTTTCGACACCCATTGGTGTGTTCGGAAAGCGCGATTTCACAGTTACGCGAACACGTGTAATGCAGATCGAGGCGCGCACATCATGACAGTGGCCAACGAGCGTCGTACCAAAACCGAAGCCGGTGTCGTCATGGTTTGGTCGGCCATCTTCATGCTTGCGCTACTCGCCTTCGTCGGACTCGCACTCGACGTGGGCAATTGGTATTTGCAAGCAGCCAAACTGCAACGCGCGGTCGACGCAGCAGCCTTGGCGGGAGCCGCAAAGATGCCTGATCGCGACGCCGCCGTTACGGCAGCGATTGCGGCACTAGCGAAGAATCACTATGTCGCAGGGCCTGATGTGACCATCACCGCAACACCCGAACCGGGCAATCGCGTTGCCGTCTCGGTAACAACGGCGAATGTGCGCACTGCGTTTGCAAGCTGGATTGTTGATCACATCTCGCTCACGCGAACCGCGCGCGGTGAATTCAGAAATCCGTTGGCAATGGGCAATCCCGGCAATGTTCTCGGCAGCGGAACGCTTGCGTTTTCGGGCAATCAGTATCAATCAGGTAACTACTGGCTTGCCGTGAATGGCTACTGCACTTCCGCTGAAGATGGTGACCCGTTGTCGAGTCGGTACGACGGAAACAAGCTCAACGGCCTCACCAAATGCGACGAGACACCCGGCCTTGAAAAGAATCCCAACTACAACTGGAACGGATACGACTACCTAGTCAGCGTGCCAATGGGCGCCGGCAACATGACCCTTAGCGTCTACGACGCCGGATACGCGGACGGATTGTCGGGGCCAAACGGACTCTCACCCGACAACACAGGCGCGCAACCGAACGATCCCACGGCACACATAACGACGAGCTACACGCTCTACGACACAAGTAATTCGCCAGGCCCAGCAACCGACGTATTGATTGCCCATGTCGACTTCGTCTCGAGCTCGCTGCCAGGGTGTGCAGTTAGCGATTGGTGCGACGTCGGGCCCACATTGCTGCCGGGCCACAAGTATCGACTCAACGTGCACACGCTCCAAGGCGAGCCAAACAGTTGGGGTGTTAATGCGTTTAGCTTGATGGTGCATCCGCTTGGTTCACAAGAATCAGTCAGCGCGTGTGACACCCGACGGAACAATCTGTGTCCTCAGATTTACGCAGCCAACGCGCTGTCGATGTTCGTGAACTTCACCCCTGGCTCGAACGAAGTTGAGCTATATCTCGCCAACGTCGACGTGAACTATGCCGGCGAGAAAATGATTATCTCGCTTTGGGATCCGGGCGAAGGTGGCGAAAGCGTTCGTCTACTCGCGCCCAACAACGATCCACGTCCGTTCAAGTGGCAGGCGGTAAAAGACGCCAACGGCACGCTGAATGGCGTTGCGAGCAGTTTGAGCGTGGCCGGAGTCGGCACATCGCCAGGGCCCAACCGCACTGGCGAAGGACGCTTCAACGACCGTGCCGTCGTAATCGAGACGGTTGTTCCGCCGGCATACGAAACGATGCTCGATGCAAACGGCAGCGGTTGGTGGAAGGTCGACTACAACATCAATGCCGGGAGCCCTCCGCACGACCGCACGACGTGGACCGCGCGCGTGCAAGATCAAAGCCCTGTGCGCCTCATCAAGTAGCCGCACAGCACACGAACCGCCTTTCACCCACGCGATAAAACCAAGACCTTGCCTGTCAGGGCACAGATTTGGTCTTTTCGCGTCGGTGAAAGAGGCCTTGATTAGAGGGGCGTTGCCGACACACCGATAGCAAGGCGCGAGTCGGCCCCCGCTCGAAATCAACAAGCGGGGGCCGGTTCTTAGAGCTGGCTAGTTGGCGGCTTCGACGGGTGTGCCGTCGTCGTAGAGGTTGTTGGTCCACACGTTGCCGGGTGCGTCTGAATCGAACGATGTGATGGGTCCGTAGTAACCACACACATATCCGCGACCGTTTTCGCCGGGCTCAGTGCCACGCTGCCAAACGTTGTTGGTGAACTTGATGTTGTTCACTCCTGCCGAGTAAGGCTTGCCTTGAGTGGATCCACCGTAAGCGCAATAGCCTCCTGAACCAGCGACAATCAGATTGCCGTCGATCGTGTTCTTCTGAACGATGTCGAAGTCGCCATAGCCCGTGATGGCAGCAGAGCAACCGGCGTCTGGTGGTACGTCAGGTGCGGTGCAAGCAATCGTGTTGTGACGCAACACGCTGTTTGAACCCATGCGGATGCCCGACTCGTGATCGATGCCGCGCGTGTCTTTGTATTGACCGTGCACATATGAGTCTTGCACCGTGCAGTTGAGGTAGCAGTTGATAGAACGACTTCCGCCCGTGACTTCGACGCGAGTGACGGTGAAGTTTGCGTCGCCAATGCCAGTGCCGTTCTGCAGCGGCATGCGAACTTCGCTATCGGTAATTGTGAACGAACCGTTGAAGTAGTCGGGGTCGCTGTAAACCGAGCCATTGATGATCGAACGACTGATCTTGATGCCCTGCGCCAAGATGCGTAGGTCGCAGTTCACGATCTTTGCGTCGATCACAACGTTGTTGGTTTGGATCGCGCACTCGCCCGTGTAGTTGGTAAGCGCCGTTCCATCAGGCACGCCCGTCGTTGCTGATGACGGAAAGCTGCGACCCAAAGCACTGAATCCACCAGCAGCCGGCGTCGTCGTTGACGTCGTCGTCGGCCGCATCGTTGTGGGTGTAACCGTTGTGGGTGTAACCGTGGTCGGTGTCGTTGGCGTGACGGTCGTTGGCGTAACGGTTGTCGGTGTAGACGAACTAACTGTCGTAGTCGGACGCGCTGTTGTGCTCGTGCTGCCCGACGTCGACGAGCCAACTGTGAATCGTGCGGAATACGTGCGAGTGCGGTCGCTCGTGGTCGTCACGACGGCCACAACTCGGTGCGAACCCCCGCTCAGCGTCGACGTGTCGAGCGGACGGGCCGAACCGTCAGGTGCCGTGGTGTTCAAGTCAAACGGCGAAATGCGCTCGACGCTGACTTGCTTGCCGTCAAGCGAGAACGCAACCTGCTTCACGTTCTGGCGGCTGAGAAAGATATAGACGTTGCCGTTCAGGTTTGAACGACTGAGGGCCTGCGGCGCCGAACGGTCGGCGCTCTTGGAAACGACGAGCGACCCGACCCCGGGATTAGTGGCCGCCGAAGCTGCAACCGTTCCCGTCAACAACACAACAGCGACGGCAGCAACAACAGCAACGCGCCGGCGCCCACGGGAAATTGCTAAACGCGGATTGAACATCAGGCCTCCTGCCCGCCTCTTGGCGGTTTGGTTCCAGGGCATGATGATACTCACCACGCTCCGTGGGCTGGCAAGCAAACGCAAGGGGTACAAATGTGGTCACTTCGCCCGGCTTCTTCCCCTTACGTGGTAATTGATGTTCCCAGCAGCCGTAGCGGCCGATACGCTTGCACCCAATGACCGACGACGAGCAGGCAGCTGCCCAAGCAGCCGAGGCCCTACGAAGCGCAGTTTTCGACCTGACCTGGATGCTTCGCAACAACACGATTGCGGCGCTCGACGCAACGATCCCGAGGGTGCTTCGCGACGACTCAACCGAAATCGTTGCCAAGATCGCCAGTCACTATGACCTCAACTTGCTGCAGGGCACTGACTGCGCCGCCGCGAATGCCATGGTTGCTTTCGTCGGAGCGACAGATCAACAAGTGCAGCGCGAGATCGACATGCAACGCGGCGACTCGCCGGTTTTCAACACCTCTGAACAAGACGCTGCACTAGACGACGTGCGGATGCGCGCTGCCGGCTACGTGTCTGAGGCGGACGACTTGGGCACAGTCGACGGCCTCAACCTCGCCGCCGAGCTGAGCGTCGC